>NZ_SMKI01000742.1 GCF_004348415.1 Streptomyces hainanensis
GGCGACGCGGCGGCGGACGAGGTAGCCGGCCGCGCCGGCCGCGAGCACCGAGGCGCCGGCGAGCACCGAGGCCGGCGGCAACGCGAAGGCCAGCACCAGGCAGCCCGCCAGACCGAGGGCCGGGACGTAGTTCTGGGTCTCGGTGTACGGCGGCACCCCGCCGTACTGGATCACGGCGTAGGGCCCGGCGTTGTACGCCGCCAGCATGTTGTCCACCGGATCCCCCGGCACGTCGTCGACGTAGCCGGCCAGGGAGCAGTCGTAGCTGGCGGCGGACGGGATGGCGTCCTCCGGGTCCCAGACGTCCGCGACCCCGTCGTTGTTCGCGTCCATGCCGTGGGTCGCCCAGGTACCGGGGATGAACTGCGCTATGCCCTGGGCGTTGGCCGGGCTGGTCCGGTCGGTGCGGAAGCCGCTCTCCTGGTTGAGCTGGGCGGCCAGCAGCG
The DNA here is from genome assembly GCF_004348415.1 of Streptomyces hainanensis. Taxonomy (GTDB): domain Bacteria; phylum Actinomycetota; class Actinomycetes; order Streptomycetales; family Streptomycetaceae; genus Streptomyces; species Streptomyces hainanensis. The sequence continues at coordinate 447 of NZ_SMKI01000742.1, forward strand.
CCGGGGAGAGCGTCGGGCACAGGTTGCCCCACTGTTGCACCAGCGCCGCGTACTCGGCGGGGACGGAGTTGGTGGCGAGCTGACCGCCCCCTCGGCCACCGCCACCGCCGAGCAGCCCGGCAGCGGCGCCGTAGACGCCGACGACGAGCAGCGCCATGAAGAACACGAGCGACCCGAACCCGGCGCCGGCCCACAGCAGGATTTTCCGCATGCCCCCAACTCTCCCCGTTTTCAGGGATTCTGACGAGCCTGGGGGGTGCTGAACCCGTCACACGCGACGCTCGCCGCGTCCTCGTCCGAGGTGACGTGCAACCAGAGCACCGTCCAGTCGCCCGCCACGTCGTCGAGCGCGGGCGCGCCGGGAAAGTCGTCGGGGTAGGACACGTACCGCCACTCCAGGGGATCCGGGTCGTGCAGGTCGGAGACCCCTGACACGTAGAAGGTGCCGATGCCCGCATTGCCCTCCTCTAGCCCAGGCGGCCGCACGGCCGCCGCCACCTGGTAGGGGGCCGAAGCCTCGCCGAGGTCGAGCTTCAACCGCCAGCCGATCTCAGCCTCGCCCGGCGTCGTGGTCGTGTCGACACTCCACTGCCACTGCTCCACCCGCTCCTCCGGAGGTTGCCGGCAGGATTCGATGGCGGGATCCCAGATGTCGGTGGCGTGGAACTCCGGCCCGAAATCCAGCGGATCGCCCGTGGCCGCCGAGTCGTCGTCGGCGCCCTCGGAGCCCTCGGCGCCCTGGACGCCGGAGGAGGTGGTCTCCTCGCCGGCCGTGTCCCGGTCGTCGCCCTGACCGGTGTCGGCGTCGGCGCCGGTGCCGCCCGTGCCGCCCGTGCCGTCGTCCCGCGTGCCGAGCCAGACGCCGACGGTCGCGAGGAGTGCCGCCACGGCCAGGCCGGCGCCGACGACCTGCCAGCGGCGGCCGCGACCGCCGGCTGCGGTGGTGGTGGTCGGCCTGCTCGGGACGAGGCCGGCCGCCGTGGCCGTGGGGAGGTCGTGCGGGGCCGGCTCGCCGAGGTCGTTGAGGGCCCGGTAGGTCGGCAGGTCGGCGAGGGACCAACTCACCCCGCAGCGGCGGATGATGTCCGCCGGCGCCGGCCGGTCGGCCGGCTCGCGGGCCACGCAGTCCCGGATCAGCGCCGCCAGACCGGGGTGGACGCCGTCGACGTCGATCTCGCCGTGGACCACCCGGTAGCTGACGGCCGGCCACTCCCCGCCGCCGTACGGCGCGCGGGCGGTGGCCACGGTCGCCATCGTCGCGCCCAGCGCGAAGACGTCGGCGGCCGGCCCCGCCTCGCCGCCGAGCAGCACCTCGGGCGCCGTGAACCCGGGCGTGCCCGGCGCCTGCCCGGTTCTGGTGAGCTGGGTCTGGTCGGCCGCCCGGGCGATCCCGAAGTCGATCAGCCTCGGCCCGTTCGGCGCCAGCATCACGTTGTGCGGCTTGAGGTCGCGGTGCACCACGCCCTGCGCGTGCACCGCCGCGAGCCCCTCGGCGAGGGCCGCGAAGAGCCCGGTGCACAGCTCGGGCGCCAACGGCCCGTCCCGCAGGGCCCGCAGCAGCGTCGGCCCGGGTACGAACTCGGTGGCCAGCCAGTAGGGCGGGGAGTCGAGCGAGGCGCTGATCAGGTTGGCGGTGAACGGGCTGCGGACCGCCCGCACGGTGGCCACCTCGCGGCGGAACCGGGCGAGCGCGCCGGGCTCGTCGGCGATGTCCTCCCGGATCACCTTGATCGCGGCCCTGGTGCCGCCGGGGGTGCCCGCCCCGCTCCGTAGGCGCATTGCGAGTCGTCGGCTGCCGTCCGCCGGCGGAACGACGGCGACCGGCACCCGCGTCGGACGCACCGATCAGGACGCGCTGCGCCTGCGCACCAGGTAGA
>NZ_SMKI01000743.1 GCF_004348415.1 Streptomyces hainanensis
GGGTACGGGGGCGGCGGCGGCACGGCGGGCCGGCCGGTCGGCACGTAGACGCCCTCCGACTCCTCGCCGAGCAGTTCGTGCGGCAGCACCAGCACGGCCTGGACGCCGCCGTAGATGTTGCTCTGCAACTGGACCACGACGTCGTGCCGCCTGGCCAACGTGGAGACCACGAAGAGGCCCACCCGGCCGTCCTCCAGCAGTTGGGCCACGTCGAGCCGCTCGGCGCCGGAGAGCACCGCGTTCATCCGGTTCTGCTCGGCCGCGGTCATGCCGAGGCCACGGTCCTCCACCTCGATGACCATCCCGGCGGTCACCCGCTGGACGCGGAGCAGAACCTGGGTCTGCGGGGCGGAGAACTCGGTGGCGTTCTCCACGAGTTCGGCGAGCAGGTGGACGACGTCGGCGACCGCGTGGCCGCGCACGGTGCCCTCGATGGGCGGCACGAGACGGATCCGCGAGTAGTGCTCGACCTCGGCCATGCAGGACCGCAGCACCTCGGACATGCAGACCGGGCGGCTCCACTGGCGCCGGGAGATGGCGCCGCCGAGCACCGCCAGGTTCTCGGCGTGCCGGCGGATCCTGGTGGCCAGGTGGTCGATCTGGAAGAGGCCCTTGAGCAGGTCGGGGTCCTCGACGTCGTTCTCCAGCTCGTCGAGGTACTCGAGTTGCCGGTGCACGAACGACTGCATGCGCCGCGCCAGGTTGACGAAGACCTCGACCCGCTCGTCGCCGCCGCCCGCCAGACCCGTGGTGGCCGCCTGGGCCACGGCCGCCTCGGCCGCGTATCCGGCGGTGGCGATCTCGTGCCTGAGCTGGTCGAGCGGGGCCTCCTCCGGCTCGGCGGGCGGCGGCCCCTCGGGCGGCTTGAGCCGCTCGCCGCGCTCCACCTTGCGCAGCAGCGCCTGGAGTTCGACCCGGACCCTGGTGGCCTGCCGGCGCAGCAGGGTGAGCCGGGCGAGCAGGGCACCGGCCTCGCACACGGCGGCCACGGCGGCGCTCGCCGCCACGGCGCAGGACAGCACGGCGGCCCCGACCAGGACGCAGGCCAGGGCGGCTCCGCCGCCCGGCACCTGTCGGGGCCCGCTGAGCAGATAGCCCACGACGCCCGTCGCGACGACGGCCACGAGCGCGGCGGGTAGCAGGGCGAGGCACAGCAGCCGGCGTCTGGTCCCCGGCTCCGTGCGGCTCGGTCCCGGGACGGCCAGCCTGCTGTGGCGGGCGGAGCGTGCCCCGTGGCGTAGCTGTTCGGGCATTGGTGTCCTTATCGGGCGGTTCATCATGCGTAAGGCCACGCTATGCGTCAAAGGCGTTGCGGAGAGGCACGGTTCGCGCAATCGCCACCCCTCGCCACCTTCCATCGAGTGACATCGGCCGGGCCGCGTTTGACCCCGGTTCGCCGACCGGACGGCATTGACCGGATATCGACCGGGATCAATGGTTTATCGGATGGCCCTGTCGTAGGGTCGGGGGACCTTCGCCCCGCACCAGGGAGGACCCGTGACCCGACAGTCCGCCGAACCCGTGCTCACCGGAGTGGTCAACTTCCGCGACGTGGGCGGGCTACCGACGGGCGACGGGCGGCGGGTGCGACACGGGGTGCTGTTCCGCAGCGGTCACCTGGCCCACGCCACGGACGCCGACCAGGCGTTCCTCGGCGCGCTGGGGCTGCACACGGTCTTCGACTTCCGCAACGCGGCGGATCAGGACCTCGACGGCCACGACGTGGCGCTGCCCGGGGTCCGGCATGTCAACATCCCGCTCAACGATCCGGCCGAAGGCGCGGCGTTCTGGACGCTGGTGCGGGACGGCAGCCTGGCCGAGCTGCGCGCCGAACTCACCGGCCGGCAGGCGCCCGGCATGATGATCGCCTCCTACCGGCGGATGGTGCTCGACCGGACCGCCGAGCACGGCCGGGTGCTGCGCACGCTGTCCGCCGGCGGCGTCCCGGCGTTGCTGCACTGCGCGGCGGGCAAGGACCGGGCGGGGCTCACGGTGGCGCTGGTGCTGCTCGCCGTCGGCGTGGAGCGTTCGGCGATCGTGGCGGACTACCTGAAGTCGAACGCCCCGCACCGCAGGTACCGGCTGCGGCGGCCGGGCGACGGTCGGCCGGCGCTGCCGGCCGAGGTGGCGGAGGTCGAGGGGTTGTTGGCGCCGTTGTTCGACGCCCGCGCCGAGTACCTGGAGGCCGCCTTCGAGCAGATCGACGCGAGCTGGGGCGGGCTCGACCGGTACCTGGGAGAGGGGCTCGGGGCGACCGACCCCGAGCGGGAGCGGCTGCGCGACCTCCTGGTGACCGCGGCCTGACCACCCC
>NZ_SMKI01000744.1 GCF_004348415.1 Streptomyces hainanensis
TTCCTCCCCCGCCACCTCACGCTGCTGTCCGCGCTGACCATCGGCACCCCCGCGTTCTTCCTCGCCCTGGCCCCCAACACGGCGAGGGCCCGCGCCGGCTTCGTGCCCCGGGTGCTCCGCCTGGCCCTCCCGTTCGGCCTGATCGCCGGGGCCGCCACCATCGGCGTCTACCTGCTGGCCAGGGCCCACTACGGCGGCTCCGCCTCGTCCCGGGAGGCGGAGACCAGCGCCGCGACGCTCACCCTGTTCCTGATCGGGCTCTGGGTGCTCTGCATCATCGCGCGGCCGCTGACCGGCTGGCGGATCCTGCTGCTCGCCGCGATGGCGGCCGCGTTCGCGGTGGTGCTGCTCGTCCCCTTCCTCCAGCACTTCTTCGCGCTCCGCCTGGTCGGCGCCTACCTCCCGTGGACGGCCGTGGGGTTCGCGGTCGTGGCGGCCGCGCTGATCGAGCTCAGCTACCGGCTCTTCCGGGCACCCAGGCGTCGACCACCTCCACGTGCCGGATCCCGCCGGACTCGGAGATATGCCCGAACCAGGCGGCGCACTCCGGAATCGTCGTGATCATCCGCGCCGCCTCATCGGCCTCCTCCCGGCTCCGCCAGACGATCACGTCGAGCCAGCTCCCGTCGTCCTCCTTGGTCAGATAGGCGCCCAGGCACCCGGGAAACCGCCGGTGCAGCGCCTCGATCATCCGGGGCCGCTCGGAGACCAGCAGCCGCTCGGCCCCGTCCAGAATCCGAAACCGGGCCAATTCGATCACGTTCGACTCGTTGGACATGGCCGAGATTCTACGGTTGGTGACGGCTCGATCCGTTTCGGCTACGCCTGCGCCGCGCGGCAGCAGACTGTGTCGGCGGTGCCGCAGCGGGTGTCGGCGTCTCCCTTGACCGCGTACACCTCCCACCGCTCGCCGCCGGGTCCGGTCACCCAGACCTTGTCCTGCACGGCGTAGCAGCAGGCGACGTCGTTCTCCTCGACGGTGGGCAGCCCCCGCGTCGACAGGCGTCCGGCCGCGACGGCGACCTCCGCGCCGTCGGCCACCTCGACGCCGAGGTGATCGAGCCGGGTGGCCGCCTCCCCGGCCTCCCCCTCGATCAACACGAGCTTCAGGGGCGGCTCGGCGACGGCGAAGTTCGCGTAGCCGGGGCGGCGCTTGGCCGGTTCGACGCCGAGGAGGCGGGAGTAGAAGGCGATCGACGCCTCCAGATCGCTGACGCGCAGGGCCAGTTGAACGCGGGACATGCGGAACCACTCCTTGCATCGATAACTGTCGATGCAGTCGAGCTTGGCATTTGCTTCGACGGGAGTCAATATAGATCCATGTCAAAGCAAGCCGAACTCCCGCTGCTCGACCAGACCGCCGTCTGCTGCGCCCCCATGGTCCGGGAGCCGCTCGGCGAGGCGGACGCCGCCGAGCTGGCCCGGATGTTCAAGGCGCTGTCCGACCCGATCCGGCTGCGGCTGCTCTCCCTGATCGCCTCGCACGAGGGCGGCGAGGCGTGCGTCTGCGACCTGACCGGCCGCTTCGACGTCTCCCAGCCGACGATCTCCCACCATCTGAAGGTGCTGCGCGACGCCGGCCTCGTCGACTCCGAACGGCGCGGCACCTGGGTCTACTACCGGGTGCGGCCCGCCGCCCTGGCCCGCCTCGCCGCGCCGCTCCTGACCCCGGCGTGAGCGGCCCCCCGCCGTCCCTGGCGCGGCGCGCGGCGGCCGAGGCGATCGGCACGGCCGCGCTGGTCGCGGTGGTGGTCGGCTCCGGCATCCAGGCCGCCGAGCTGACCGACGACGCCGGCGTCCGGCTGCTCGCCAACTCCCTCGCGACCGTCCTCGGCCTCGGCACGCTGATCGCTCTGCTCGGGCCGGTCTCCGGCGCCCACTTCAACCCGCTGGTCTCGCTCGCCGCCCACCTCGTGGGCCGTCGCACGGGCACCGGCCCGCGCCTGCGCGACGTGGCCGGCTACGCGCCCGCCCAGGTGGCGGGCGCGGTCGCCGGGGCGGTGCTGGCGGACGCGATGTTCGCCCGACCGCCGATGGCCCTCGCCACCACCGACCGCTTCGCCGCCCACCTGTGGCTCGGCGAACTGGTGGCGACCGCCGGCCTGGTCCTGCTGGCGCTCGGCCTCGACCGGGTGGGCCGGTCGCACCTGGCACCGGCGGCGGTCGCGTCCTACATCGGGGCGTCGGAGTCCAGGCCGTAGAGACGACCGTTCAGGCTGTAGGGCCCGCGCCGCAGGAGGTCGTCGCCGAACGGTTCGGCGATCTCCGTGAGGTCGAGGAACAGGGACTCGGCGAGGTCCCCCTTC
>NZ_SMKI01000745.1 GCF_004348415.1 Streptomyces hainanensis
TCCCCGGCCCGCTCCCCCACCAGCTCCGCGACGCGCCTCCGCAGCGCCGCCCTGACCGGCTCGGTCAGCGACGGGCCGCCGGTGGCCTCGTACAGCCACAGGCCGTCCACCGCGAGCCGGGCCAGCAGCAGGTCGACGTCCGCCGGCTCGGCCCGCGCGGGCGCCGGGGCCCAGCGGCGCATCAGTTCCTCCCACACCTCGGCCAGCTCGGGGCGGGCGACCGACTCCAGCATGAACGCCAGATCCGCCTTCCTGGCCATGCCGGGTTCCACGCCGGACAGCGCGTAGGCGGCGACGGCCTCCCTGGCGGACGCCTCGGCGAGGGGCTTCCCGAGCGCGGCCACCAGCTGCTCCTCCCAGGCCACGGTCAGATGGCGCTGGATCGCCAGCAGCAGCTCGTCGCGGGTGCGGAAGTGGTACATCAGCCCGCCCTTGGTGACGCCGGCCTCCTCGGCCGCGGACTCCAGGGTCAGCGCGGTGATGCCGTCACGCTCGGTCACCCGGATCGCGGCGTCCAGGATCAGGTTTCGCTGGCTTGGTCGCATAATCGTAACTGTACCATCCGGAAGGTACAGTTACGGTCGTGGAACCCGGCGGGCCCGACCGTTCGAACCCGCCTCTTCGGCCCGGCCGGCAAACACTCTTCGCCGCATCTTCACGTCCACCCCTCAACCGGGCCGCATCCGTCCGGAATCCCTCAGGTGTCGGACATGCCGCCGATCCACCCCTTCGGATTCCTTTGGGCCCCGCGCCGACCGGGCCTCCACGCCGCCCCGGGGACCGATTACGCGAAAAACCCCGACCCACTTGGCGAAGAACGCGGCACGCCCGCGCCGCCCCCGCCGCCCGGCGCGCCCGCCGACACTGGATCGGACCTCGCGCCCCGTGTTTACATCGCCGCGCCGCGGCATTCGGCAGCACGGCGGCCGACGCGTCGCACGTCTCCAACGGCGACTGTCGTCATGGCCACTGCCTCGAATTCCCCGCGCGTTCACCTTTGTTCAGACGATTTATCCAAGTGAAGGGACCAACGCCTTGCGTAACGACCTTGAGACCCGCGAGATCGCCGACACCGAGCTGGACGCCGTCGCCGGCGGTGTGGCGGGCGTCGCCTCCGTCTCCGGTGGCCTGGTGGGCGCCGTGACCGGCGACGTGGCCGGCGCCCTGGGCTCCCTGGAGACCGTGGGCTTCGTCCAGGGCCTGGCCGGCGGCGTGACCGGCGAGGTCTCCGCCCTCACCGGCGTGAACGTGAACACCGGTGCCGTCACCGGTCTCGCCGGCCTCTGAGCACCACCCCCGGGCACCACGCGCCATGAACCCCGGCCCCCTCTCCGCCGGGGTTCATGGCCGCCGGTGGGCACGTTGCCGCGCCACCGTCCTCGCCGCCGGTGGGCACGTTGCCGCACCGCACTCCACCGCACCGCACCGCACCGCACTCCACCGCGCCACATCACGAACGGCCAAGCGGAATTCCGGAAGGGCCCATGCAGTTTCGCCGTGAAGCGCTCGCCAGACTGCGCTCGCCCGAGGAACTCGACCTGCCGGTACGCCTCGCCCGCCCGCCGGGCCGGCTCGTCCTCGCCGTCACCCTCCTCGTGATGACGGCCGCCGCCTACTGGGCCTTCACCGGCTCGGTGTCCGCCACCCAGTCGGCGCCCGGCATCCTCACCCCGCCGGACGGGAGTTACGTACTGGAGAGCCCGGTGGCCGGACAGGTCACCCGCGTGCTCGCCGCCGAGGGCGACGTCCTCGCCCCCGGCGACCCGCTGCTCCGGGTCGCCACCGAGGACGGCGACCGCGAGGTGCCGGCCGTCGCCGGCGGCCGGGTCACCGCCCTGCTGGCCCGCGAGGGCGCCGTCGTCACCGCCGGCGCCGAGGTGGCCACCCTCGAACACCGCACGGACCTGGACGAGCCGCTGGTCGCCGTCCTCTACCTGCCGGGCGGCAGCGCCGCGGCGATCCCCGCCGGCGCCCGCGTCGACCTCGACGTCCAGTCCGTGCCCCGCGACCGGTTCGGCGTGCTCCGCGGCCGCGTCCTCGCGGTGGGCGGCGCGCCCCAGACCCAGGCCCAACTCGCCGGCTTCCTCGGCGACGAGCAACTCGCGGCCGGCTTCGCCGCCCAGGGCAACCCGGTGGCCGTGCTCGTCGAGCTCGAAACCGCCCCCGCCACCGAGTCCGGCTACCGCTGGTCGTCCGACGCGGGGCCGCCGTTCGCCGTCGACTCGCGGACGCCCGTCACCGGCACGATCCGCCTCTCCGAGCAACGCCCCGTCGATTGGCTGCTTCCGTGACCGCCCCCCAGGCC
>NZ_SMKI01000746.1 GCF_004348415.1 Streptomyces hainanensis
TCTAAGGGTTCCGGTGGTCATGGCGGTAGGGAAACGCCCGGTTACATTCCGAACCCGGAAGCTAAGCCTGCCAGCGCCGATGGTACTGCATGGGGGACCGTGTGGGAGAGTAGGTCGCCGCCGGACAATTTTTGTATGTGTAGGGCCCGTTGGGAAACCAACGGGCCCTACGTGTGTTGCGGGTGGGCGGCTCCGGTGAAAGCATCGACCGCATGGTGTACACCATCCGGCGGTCGAGCCGTGAGGACTGGCGGGAGTTCAGGACGCTGCGGCTGGCAGCCCTGAGCGATCCCGTCGCGCCGGTGGCCTTTTTCGAGCCCTACGAGGAGGCCCTCCAGCTCACCCGGGTCGAATGGGAACGGCGGGCCGCCGGGCGCGGCACCGTGGTGTTCGCCGGCGAACTCGACGGCGGCGCCTGGGCCGGCATGGTCGGCGTGTGCCGGGAGGAGCGGTGGGCCCAGGTCGTGGGCGTGTATCTGCTTCCCGAGCACCGCGGCACCGGGCTGGCCGCCCGACTGATGGGGGCGGCCATCGACTGGGCCGGCGGCCGGGAGGTGCGGCTCCGCGTCCACGAGGCCAACGCCCGGGCCGCCCGCTTCTACACGTCGCTCGGCTTCCGGCCCACCGGAGTCAGGGACTCCGACCCCGACGACCTGTCGTTCGGTGCCTACGAGATGGTGCTCAGGCCCGGTCCTGGCTGATCCGGATCAGGTTGCCCGACGGGTCGCGGAAGGCGCAGTCCCGCACCCCGTACGGCTGGTCGATCGGCTCCTGCACCACCTCGGCGCCGGCGGCGCGGACCCGCTCGAAGGTGGTGTCGCAGTCGTCCGTCGCGAAGTTGACGCCGCCCAGCACCCCCTTGGCCATCAGCTCGCCCATCACCTTCTTGTCGCCGGCCGACGCGTCGGGGTTGGCGACCGGCGGTTGCAGCACGATGTTGACGCCCGGCTGGGCCGGGGAGCCGACCACCACCCAGCGCATGCCCTCCGCCGATACGTCGGAACGCACCTCGAGCCCAAGTGCCTCGTGGTAGAAGGCGATCGCCCGGTCGTGGTCGTCGATGGGAAGAAAGCAGTGAGAGAGCGTCAGATCCATGCGTCGCACGCTACGTGTCGGCGGCCGCGGTGCCTTCTCCATTCCTGATCGGGCGGCTGAAGATCTTGACGAAGCACGCCGGAATGGCCGCATCGACGTTGTGGTGGCGGGCCCGGTAGACGCTGGGGCTCTCGCCGACCAGCTCGGTGAAACGGGAGCTGAACGAGCCGAGCGAGGAACAGCCGACCTCGAAGCAGACCTCGGTGACGGTGAGATCGCCCCGGCGGAGCAGGGCCTTGGCGCGCTCGATGCGGCGCGTCATCAGATAACCGTAGGGGGTCTCGCCGTAGGCGGCGCGGAAGCTGCGGGAGAAGTGCCCGGGGGACATCAGAGCGACCCTGGCCAGGGCCGCGACGTCGAGCGGCCTGGCGTAGTGCCGGTCCATGAGGTCGCGGGCCCGGCGCAGCCTCACCAGGTCCCTGGTATCCATCGTGCCTCGTCGTTCACGCTGCCCAGTGTGCCACCCGGCACTGACAGGGCGGGATCAGCCGCCGTCGACGACGGTGAGGGCGCCGGGACGGGCGGCGGTGAGCTCGTCGACCAGGGCGGAGCGCAGGGCGGCCGTCTCCCGCTGGTCGCCGACGACGTAGAGGGTGGCGCCCTCGCCCGCCAGGTTGTCGAGGGCCAGGGTGTCGACGCGGCCCGGCGTGCAGGACTGGCGGATGTGCAGCTGGTCGAGGCCGCCGAGGGCGCGGCCGATGAGCAGGAGCGCCGCGTCGCGCCGGCCGGGGTGGGCGGTGAGGGCGCTCTCCAACTCCATCGAGGCGCCACCGGCGGCGCGCGGGTGGGTGCGGAGGATCTTGCCCGGGGTGCCCGCGGAGCGGCCCTGGGACCAGCGGTGCACCTGCTGGATGGGCTCGCCCGCCAGGGCGGCGGCGTGCAGGTGGCAGCGGAGCACGACCTCGGCCGTCTCCGCGTCCAGCCGGAACACCGGTTCCGGGGGGCGGACCGGCGCGAGGAGCGCCGCGGCACGGCGGCGCGCGAGGGGCATCTCCTCGCAGCCGCGCTGGGGCGCCCAGCGGAGGCGGTTGGGGCTGTCGGTGGCGTGCCCCGGGTCGTAGACGTGGACGGGGCCGAGCTTGCCGCGCTGGCGGGCGGTCCTGGCCCAGAGCCGGCCGTCGGGGTCGACGACGACCAGGCCCCCGGTGGCCCCGAGCACCGCGGCGGCCCGGTCGCTGCTGTCCTGGGCGCCGGCGGGGGCCGGGAC
>NZ_SMKI01000747.1 GCF_004348415.1 Streptomyces hainanensis
CCACCACCCCGAAAGGCCCCCCATGCACCGGACCCTGCTGACCGGCGCCGTCACCATCGCCCTCATATCCCCACTGCCGCTCGCCACCGCGACCGTGGCCCAGCCGGCGCCCGCCGCCGCGCCCGCGGCCGCCGCCCTGGACGACGCCTACTACGAGGACGCGCTCGGCCTCAGCGGCGACGCGCTGAAGGACGCGCTGCACGAGATCGTCAGCACCGGCGTCACCACCCTCACCTACGCCCAGGTCTGGGACGCGCTCAAGGACACCGACCAGGACCCGGCCAACCCCGCCAACGTCGTCCTGCTCTACACCGGCCAGTCGCGCTCCGCCGACCGCAACGGCGGCAACGTCGGCGACTGGAACCGGGAGCACGTCTGGGCCCAGTCCCACGGGGACTTCGGCACGGGGCGCGGCCCCGGCACCGACGTCCACCACCTGCGCGCCGCCGACGTGCAGGTCAACAGCTCGCGCGGGAACAAGGACTTCGACGACGGCGGCTCACCGGTCTCCAACGCCCCCGGCAACTACACGGACTCCGACTCCTGGGAGCCGCGCGACCAGGACAAGGGCGACATCGCCAGGATGCTCTTCTACATGGCGGTGCGCTACGAGGGCGGGGACGGCTTCGCCGACCTCGAACTCAACGACGCGGTGAACAACGGCAGCCGCCCCCTCCACGGCCGGCTCTCCACCCTCCTGGAGTGGAACGAGCTCGACCCGCCGTCGGCCTTCGAGGAGCGCCGCAACGAACTGATCCACGACGAGTACCAGGGCAACCGGAACCCCTTCGTCGACCACCCGGAGTGGGCCGAGGCCATCTGGGGCTGAGGCTCGGGGGGTGACCCCGCGTCGCCCGTGCCGCGGGGCGAGAATCCCGTGGCCCGGGCGTGCGGGGCGGACGTACACTCCGGCGGGGCGCGCCACCGGGCGCGGCCCTCCTCAGCATGCCCGTCGCCCGCCCCGCTCGCGCCCATCGGAGAACACGATGTCCCGCACCGCCTCCGACGGCACCCGGCCCGTGCGGGCCAGGCTCGCCGTCGCCGCGCTGTTCTTCGTCAACGGATTCGTCTTCTCCAACGTCGTCCCGCGCTATCCGGAGATCAAGGCCGAGCTCGGCCTCTCCAACGCCGCCCTCGGCACGGCCATCGCCGCCATGCCGCTCGGCGCGCTGGTGCTCGGCCTGTCCGCCGGGCCGCTGATCAAACGATTCGGCTCGGCGCGCACGGCGGTGGTCAGCCAGGTGCTGATGGGCGTCAACATCGTCCTGGTCGGCGCCGCGCCCGGCTTCGCCGTGCTGTGCGCCGCGATCTTCGTCGCCGGCGGCCTCGACGGGACCAACGACGTGGCGATGAACGCCCACGGGATGCGGGTGCAGCGGCGCTACGGCCGGTCGATACTGAACGCGTTCCACGGGCTGTGGAGCGTCGGGGCGGTGCTGGGCGGCGTGACCGGCGCGGCGGCCGCGCAGTTCGAGCTGCCGCTCGTCGTCCACCTCTGCCTGGTCGGCGCGGTCGCCGTGACCTCGGCCCTGGTCTCCTCGCGGTTCCTGCTGCCGGGACCCGACGACGCCGAGCGCGAACCGGCCGCGGCGTCCGCCGCCGGCGCCACGAGCGCCGGCCGGGTCTGGCTGAGCCGGCCGGTGCTGGTGGCGTTCGCCGTGCTCGGGCTGATGACGGCGGCCACCGTGGTCGTGGAGGACGCGCCCAGTTCCTGGGGCGCGGTGTACCTCCGGAACGAGCTGGCGGCCGGCCCGTTCGTCGGCGGGCTGGCCTTCATGGCGCTCCAGGGCACCCAGACCGTGGGCCGGTTGCTCGGCGACCGGGTGGTCCAGCGGCTCGGCGACCGGACGACGGCCAGGATCGGCGGTGTCCTGGTGGTCACCGGGATGGGCGCGGCGCTGCTGTGGCCCTCGGTGCCGAGCACCATCGTCGGCTTCGGCCTCGCCGGTCTGGGCATCGCGACGCTGATCCCGGCCGCGCTGCACGCCGCCGACGAGGTGCCGGGCCTCTCGCCGGGCGTCGGCATCAGCGTGGCCGCGTTCCTGATGCGCATCGGCTTCCTGGTCTCGCCGCCCGTGGTGGGGCTGATCGCGGACGCCCACTCGATCCGGCTCGGCCTGACCGTGGTGCCGCTCGCCGGCCTGGTGATCCTGTTGACCTCGCGCGTCCTGGACACCGGCCACCGGCCGGCGCCCGCCGGTGAGGCGGCGCCGACCGCGGCCGAGGCGCCGTGCGAGCCGGCGCGGCAGCCGGGCGTCTGACCCCTGCCTTCCTGCCCCCTGCACCCACGGACCCTGCAC
>NZ_SMKI01000748.1 GCF_004348415.1 Streptomyces hainanensis
GTGGTGGGGTGGGCAAGGCGGGAGACGAGGTCGGTGGCGATCCGGTCCGCCGTCGCGGGGTCGCTCGCCAGCCTGCTCAGCGCGTCGGCCGCTTCGGTGTCGTTCCTTCCCTCGACGATCAGGTCGAGGAGCACCGGGACGGCGTCGGCCACGCCGCGTGCGCCGAGCGCCAGCGCCGCGTGGCCGCGGACCGTGGGGTCGGTGTCGGGGTCGGTGAGGGCGGTCCGCAGCACGGTGGTCGCCCCGTCGGTCGGGAGTTCGGCGATGGTCCTGGCGGCGCGTCGCCGCACCTCGGCCGTGGGTGAGCGGAGGCCCTTCGCCAGCGGGGGCAGCGCGTCCTCGCCCGAGGGGGCGAGCGCCCAGCGGAGGGCTCCCGCGACGTTCGGGTCCGGCTCGCCAAGCACCGCCTCGACCAGTGCCTCCACCGGTACGGGGACGGCCTCGACCGAGGCGAGGGCCGCGCGCTGGCGCGCCCCCGCGCTCGTCGACCGCAGCGCCTGGAGGAGCGCGACGATCCGGAGGACGTCCGCCCAGTCGGCGGGTTCCGCGGCGTTGATCCGGTGGAGTCGGGTGAGCAGTTCCGTCTCCGCGGCGATGCGGTCACGGGTCCGGCGGACGAGGTCGTCGACGAGCTCCGCGGGCGCGAAGTCGGGGTCGTCGAGGGCACGCCCGACGTCACGCAGCGAAAGACCCAACGACCGCAGGCTCTCGATGTGGAAGACGCGCCGGATGTCCTCGTCGGAGTACTCCCGGTAGCCGGAGCCGGTGCGGCCCGTCGGCCGCACCAGGCCGAGCGTCTCGTAGTGCCTGAGCATGCGGGCGCTGACCCCGGATCGTCGTGCGACGTCACCGATCAGCATCGCCAACCGCCATGATCCGTTTCGCCTCCTCGATCGCGAACTCGAAGCCGGCGTCGGGGTCGCGCCACAGCTGTTCCGTGGCGATCGCGTGCGCCCGCACGCGGGGGTCGGGGTCCGTCGTCGCGGCGCCCAGGACGGGCGACGTCGCCTCGCCGAGCGCGATCAGCGCCCGGCTGAGGCTCAGCCGCGTCCCGCGTGCGCCGCGCCCGAGCTGTGTGGCCAACAGTACGGCCAGCCCGCGCTCGGCGCCCTCGGGCACCAGCACGACCGCCGCCCGCCAGGCGCTCCTGGCCACCTCGTCGTCGGGGTCGGCGAGCAGCGCCGGGGTGATCGCCGGCCACGCCCGCCGGTCCCCGATCTTGGACAGCGTGTGCAGCGCCTGGCTCCGTGCCCGGGCGCGTTCCGAGCGGACCTCGCGGACCTCGCGGACCAGCGCCGGGACCGTGGCCGACGCCGGGTGGCGGGTGAGTGCCCAGGTCAGCATCTCGCGCACGGAGAAGTCGGGTTCGACGGCGCAGCGCTCGACGAGCGTGGGGACGGACCGCGGGTCAGGGGTCGTGCCGACGGCCAGTGCCGCCCGCAGGCGGACCGACGCGCTGTCGTCCGCCAGCCCCCGGAGGGCTCGCGCGTGGTGCGGGTCCTCGTTCGGGTTCTCGTTCGTGTCCTCGTTCGGCCTGGTCATCGGGACCACCTCCTCGACCGCAGTGAAGACCTTGTCACCGTGGCAAGGTCAAGCGGCACGAGGTCAGGGGGCACGAGGTCGGGCGGCGCGGAAAACCGCTGCCGCCGGTCGCCGGTTCGGGGCTAGCCTTCGAGGCCGCCCGTTGGAGCGACCGGGGAGTGCCGTGGATCAGGACTGGCAGGGCTGTGTCGAGAACGCCGTCGGCTGGGCGAGGGGGCACCTCGGGTCGACCGCCTACGCCTCGCGGTGTCTGGCCTTCGTGGAGGACGCCTACGAGCGGCCCAACCACCTGGAGGTCTTCGGCGGCGACTTCGCCCGGGAGTCCGCCGAGCTGTACGCGGCACGGGACAACACCGGGGTGCCGCCGGCCGGGGCCTTCGCCTTCTACGACAGCGGCGGGGAGTTGCTCGGTCGTCGGCGGAACTGGGGGCACGTGGGGCTGTGCGTCGGGGACGGCCTGGTCGTCCACGCCTGGGACCGGGTGCGGATCGACCACTACCTGGCGGTCCAGGACCTGACGGGCCCCCCGGGGTGGGACGCTCCCGGCTGGCTCGGGTGGGCGCCGGCCCAGCGAATCCTCCAGGGGTTCCGGCCGAAGGACTGGTCGGCGGCGGGCGACGCGGCCGACGCCGCCCGGCGCGCGCAGACGGCCAGGTTCGGGGAGGGAGCCCGTTGACAGGGGCGGACTTCCGGACGACAGGCGGCCGGGTGCGGGGTCGAGCGGTGGGCGGCGGGGTCACCGCCG
>NZ_SMKI01000749.1 GCF_004348415.1 Streptomyces hainanensis
CGGGTGGGCGGTGGTCATCGCCGTCAGTCCTCCAGGGCCGAGCGGAGGTCCCAGAGGGTGCGCCAGGTCTGCGAGCCCTGCTCGGCGCGGCGGCGGACCGCTCCGTCCCAGTAGCCGCGGAGGCAGGCGGCGTCGGCCGGCTCGTCCTTGCGGATCACGCCGAGCAGGTGGCCAGGCAGCAGGCCGAGTACGTCCCGCTCGGAGGGGAAGTAGGCGGCGGCGAGGGCGAGCGAGCCCGCGACCGAGACGGCCTCCGCGGTGCTCATCACACTGGTGGGCCGCTCCACCTCCCAGCCCTCGGCCGACCGCCCGTCACGCAGGTCGCGGAAGGCCGTGACCAGGGCTTCGAGGACGGCGTCGTCCACCTGGTAGGGCGCGCCGGCGCGCTCGACGGCGGCCCGGGACTGGCGGCGCACCAGGGCGGTCTCCACGTCGAGGTCGGGGATCGGGCCGACCGTCTCGAAGTTGAAGCGGCGCTTGAGCGCGGCGGACATCTCGGAGACGCCCTTGTCGCGCAGGTTGGCCGTGGCCAGGAGGGCGAAGCCCGGGGCGGCGTGCAGCTGGGCGTCCGCGGTGCCGGCGAGTTCGGGCACGGCGACACGGCGCTCGGAGAGGAGGGAGACCAGGGCGTCCTGCACCTCGGGCAGGCAGCGGGTGATCTCCTCGACCCGGGCGACGGCCCCGGTGGCCATCGCGGTGAGCACCGGGGAGGGCACCAGGGCCTCGCGGCTCGGGCCCTTCGCCAACAGCAGCGCGTAGTTCCAGCCGTACCTGAGCTGGTCCTCCGTGGTGCCGGCGGTGCCCTGGACGGTGAGGGCACTGGTGCCGCAGACGGCGGCCGAGAGCAGTTCGGAGAGCATGGACTTGGCGGTGCCCGGCTCGCCGACGAGCAGCAGCCCCCGCTCCCCCGCGAGGGTGATCACGCAGCGCTCCACCAGGGCCCGCTCCCCCACGAACTTCTGCGAGACGACCAGCCGGCGCGGCAGCTCGGCGGCGGCCGCCGACTCCTCGGGGAGGGCGAGCGGTTGGCCGCCGCTGCCCATCACGAAGGTGACCACGGCGCGGGGGGTGAGCCGCCAGCCGGGCGGGCGCGGGCCGGCGTCGTGCGCGGCGAGGAAGGCCAGCTCGGTGGCGAACTCGTCCTCGGGCGGGGTGATCTGCCGCGGTACGGCGGAGATCGGCGCGGGGGCGGTCATCGGCGGCCCTTCCTGGTGGCACGGGTGATCAGCTCTTCGTAGGCGGGCGCGTCGCCGTCGAGCACGCGTGCCCAGGCCCGTTCGAACAGCTCGGCGACCGGCAGGTGGGGCACGCCCCAGGTGCCGGTGTGGGGCCCGTGGAGGGCTTCCTTCCACGTCTCGACGGGCAGCAGCGGGGCGCGGTGCTCGGCCCAGCCGCCGGGCAGGAAGAGGCGGCGGCCGGCCCGGGAGCGCTGGGCGGTGACCACCAGGTCGGTGGCGGCCAGCTCGGCGTTGGCCCGGCGGACCCTGGCGGGCTTCCAGCCGGTCCAGCGGACGCGGTTGCGGTCCGTGGGATCGGGCAGGGCGAGCAGCTGGAGGTAGACGGCGGCGGCGTCCTCGCCGAGGCCGTGCCGGGCGGCGGCCTCGGCGACCAGGTGGGGGACGCTGCGCTGCGGGTCCTGGGCGTAGCCCGCGGCGCCTTCGCCGCCGGCGCGCACGGCCCGGCCGAGGTCGTCCGCGAGGACGACGCGCAGTTGATTGAGCGAGAAGCGGGCCCGGGCGACGCCGAGGATGCCCTCGAGGAGGCCGAAGGCGGGGTCGTCGGGGCCGGTGAGGCCGGCGGGGCGCAGCCAGGTGGCCTCGGTCGCGCCGTACCAGGGGAAGACGACGAGCGCTTCGCCGATCCGCAGCAGCCCGTCGGCGCCGAAGCCGCCGGCCTCGGGCAGGCCGTGTGCCTGGCGGAGCCGCCGCGCGGTCGAGCCGCCGGACTCGGCCCACTCGAGGTCGAGGTCGAGGACGAGCCGGGGGTCGGCGAGCCGGCGCCGCAGGCCGTCGAGCGCGCCGGGCAGGGCGGCGCGCAGCGGGTGGTCGAGCGGCAGGCCGTAGGCCAGGGTGGCGAGCGCGGTGACGGCCGCGGTCAGCTCGGCGCGGCTCGGCACCGTCTCGACTGTCGCGGGCAGGCTCAAGCACCTCTCGGAGGCTCAGACGCTCGCCCTGGTTCGGTGACCCACGTCACATCCGGCTCCTGTCAGCAATCGGGGCGCCATCTCGTTCAAGGTGCACGC
>NZ_SMKI01000074.1 GCF_004348415.1 Streptomyces hainanensis
CGAAGGCAACACCATCAGAATCAAGTGGGGCACCACCGGAGACCTCCCCATCTCCGGCAACTGGGACGGCGGCCACGCAGACAACATCGGCATCTACCGCCCCAGCACCAACGAATTCCACCTCCGCGGCGACGAAGGCAACACCATCAGAATCAAGTGGGGCACCACCGGAGACCTCCCCATCTCCGGCAACTGGGACGGCGGCCACGCAGACAACATCGGCATCTACCGCCCCAGCACCAACGAATTCCACCTCCGCATGGACGACGGAAAGCTCGTCAAGATCAAGTGGGGCACCACCGGAGACCTCCCCGTCTCCGCCAACTGGGACGCCCGCGGCTGACCCGTCACCGGGCCCCGCACCGGGTCACATCGACTGACCGCCGTCGTCCGGCGCGCCGCTGAGCCGCGCGCCGGGCGCGGCGGCCAGTCGTTCGGCCGCGGCGACCACCGCGGGCAGTTCCAGCGCGGCGGCGACCCGTTCGAGCCAGTGGGCCTCGGCCGCCAGGTCCAGCGTCTCCCTGACGTGCGGCCGACCGCCGTACTCCGGGGCGTGGCCCGCCAGTTGGGCCGTGACGGCGTACCGCAGCAGCACCGCCTCGACGGCGGGGGCCAGTCCGGCGCCCTCGACCCCGGCCGCCCGTAACGCGGCCTCGGCGGCGGGCGGGTGGCCGGCGCCGAGGTGCCGCTCGACGGCCAGGACGCCGTCGCGGATCTCGATCACGTACCGGTAGAGACGCAACCGGGGGTTGCCGCGGCGCAGTTCGGCCGGGAGCGGCAGGACCATGCCCGGCGCCGCGGTCTGCATCAACCGCCAGAGCGGCGCGATCCGGTCGGCCCGCCGGGCGGTCGTCCGCTTCGCGCGGTAGTCGGTGAGCGCGGGCCAGATGACGGCGAGCGCGAACAGGACCAACGTGAGCGCCAGCAGCATCTGGGTGGTTCCGGTGATCCTGGCCGACGTCGGCAGTGTCCAGTGCGCGTAGTGGGCCGTCACATAGGTGAACCGGTGGCACAGGTAGGCGGTGCCGAGCAGGGTGGCCGCGCGCAGCAGCCACAGGAAGGTTCTGGCCGGGCCCCGGGTGGCGTCCTTGCCGTGCATCCAGGAGATCCTGGCGGCCGCCGCGAGGCCGAGGGCGCCGTACCCGGTCAGCGTCGCCCAGTAGACGAACCCCGCCGCGGAGCTCCTGCCGTAGGTCAGCAGGTCGATGTCGCCCGGTGGGCGTGGCATCACGGTGAAGGCGATGGTCACGACGGTCGAGGCGACGGCCAGCGTCGCCAGGTTGAGCCGCGATATCCGCCCCCGGGTCCGTGCCCGCCCCGTCGCCTCGCGGACGAACTCCACCATGGTGGCCGTGCCGACCAGCCCCAGCAGATGGACCAGCAGGTTGGTGACGCTCTCGACGCCGATGAGCGCGTCGACGACGCGCCGGACCGCCGGCGTCCCGAGCGTCACCGCGACCGCGAAGCACGCCCAGGCCACCGACAACACCCGATTGCGGCGCGACAGGGACCGTCGGCCGCCGCGGCAGTAGAGGGCGAGGCCCCACAGCATCGGCAGCACGACCACCTCATACGGCCTCAATCGGCCCCCTCCACTCGTACGCGTCCGCGAAGCTGCACATCATCAGGGAGAGGTTGTCCGCCGCCCCGCGCGCGACGCCCGCCCGGGTGGTCGGGAGGGCGTCGAAGTGCTGCCACATCAGGGAGGCCAACAGTTCGGCCTCCTGTTCCTGGCCCGTGGTCGTCCGGGTGCGGTCGCGGGCCAGCAGCCGGGCCGCCATCGCCGGGTCGAGGTCGGGGAAGAGCCGGCGCAGGCTCTCGCGGTCCGGTGCTCCGTCCTGCCGGTGGTCGAGCAGCATGTGGGCCAACTCGTGCAGCACGATGTGGGCTTGGTGGACGGGGCTGGTGACGGCCGAGTAGTAGACGTGGTCGGCGCCGCCCAGCGCGAGCCACACCCCGCAGATCCCCGATCCGCCGGCGTCCGTCCTGGGCAGCGGGATCAGCCGCAGCGGCCGCCCGCGCCGCCGGGCCACGGCCTCGGCGAGATTCTCGGTCGTGACCGGCCCCGGGACGGTCAGTTCACGGAGCAGCTCGTCGCAACGTGCCTTGAACCGACGCCACTCGCGGTCCTCCATACGCGCCCCCGTGTCAGCACGGCACCCTGTCCGGGCGGTCGAGCGGTTCCTTCTGCAACCGAGCGGAGTCTAGACGAGCGGTCCCTCGTCATCCCGAGCACCCGCCCGTGGGCCGTCCGGCCCGGCCGCCAACTCCCCGCTGCGTTCGACCAGCGAGCGCACCGTGTCGAGGCCGTGGGCCGACATGGTGGCCACGGTGGCCGCCCGCAGGGCCACCGACCGCACGTCGTTGGCCCGCATCGCCGCGAGCAGCGCGAGCTGTGCGGCGACCCGGTCCGCCACCTCGTCGTCGATGAAGTACGCCTGCGGGACGCCGAAGAAGTCTCCCAGCGCGCGCAGGGTGCCGACGGTGGGGTTCCCGGCCCGGCCCTTGAGCAGGGTCCACAGCCGCCCGACCGAGATCTTGGAGTCCCCGGGCCGCGCGGACTCGCGGATCCCGTCCACCACTTCCTGCAGCGTGTACCGCCGCCCCAACGGCTGCACGTACGCGAAGAGGAACTCGATGCGTTGCCCGAGCCGCTCGCCCTCCGGGTCGGTCGGCCGCTCCTCCGCCACCACCTCCGCCTCGTCCTCGCCGCTCCGCCCGCTCACGTCCATCGCCCCTCCGCCGCCTCGGCCGGACCTCAGTATCGTGCACCCTCCCGTCCTCCGGGCACTTCATATATAGGTTGCCAACAGGTGCCTGGCCTACCTGTCGGCGGGCTAGACTGCCGACCATGAAGTCGGACTCGGTACGCGGACATCTGGACGGCATGCTGCTGGCTGTGCTGGAGGCGGGCCCCCTGCACGGCTACGCGATCATCGCCGCGGTGCAGCGCCGCAGCGGCGGCACGGTGGAGCTGCGCACGGGCACGATCTACCCGGCGCTCAACCGGCTGGAGCGGATCGGCCTGTTGAGCAGCAGCTGGGAGTCGGTGGGCGAGCGGCGGCGGCGCTGCTACCAGCTCACCGACGCCGGGCAGGGCGCGCTGGCCGGCGAGCGGCGCGCGTGGCAGGAGTTCACCACCGCGATCGGCTCCGTCCTCAACCCCTCCCCCGCCACATGACCGCCGCCGCCCGCACCCCGGTCGCCGCCGATCCGCTCGACGCGTACGTCGCCGAGCTGGCCGCCGAGCTCCACGGGCCGGCCAGGGCCAAGGCCCGCCTGCTGGCCGAGATCAGGGACGGCCTCGCGGACACCGTCGCGGCCCACTCCGAGGGCGGGGCGCCGCGGCGCCCGGCGCTCGACGCCGCGCTCCGCGAGTTCGGCACCCCGGGCGAGCTGGCGCCGAGCTGCCAGCGCGAACTCACGGTCGCCCAGGTCAGGCACACGGCCGGGACCGTGGCGCTCACGGCACCGCTGCTGCTCGCGGGCTGGCTGCTGAGCTGGCACGCAGGCGGCGCGGACGGCTGGCTGCCGCGCGCCGCGCAGCTCCTCGCCGGCTGCCTGACCGTCGTCGCGGTCCTCGCCGCCCTGCCGGCCGTCGCCACCCTGGCCGCCACCGGGCCGCTCGCCCGCCGGCTGCCGACGCCCGACCGGCTGCCCGCGCTGGCCGCGTGGACCGGCACCGTCACGGCCCTGGCCATGGGCGCGGCCGGCCTGGCCCTCGCCGTCACCGCCCCGCTCGCCACCGCCTGGCCGCTGCTGGCCCTGGCCGCGGCCGTCACGGTCGCCTCCCACGCCCTGGTCGCCGGCTCCGCCCGCACCTGCCGCCGCTGCGCGCGCCCGCCGGCGGCGGTCGACGCCTGACGCGCGGCCGCCGGAGCGGCCGCGCGCCATGCCGGCGTCAGTCCGTCGCCGCGAGCAGGTTTCCGAGCGCCCGGGTGGCGGCGGCCACCTGTTCCGGCCGGGTCTTCCTGGCCAGTCGCTCCGGGAGTTCGAGGGCGGGCGCGTCCAGATGGCGGCCGGCGGCGCGGGACAGGTCCTCGGCCCCGGCGGCCAGGTCGTGCTTGGTGAGCACGGCCACCGTCTCGCCCCACCGGCGGGGGTCGTCGATCAGGTCGCGGACAGTGGTGATCGGCCGGGCCTCGGCGGCGGGTTCCGGCACCGTCCAGCGGTGGCTGCCGTGGCCGACCTCCACCGGCTCGGCGCCCGGCAGGTGCACGGTCGCGGTGGCGCCGACCGGGACGACGGCCTCCACGGTGAGGGCCCCGTCCTCGCGCCGCCACGCCACGGACGCCTCGCCGTACGGCGTCAGGTGGCGGGCCGAGGCGTGGCTGAACGCCGGGTACGGCAGCGGCCGGACGGTGATCCGCCGGTAGCCGGGGGCGGCGGGCGCCAGCCCGGCGAGGGCGCGGTGCATCCAGTCGGCCACCGCGCCCAGCGCGTAGTGGTTGAAGGAGGTCATCTGGCCCGGGTTGATGGTGCCGTCGGGCAGCATCGAGTCCCAGCGCTCCCAGACGGTGGTGGCGCCCATGGTGACCGGGTAGAGCCAGGAGGGGCAGCCGCGCTCCAGGAGCAGCCGGTAGGCGAGGTCGGGCCGGCCGGTCGAGGTCAGGGCGTCGGTGATCAGCGGGGTGCCGACGAAGCCGGTGGCCACCCGGAACCCGCCGGCCCGCACCAGGTCGGCGAGCCGCCGCCCGGCCGCGGCACGCTGCTCGGGGGTGGGCAGCAGCGCCCACTCGATGGCCAGCGCGTAGACGGTGGGAGCGTCGGAGAGCACCCGGCCGCCCCCGGTGACGTAGTGCCGGGCGAACGCCTCCCGGGTGCGGGCGGCCAGGTCGGCGTAGTGGGCGCCGTCCTCGCCGAGGACGGCGGCGGCCTCGGCGACGAGTTCGGAGGACCTGGCGAGGTGCGCGGTGGCGACGACGTCGTGGTCGGCGCGGGCGGCGAAGGGGTCGTCGGGCGGCGCGGCCGGGTCGAGCCAGTCGCCGAACTGGAAGCCGCCGGCCCAGACGCCGTCCGTGGTCAGCGAGGCGATCCGGTCGACCCAGCCCCGCATGGAGGGGAGTTGCCGGCGCAGCAGGTCGGCGTCGCCGTACCGCTGGTAGAGGACCCAGGGCACCACGCAGGCGGCGTCGCCCCAGGCCGCGGCGGTGGGTTCGGCGTCGCCCAGCACGTCGGGGACGACGAACGGTACGGAGCCGTCGGGGAGTTGGTCGGCGGACAGGTCGGCGAGCCAGGAGGAGAGGAAGCCGGCGCTGTCGAAGAGGAAGCTGGCGGTCGGCGAGAACACCTGGATGTCGCCGGTCCAGCCGAGCCGTTCGTCGCGCTGCGGGCAGTCGGTCGGCACGTCGAGGAAGTTGCCGCGCATGCCCCAGACGACGTTCTCGTGCAGCCGGTTGACCTCGGGGTCCGAGCAGTCGAACCAGCCGGTGCGGCGCAGGTCGGTGCCGACGACCACGGCCTCGGCGTCGAAGTCGTCGAGGCCGGTGACCTCGGCGTAGCGGAAGCCGTGGAAGGTGAGGTCGGGTTCGAGGACCAGTTCGTCGGCCTCGGGCACCAGGTAGTTGTCGGTGGCCTTGGCGGTGCGCAGCGGGCGGACGCCGAGTTCGCCGTGTTCCAGGACCTCGGCGTGCCGGACGGTGACCTCGGCACCGGCGCGGGTGGCGCGGGCCGTCAGCCGGACCCAACCGACGACGTTCTGGCCGAAGTCGACGAGGGTGGCGCCGGACGGCGAGGTCCACACCCGGGTGGCCGGCAGGGTCTCGGTGATCCGGACCGGCGGCCCGTCGGGGGCGACGAGCCGGCCCAGGTCGGCGTCGACGACCTCGACCGTGTCGTCGGGGACCGCCGTGAGCGGCCGCAGGTCGGTGCGCTGGCCGTCGTAGAGGTCGTCGGCGAGGATGCCGCTGGGGCGCGCCGACCACGTCTCGTCGGTGCCGACGACCTCGGTCGAGCCGTCGGCGTGCGTGATCTCCAGCTGGGCCAGCAGCGCGAGCCGGTCGCCGTAGAGGGCGCGGCGGCCGCCCCAGCCGAGGCGGCCGCGGTACCAGCCGTTGCCGAGCAGCACCTCGATCGTGTTGTCGCCCGCCCTGAGCAGGCCGGTGACGTCGTGGGTCTGGTGGCGCAGCCGGTCGTGGTAGGCGGTCCAGCCGGGGGCCAGCACCTCGTCGCCGACGCGGACGCCGTTGAGGTGGGCGACGTAGACGCCGTGGGCGGTGAGCCGGAGGCGGGCGGAGACGACGTCGGGGCGGACGGTGAGGGTGCGGACCAGGACCGGGGCCGGGTCGCCGACCCCGCCGATGGTGGCGGGGCTGACGAACCTGGCCGTCCAGTCCTCGGGGGCGAGCGGCCCGACCTCGGCGGTGGCCGGCTCGCTCCACTCCGACCACCGGTCGCCGGCGGCGACCCGGACCCGGACGGTGGCGCCGGCGCGGGCGGCCAGCGGCTCGAACGGCCAGGCCACGAGGACCTGTTCGGATGTCGTGAGCTGGCGGACCACGGTGCCGTCGAGTTCGAGTTCGCAGGCGGTCTGGGCCCAGTGGGGATCGTCGGTGGTCACCTGCCACGAGAGGCGCGGCGTCGCGGTGCCGATACCGAGCGCGGTGTCCCGGTGCTCGAACCGGACGGGGCTGACAGTGACGAAGGGCATGCGGGTTCTCCCACCTCGGTCGGGGTTGTGGTGCGGTCGTCGGCGGTTGTCGGCGCGGGCGGTCAGCCCTTGATCGCCCCTGAGGTCATGCCGGCCACGATCTGCCGGTTGAAGAAGAGGAACATCACCAGCGGCGGGATCGTGATCAGCAGGATGTCCATGAAGAGGAGGTTGTACTGGGTCTCGAACTGGCTCTGGAAGTTGAACAGGGTCAGCTGGACGGTGGCGTTCTCCTCGCCGGGGAGGAAGTAGAGCGGGTTGACGAAGTCGTTGAAGACGCCGACGGACTGCACGACGATCACCGTGACGGTGACCGGCCGCAGCAGCGGGAGCACCACCCGGAAGAACAGCCGGATCGGTCCCGCGCCGTCGATCACGGCCGACTCGTCGAGCTCGCGTGGCACGGTGGCCAGGAAGGCGCGGAAGAGCAGCACGCAGAAGGACAGGTGGAAGGCGACCTCGACCAGGATCAGGCCGAGCAGCGTCTTGAAGATGCCGAGCCCCTGGAGCACCCAGATGGTGGGGACGACGGCCGGCGGGATGATCAGCCCGGAGAGCACCAACAGGTTGACGGGGCCGGTCAGCCGGCTCCGGCGGCGCTGGAGCACGAAGGCCGCCATCGAGGCGAGGACGACCATCAGGGTCACGCTGGCCACGGTCAGCACCACGCTGTTGATGAACGCGATGACCAGCAGATAGTCACGGGCCTCGATGACCGCGCGCAGGTTCTCGACGATCCGCCACTCGGTGGGCGGCGAGAACTCCAGGAGCGCGGCCTCCTGTTGGCCCTTGGCCGCGGTGAACAGGACGAAGACGAAGGGCAGGACGAACACCACGGTGAAGGCGAGGATCGCCACGCCGCTGAGCCAGGGGTTGGGTCGCCGGGTTCTCACGCCTCCGCCTCCCTGCGGTTCAGGAACCAGAACAGCGGCACGACGATCGCCGAGACCAGCAGGAACAGCACCACGTTGCCGGCCGTCGACAGGCCGTAGAACCCCGCCTGGTACTGCTTGTAGATCACCGAGGCGATGACGTCGGAGGTGAATCCCGGTCCGCCGCCGGTCATCGCCCAGATCAGGTCGAACGACCGCAGGCCGCCGATCAGGGAGAGGATGATCACCGTGACGGTGGCCGGCCTGGCCAGTGGCAGGGTGACGTGCCGGAAGCGCTGGAGGGCGCTCGCGCCGTCCACCTCGGCCGCCTCGTAGTACTCGCGGGGGATGGAGACGACGCCGGCGATGTAGATCACGGTGGCGAGGCCGACGCCCTTCCAGACGTCGACGAACGCGACCGACAGCAGGGCCCAGGACGGGTCGGTCAGCCAGGCGGGGCCGTCCACGCCGACGAGGGACAGCACCTGGTTGATGGCGCCCTCGGAGGGGTGCATCAGCACCGTGAAGGTGATGCCCACGCCGATGGTGGACACCAGCACCGGGAAGAACACCACCGAGCGGAGGAAGCCGCGCCCGATGACGCGCGAGGTCAGCAGCACCGCGAGCAGCAGGCCGAGGACCACCTTGAGGCCGCAGGTGACCACGGCGTAGATCAGGGTGTTGGTCAGGCCCTTGACCAGCGCCGGCTCGCGGAAGAACTGGACGAAGTTGTCGAAGCCGATGAACTCGTACTCGAACAGCGTCCAGCGGGTGAGGCTGAAGAAGAACGCCGCGAGCGTCGGCAGCAGGAAGAGGGCCGTGTAGACGGCGGCCGCCGGCAGGTAGAACCAGTAGGGGTAGCTGCTCCGCATCCGGCGGCCGGTGCCCGGCGGGGCCGGGCGGGACTCCCGTTGCCCGGTGGGCGGGGTCTCGACGGTGGTCGCCATGGGATCACCACCCCTCGAGACCGAGCTGTTGGGCCTGCTTCTCCACGTCCTCGTCGTACAGTTCGGCGCCGGAGACGGCCGTGCGGATGCCGGAGCCGACCTCGACGGTGATCTGTTCGAGCGCCGGGCCCTTGATCGGCGAGAGGAACTCGAGTGCGGGGGACACGGCGCCGGAGTCGAAGTACGACTGGATGTCCGATACGGCGGTGGGCGCGTCGGCCGGCAGCTCGCAGTCCGCCACCAGATAGGGGCCGGAGGGGGTCTGGCCGGTGCTCTGGGAGGCGCAGCCCTCGGGGCTGGCGACGAAGGCCAGGAAGCGCAGGGCGGCCTCCCGCTTCTCCCCCTCGGTGGTGGTGGGGACGTAGACGCCGCCCGGCGTCCACATGGTCAGCCCGTTGCTGGCCTCGTCGTCCCCGGGCAGCGCGAAGAACCCCACGTCCTCGGCGGCATCCGGGACGGCGTCCACCATCGGGGAGATGGCGTTGGTCAGCATCGGGTAGTGCGCCCCCGCCCCCTCGGCGACCATCCGCAGCCCGTCCTCGTAGCTGGCGGAGGCGAAGTCGTCGTTGAGGTAGCCGGCCTCGGCCACCTCCTGGAGGTGCTCGAAGCCCCGGAGGGCGGCCGGCGAGGTGGCGTACTTCGCCCCGTTGTCGGTGTACGACTCGGCGAAGTCCGGCTCGGCGGCGGCGACGTTGTGGAAGTCGCCCAGCACGAACAGCTGCGAGGTCCAGGTGTCGGCGTAGGTCTGGATCACCGGCGTGGTCCCGGCCTCCGCGATCGCGGCGTTGTTGGCCATGAACTCGTCCCAGGTGCGGGGCACCTCGAGGCCGAGCTCGGCGTAGACGGTCCGGTTGTAGAGCACCCCGCCGCCCATGGCGGAGCCGACCGGCGCGCCGTACACGTCGTCGCCGGCGCTGACCGTGGGCAGGAAGGAGTCGTCGACGGCGTCGACCCACTCCTCGCCGGTCACCGGCACCAGGTTCCGGTCCGGGTTGATGGCCTGGAAGAGCGAGCCGGTGTTGTAGAGGAAGACGTCGGTCATCTCGCCGGTCGCCAGTCGCGTCTTGACCACGTTGTCACCGTCGCCGCCGCCGGGCCTGGTCTCCACCTCGATGGCGATGTCGGGGTTGGCGGCGGAGAAGTCCTCCGCCAGTTGCTCGGCCAGCGCGACGTCCTCCGCGCCGTTGGGGACGAGATAGCTGAGGGTGATGCCGTCCCCGTCGCCGCTGGAGCCCAGGGAACCGGGGCTGCACGCGGCCAGGCCGAGCGAGACGGTGGTCAGCGCGACGAGCGCGGTGACGGCGTGGGAGGGGCGCGGCGATATTCCGCGTACGGGGAGCTCCATGTCGTCGTACCTCTCTGGAACGTGGACTGCGTTGGCCGCGATCCGGGCCGGGCGACGGCAGCGCGGGGGCACGCCGCCGATGCCACGGCGATGAGCGGAGAGCTGGTGAGGAGGTGTGGATGCCTGGGGGATTCGGGCGGCGGGGAGAAGGGAGGTCACCACAGGGGCGCGAAGGCGCCACGGGACCCGACCGAGGCGGGCGGCCCGTCGATTGAAACGACTCAATGGGCCGAATGCCTCACAGGCTCGCCCGGGAACACACGCCCGTCAAGCAACACGAAGGTAACGAAGTGGTAAACCGGTGACCATGCGTGGCGCCACTTCAGGCGCGACGGGTGACCGGCGCCCCCCACAGTCCGACCAGCGCGTCGACGAGCCCGGTCGCCACCTCGTCCCAACTCGCCCCGGGCGTGGGCGGGTCGTCGGCGAGCGCACGTTCGTGCTCGGCGCAGGTGAACAGGATCAGCCGGCGCACCATCGCGCCGCGCTCCGCGCGCACCTCGGGCGGCAGCTCCGGCAGGCAGCGGTCGAGGCCGTCGACGATCCGCCGCAGGGTCGGCGAGGCCAGCGCCTCCTCGGTCACGATCCGGTGGAGCGCCGGGTCGGTCGCCACCTGGGCGCGGAACCGCGCGTACCAGGTGGGGCCGGGGAGCGCCGCCAGATGCCCGGTGACGGGCCTGACCAGGCAGGCCACCCAGACCGCCAGGTCGGCGGAGTCGCCCGCGTCGGCCAGCGCCCGGGCCCGGATCCGCTCGATCTCCGCCTGGTGCCTCCGGGCGATGGCCAGCACCAGGTCGGTCTTGGTGCCGAAGTGGTAGCCGACGGCGGTGTTGTTGCCCTGGCCCGCGGCCTCGCCGACCCGGCGGTTGGACACCGCGTACACGCCCTGCTCCGCGAACAGGCGCTCGGCCGCCGCCAGGATCAACTCCCGTGTCGCGTTGGCCCGTTCGCCCCGCGCCGTCTTCACCGTCATGGTCACCACCCGTTCCGTCCCCGGGCGTCGACTCTGCCACAGAGCGACCGAACCGGGTCCGCTAAGGTAAGTCAGTCGACTGAACCAAAATACGACCGAACGGATTCCGGGGGCCACCCATGACCGACGCTCCTGCCCGCGCCGCGGAGACCGGGACACCCGGCGCGCCGCGGCCCCACACCGTGGTGCTGGTCCTGGCGTTCGCCGGGATCGTGGTCGCGCTGATGCAGACCCTGGTGATCCCGCTGATCCCCGAGCTCCCGACGCTGCTCGACGCCTCGCCGTCGGACGCCACCTGGGTGATCACCACGACGCTGCTCGCGGGCGCCGTCGCCACCCCGGTGGTGGGCAGGCTCGGCGACATGTACGGCAAGCGCCGCATGCTGCTGGCCAGCCTGGTGCTGCTGGTGGCCGGCTCGACGGTCGCCGCGCTCAGCGACTCGCTGGTGCCGATGCTGGTGGGCCGCACCCTGCAGGGCCTGGCGGCCGGGGTGATCGCCCTGGGCATCAGCATCATGCGGGACGAACTGCCGGCCGAACGGCTCGGGGCGGCCACGGCGGTGATGAGCGCGTCGCTCGGGGTGGGCGGCGCGCTCGGCCTGCCGGCCGCCGCCTTCCTCGCCGACCGCGCCGACTGGCACGTGCTGTTCTGGAGCTCGGCCGGCTTCGGCGTGCTGGCCTTCGTGCTGGTGCTCCGGCTGGTACCCGAGTCCCGGGTGCGCGGCGGCGGACGGTTCGACGTGGTCGGCGCGGTCGGGCTCTCCACCGCCCTGGTGTGCCTGCTGCTCGCCATCTCCAAGGGCGCCGACTGGGGTTGGAGCGCGGGCACGACCACCGGCCTGTTCGCCGCCGCGGCGGCCGCGCTGATCCTGTGGGGCCGCTGGGAGCTGCGCACCCGACAGCCGCTGGTCGACCTGCGGACCACCGTCCGCCCGCAGGTGCTGCTGACCAACGTCACCTCGGCGGTGTTCGGTTACTCGATGTTCGGCATGTCGCTGGTGCTGCCGCAGCTGCTCCAGCTGCCGGAGGCCACCGGCTACGGACTGGGGCAGTCGATGCTGGCCGTCGGCCTGGTCATGGCGCCCAACGGCCTGGTGATGATGGCGATGGCGCCGGTCTCGGCGCGGATCTCGCGGTCGCGCGGGCCCAAGGTCACCCTGATGGCGGGCGCCGTGGTCGTCGCCGCCGGCTACCTGTTGCAGATGGTGATGATGTCGACCGTGTGGCAGTTGATGCTGGCCTCCAGCGTCATCGGGGCCGGCATCGGCCTGGCCTACGGCGCGATGCCGGCGCTCATCATGGCCGCCGTCCCGGTGTCCGAGACCGCGGCCGCCAACAGCCTCAACACCCTGATGCGGGCGATCGGCACGTCCGTCTCCAGCGCGGTGGCCGGCGTCGTGCTGGCCCAGATGACGACGGCCTTCGGCTCGACCGCCGTCCCCTCGCAGAACGGCTTCCGGGTCGTCATGGCGATCGGCGCCGCGGCCGCCCTGGCCGCCTTCGCCGTGGCGGCCTTCCTCCCCCGCCACCAGCCGCCGCCCGAGCCGGCGGCCGCCGCGGCCGCCGCGGCCGGTGGGCCGCGGGCGGCCGACCGGCCGTCGCTGGCCGCCGAGGGCGGCCGGGACACGGCCTGAGGCCGTGCGGCCGGCGCACGACCGCACGACCGCACGACCGCCGGCCGGGCGTCACACCCTGACGGTATCCAGGACGGCGGCGTGCGGTGTGGTCAGATACGGCTCCCAGAACGCCACGGGACCGGCCGCCGCCGTGTCGGAGAGCCGGTGTTCGCGGTAGCGGGGCGCGGCGAACCCGGCCTCGACCAGCGCCCGGCCCAGCGCCTCGGCGCTCCAGTAGCGGGCGATGATGTCGACGTCGCGGTCGCGGAACCGCAGGCGCACCCGCGCGCCGTCGTGGCGTTCGCCGTCGGTCCACACCCGGAATCCGTACGGCGCGTAGTGGTCGCGGTCCCGGTGGAAGTCCGGGTGGACCGGGAGGGTCAGGAAACGACCGCCCGGGCGCAGCGCGTCGGCGGCCGTGCGGCACAGGCCGAGGAGTTCCTCGTACGTCGTGGCGTACGGCAGGACGT
The DNA here is from genome assembly GCF_004348415.1 of Streptomyces hainanensis. Classification (GTDB taxonomy): domain Bacteria; phylum Actinomycetota; class Actinomycetes; order Streptomycetales; family Streptomycetaceae; genus Streptomyces; species Streptomyces hainanensis. Next base: position 12,873 of record NZ_SMKI01000074.1, read on the forward strand.
AGACCGCGAGCACCAGGTCGAACGTGCCGTGGAGTTCGGCCGGCAGCTCGCCGGTCAGGTACCGGATGCCGAGGCCCTCCGCGCGCTCCCGCCGGCGGGCGTGGTCGATCATGCCGGTCGACTCGTCGAGCCCCGTCACCCGGTCGGCACCGCTCCCCCGCAACAGCCGGCTGTACGCCCCGCTTCCGCAGCCGAGATCGAGCACGTTCCCGTGAGGTCCCTCCTTCACCAGCCCCAGGACCGTGGGGAACTCCAGGTGTTGCCTGAAGGGCGTAGCCGAGAAGTCCTCGTACAGCGACGCCAGGTCGTCGAACTGACTCATCCGGGCCTCCGGAGGGACGAGAGGGATGGTGCGCGCCTCCCCTCGCCTCTATCAGGCGGGCGGCCGGACGTCCAGCTCGTCGTCGCCGTGCGCGATGAAGTCGTCGACCATGCGCCGGAACAGGCCGGCGAGATGGTGCAGGTCCTCGGGGGACCAGTCGGTGAGCGCCATCCGCATGCCACGGCAGCTCGCCAGCCGCATCCGGTCGACCGTGGCCCGCCCGACGTCCGTCAGCTGGACGCGCTGCGCGCGGCGGTCGGTGGGGTCGGGCACCCGGGTGACGAAGCCGGCCCGCTCCAGGTGCTGGACCTGCCGGGTCACGTGGGACGCCTCGACCGACAGCCGGGCCGCCAGCTCCCCCGGGCGCAGCGACTCGCTCTCGGCGAGCTGGCGCAGCAGCGCGGCGGCGGCCCGGTCGACCGAGATGCCGGCCAGGGCCATCAGGCGCTCGTGCTGCCGGGCCCGGTTGGTCACGTAGGCGATGCGGTTGAGCGCGCTCTCGATCTCCGCCACGTCGGCTTCGACGGCGCGCTCGGCGGGTGGGGGCGGCGAGGACATGGAGCGACTTTACCAGGTATTTGCCTAAGTCAAGCAAGCCGAGACGGGGATCGGGAGGAACTTGCTTGACTCAAGCACTTCGGTATGATTGCCTAAGTTAAGTAATGTGCGGTCCGCCGGGAACGGCACCGGACGTACCCCTCGCCCAGCACAGGAGAAGCTCCCTCATGCCCCACACCGCCACCCTGGTCGAGCGGAACAGGTCCCCCGAACCCGCGGTGCCCCGCCCCGGCCTGACGCTGCTCGCCCTCGGCACCGCGGGGCTCGTCGTCTCGCTCCAGCAGACCCTGGTCCTGCCGCTGCTCCCCCAGCTGATGCGGACGTTCGACACCTCGGTGTCCTCGGTCGCCTGGGTGTTCACCGCCACGCTGCTGGCCGGCGCGGTCGCCACCCCGCTGCTCTCCCGCTTCGGCGACATGTACGGCAAGAAGAAGATGATCACGCTGACGATGGCGCTGCTCGTCGTCGGCTCCGTGGTCTGCGCACTCTCCGACTCCCTCGGGGTGCTCATCGCCGGCCGGGCGCTCCAGGGCGCGGCCGCCGCCGTGATCCCGCTGGCCATCGGCATCATCCGCGACACGCTCCCCCGCGAGAAGGTCACCGCCGGCATCGGCATCGTCAGCGCCACCATGGGCATCGGCGGCGCGCTCGGCATGCTGGTCACCGGCGTCATCGCCGACAACACCGACACCCACCACCCGGTGTTCTGGATCTCGGCCGCGATGGCCGTCGTCGGCCTCGGCTTCGTCGCGACGTGCACCACCGACTCGGGCCGCCGCGCCGGCGGCCGTCCCGACCTGCTCGGCGCGGGCCTGCTCGCCGGCCTCCTGGTCAGCCTGCTGCTGGGCATCAGCCAGGGCAACGCCTGGGGCTGGACCGACGGCCGGACCCTCGGCCTGTTCGCCGCGGCGGTCGTGCTGGGTACGGCGTGGGTGCGGGTCGAGCGGACCGTGCGCGAGCCGCTGGTACGGCTGCCGCTGCTGGTCGGGCCGAGGTCGCTCTCCGCCAACCTGGCCTCGCTGCTGCTGGGCTTCGCGATGTTCGCGTCGTTCACCCTGGTGTCCAACTTCATCCAGACCCCGGAGGAGGTCGGCTACGGCCTGTCCGGGTCGGTGCTGGACGTCGGCCTCTACATGCTGCCGAGCACCGTCACCATGCTGCTCTTCTCGGCCCTGGCCGGCCGCTTCGAGGCCAAGCTCGGCGCCGCCAGGACACTTTCCATCGGCTCGGCGATCGCCGCCCTCGCCTACGTCTGGCTGGCGGTGAGCCACGACAGCGCCGCCGACATCATGGTCTTCAGCGGCGTCCAGGGCGTGGGCATCGGCATCGCCTACGCGGCGCTCGGCACGCTGGCCGTCCAGCACGTCCCGATGGACCAGAGCGGCATCGCCAGCGGCGTCAACACCCTCGTGCGGACCGCCGGCGGCAGCATCGCCAGCGCCGCGACGTCGGCGATCCTCGTGGCGCAGGTCATCGGGAACACCGGCGTGCCGACGGTGGACGCCTACGTGACCTGCTTCCTCATCGCCGGCGTCGCCGCCGGAGTCACGGCCCTGCTGGCCGCGGCGCACTCCATGCGGTACCGCGCCGGCTGACGGCGGCGGCCCCGAACCGGGGCGGCGTCGAGCGGGCCGCCCCCAGCGCGCCGACCCCGTGGGGACGGGGTTCGGCGCGGCTCCCGGACCCGAATGCACCCGGGTCCGGGAGCCCTCCCTTTCCGCCACCCGGGCTGTGCGCCGTGCCCGGTGGTTCAGTCGGTGACGAGGTCGTCGGGGGCGGAGCGGGCGAGGTCGGCCAGGGTGGTCAGGGCCTGGACGAGGACGTCGGACCCTGGTGAGGCGAGCCCCAGCCGGATCGCGTCGGGGGCGTCGCCCGGGCCGACGGTGAACGAGGCGGCGGGCGCCAGCGCGATGCCGTGCCGCGCCGCGGCGGCGACGAAGGTGTCGGCGCGCCACGGGCGGGGCAGTCGCCACCAGCAGTGGTACGAGCAGGGGTCGCCCCGCACCGCGAACCCGGCGAGGAGCCGGGCCGCCAGCTCCTGTCGCGCGGCGGCCTGCCGCTGCTTGGCCTGGACGATGGCCGTGACGACCCCGTCCCGCTGCCAACGGTGGGCGGCCTCCAGGGCGAAGCGGGCGGGGGTCCAGCCGCCGGCGCGGAGCGCCGAGGAGATGTCCGTGGTCATCGTGCTCGGCGCGACCACGAACCCGAGGGTCAGGCCGGGCGCGATCCGCTTGGACAGGCTGTCGACGAGCACGGTGTGCTCGGGTGCCAGCGCGGCGAGCGGCGGCAGTTCGTCGTGGAGGAAGGCCCAGACGGCGTCCTCGATCGCGGGGACGCCGATGCGCGGCAGCACCTCGGCCAGCCGTGCCAGCCGCTCCCCGGACATCGTGAGGGAGAGCGGGTTGTGCAGGGTCGGCTGCACGTAGACCGCGTGGAGCGGGGTGTCGCGGTGTGCCTCGGCGACGGCCTCGGGGACGAGTCCCTGGCCGTCCACGGCGAGCGGGACGAGGGTGATGCCGAGCCGGGTGGCGATCGTCTTGATCACCGGGTACGTCAGCTCCTCGACCCCGAGCCGACCGCCCGGCGGCACCAGGGCGGTGACGGCGGCCGCGACGGCCTGCCGGCCGTTCCCGGCGAACAGCACCCGGTGCGGGGAGGGGCGCCAGCCGCCGCGGGCGAGGAGGTCGGCGGCGGCCTCGCGGATGGCCGGAGCCCCCGCCATGCCCACCGGCCGCAGGGCGTGGCCGAGGACGTCCGGCCTGACGAGCCGGGCGAGGCCCTCGGCGAGCAGGGGGGCCTGCTCGGGCACCACCGGGTAGTTGAGCTCGAGATCGATCCGGTTGCCGGCCGGTTCGGCGAGCGCGACGGGCGGCCCCGACTCGGCGCGGACGAAGGTGCCGCGGCCCACCTCGCCGACCGTCAGGCCCCGGCGGGCCAGTTCGCGATAGACGCGGGCGGCGGTGGAGTTGGCGATGCCGTGCTGCCGGGCGAAGTCGCGCTGCGGGGGCAGCCGGTCGCCTGACCGGAGGGTGCCGGTCCTGATCTGCTCGGCCACCGCGTCCGCGACGCTCTGGTAGTCCTTCACCGCGCTCCCCGTCGTTCGCTCCCGCGGGCCGGGAAACCGTGAGGGCATCCCATCACAGAATTGCACTGAGGGCAATGCTCCTCACATTGCCCCGCATCACCTCAGGACATATGGTCGGCTCAATGTTCCGGTTCGATCCCCTGCGGCGGGCCGAGGGCAGGTGTCGGACGCGCCACCACGGGGCGCCTGACCGCCAGAGAGGAGTCCGACGGCAGTGAGCGCGACCGCGCGATCCCGATTCCCGCTCGGCACGGAATCCCCACCGCCACCCGACTGTGATCGCTGCGGGTTCTCGTCGGGCCCGAGCGACGGCCCCGCGATGGCCGCCCTGCTGCGCGAGTGCGCGGAGGGCTGGCGGCGGCTGCTGTGCGACCGGGGGCTCGACGGCCGACGCGTCGGCACACCCCTGTGGTCGCCGCTCGAACACGGCTGCCATGTCCGGGACATGTGTCTCCTGTTCCACTCCGGGCTCGATGCGATGCTCGGCGGGAACCGAATTGCACCGAGCGAGCGCTCCGAGGCGGGTGCCGATCCGGAGGCGCACGGCCCTCGGGTCCTCCGGCGGTACCGGGAGGAGGAGCCTCGGCAGGTGGCGGCCGAGCTGGGACGCGCCGCCGACGCCCTCGCCGACCGGCTCGCCTCGCTCACCGACGACGACTGGCGCCACCGAGCCCCGGGCCCGGCGGACTCCCGGCTCACGGTCGACTTCTTCGCCCGCCACCTGCTCCACGACATCGCCCACGGCCTCGCCGAGATACGGCGCGGCGACCGCTCCACCGCGCCCCGGGCCCGGCGGAAGCGGTCATGACCGCACGACGCACCAGATGAATGAGGCTTTTCATGGTTGAACTCAGCGGGATCCTCGGCGTGACGGCGGTGGCCCTCGGCATGGTCCTGACCCCCGGACCGAACATGATCTATCTCGTCTCCCGCAGCATCACGCAGGGCCGGCGTGCCGGGGTGATCTCCCTGGGCGGGGTGGCCTTGGGGTTCCTGGTCTACCTGCTGACGACGAACCTGGGGCTCTCCGTGGTCTTCGTCGCCGTCCCCGAGCTGTACGTCGCGGTCAAGCTGGCCGGCGCCGCCTACCTGGCCTACCTCGCCTGGAACGCGCTCAGGCCGGGCGGCGCCTCCGTCTTCGCGCCGCAGGACGTTCCGCACGACTCACCGCGCAGGTTGTTCACGATGGGCCTGATGACGAACCTGCTCAACCCGAAGATCGCCATCATGTACCTCTCGCTCATCCCGCAGTTCATCGACCTGGACCGGGGCCACGTGCTGCTGCAGGGGCTCCTGCTCGGCTCGGTCCAGATCGTGGTGGCCGTCACCGTGAACCTCGCCATCGTCCTGGCGGCGGGCGGCATCGCCGTCTTCCTCGCCCGCCGGCCGTCCTGGCTGAAGGTGCAGCGCTACGTGATGGGCACCGTCCTCGGGGCCCTCGCCGTGTCCCTGGCAGTCGACACCTCCGGCCCGGCGAGGGCGGGTTGATCCGACAGGATCGACGGGCACAGCGCCTGGTGCTGTGCCTGGGACGGTCAACCGTGGTCGGAAGGCGGCTCGCGGGACCAGCGCACGCGTAACGGCTGGTATTACTGGGGCATGGAGGAAGAGACGGCACGCTCCGCGATCGACACGTTCATCTCCGCGTTCAACGCCTCGGACGACAGCTATGTGACCGACCTGCTCTCCCAGGCCCTGACCTCAGATGTGGTCTTCTGGGGGCCGTTGGGCCGCAGCGAAGGAATCGCGGCGGTCGAGCGGTTCGTGCTGGACATCCGGCGCCACCCGGCGGGGACCGGCACGATGGTGCGCCGCTCAGCGGTGGACATGCCTGACGAGTGGGCCCGCTACCAGTGGGTCTTCACCACGCCGGAAGGAGGCCCCGGCCTTGCGGGAACGGACGTCGTCCATCTGCGGCGGAGCCTCATCGACCAGATCATCGTCTTCGCGGGGGAGATCCAGCCGTCCGCCTCCTGAGTCGGTCGAACGGACGGCACCACGCATCCGACCGTCACCACCACCAACCCGGCGAAGCTGCGCGGTCAGAGCACTAGGCGGTCGGGGGCGGGCAGCGCGGCCCGCTCGGACTCGGCGAGCAGAACGCAGAACTCGTTGCCCTCCGGGTCGGCCAGCACGACCCAGCCCCAGCCGTCGGGCTTGCGGCGATCGGCGACCAGCGTGGCGCCGAGCGTCGTCAACCGCGACACCTCGACCTCCCGCGAGGTGTCGGGGCGCAGGCACAGGTGGAGCCGGTTCTTCTCGGTCTTGGGCTCCGGCACCTGGTTGAAGTACAACACCGGGCCACCCGGCAGCATGACCTGCGTCTCCTCGTCACCGGGTTGGTTCTCGGGATCCAGCGGCGCCCGCGTCACCTCGCTCCAGAACCGCGCCAGCTCGTAGGCGTTCCGGCAGTCGATCGCCACGTTCACCAGGGTGGAAGTCATGCGCGCGATCCTGTCCCAGCGGCGTCGCGGCACGCAACCGGGATCCCGCCGCGGCGCGGCGGCCTGTTCGGCGGGCAGGGACGATGGAGAACGTGGCGGCGGCCGGGCGCGCGGAGGACCCCGGGCCGCTCGGCGGGCGTTTGGAACGGGTGCGGCACATCGACCACGCGGTCGAGCCCGTCGGCCAGGAACCCGGTCCCACCCGGAGCTGGCCCGCGCCCGCGTCGCCGCCGCCGATCGCCTGCTGGACGTCGACACCGGCGGTGGTGAGCTGCTGGCCTCGCTCGGGCCGCTGCCCCGGCACAGCTGGGCGACGGAGGGCTGGCCGCCGAACGTCGCCGTGGCCCGTGAGCGGCTCGAGCCGCTCGGGGTCACGGTCCTGCCGACCCCCGGCTCGGAGGCGCTGCCGCTGCCGGACGCGTCGGTCGACGTCGTGCTGAACCGCCACGGGCGGCTGGCCGCCCGGGAGGTCGCGCGGGTGCTGCGCCCCGGCGGCGTGCTGCTGACCCAGCAGGTGGGCAGCGACGACCGCGCCGAGCTCAACGCGGCGCTCGGGGCGCCGCCCGCGCGTCCTCCGGGCAGTTGGGACCTCGGGACGGCCGGTGCGGCCCTGTCGGCGCGGTGGTCCACCAGCTGCGCATGGTGGCCTGGCAGATCCCCGACTTCGACCCGGGGCGCTACGACGTCGCCCTGCGCCGCCTCCATCGGCGGATCCGCGCGGAGGGGCGCTTCGCCGTGCGCGCGCACCGCTTTCTGATCATCGGCCGCCGCCCGGAAGCCGGTAGACGGAGACATGGGAGCGCGACTCGGCCGTGAACTCGGCTCCCCGCCAGTCGGCGTGGCGCGACTCCAGCTCGAAGCCGGCCAGTTGGGCCATGAGGTCGAGTTCGGCCGGCCAGATGTAGCGGTGCGGGCTGCGGAACAGCCGTGCCCGCCCGGTGTCGTCGAAGTCGAAGTGGTGGGAGACGACGTGCTGGCGCAGCACGTCGTAGGTGTCGAGGCCGATGTAGCCCGGCTTCGCCTCGCAGACCAGGGCCGGCTGGCCGGGCGGCAGCTTCCGCAGCTCGGGGACCCACAGCTCGATGACGAACCGCCCGCCCGGTGCGAGGTGGCGGGCCGCGTTGCGGAAGCAGGCGACCTGCTCGGCCTGGTCGAGGAGATTGGAGATGGTGTTGAAGACGAGGTAGACGAGCCGGTAGGAGCCCGGCGCGCTGGCGGTCGCCATGTCGCCGCGGACCACCGGGATCGTGGCGTCGTCCGCCTTCGTGCGCAGCTGGTCGAGCATCGGCCGCGACAACTCGATGCCGGTGACCGGCACTCCGCGCTCCGCGAGGGGGATGGCCACCCGGCCGGTACCGATGGCGAACTCCAGCGCCCGTCCCCCGTCGGCCAGTTCGGCGAGGCGGTCCACCACCGGTCCCAACACGTCGGGCGCGAACATGCCGGTGCCTGGCGTGTCGTAGCGCTGGGCGGCCTCGACGTCCCAGATCTCATCCTGTCGCATGCCGCCGACGATTCCCGAAGCCGGTCGCGGAGTCGAGGGAATATCGGCGGGTCAACGGCCGCGCTCCAGCCAACGGCGGGCGTCGGCGAGGCGGGTCGCGTTCTCGGCCCGGTCGGCGACGCCGGTGGTGTCCCCGTGGTGGAGCCGGCCCGCGTAGTAGACGGCGTTGACGGCGTGGCGGAAGTCGAGCAGGGCGGGCAGGGCCCGGGTCACCTCGGAGGGCGGCAGGGCGCCCTGGGCGAGGTAGCCCTCGACGAGCGGGGCGGCGTCGTCGGGCGTGCCGAGATCCATGACGGCGGTGGCCAGGTCGTAGAGCCGGGCGCCTCGGCCGGCGGCGCCCCAGTCGATGAGGCCGCAGCGGCCGGTGGCGGGGTCGATGCGGAAGTGTTCCAGCGCGGGGTCGCCGTGGATCGGGCCCCAGCCGAGGGTTTCGGGTCGGAGGCGGCGCAGCCGGGCCGCGACGGCGCCGAGCGCGGGGTGGAGCCACGGGTGAGCGCT
>NZ_SMKI01000750.1 GCF_004348415.1 Streptomyces hainanensis
GGGACGCCTTCGGCCGCGAGACCCGCACCACCACCCCCGCCGGCTACCGCACCGACCTCACCCTCAACCACCTCGGCCAGGTCGTCCGCACCGACGAGTACGGCAGAGGCGACACCGTGCTGCGCACCAGCAGCGCGGAGTACGACGCCGACGGCAACCAGATCGCGGCCGTCTCCGGCAGCGGCACGGAGACCACCTCTCGTTACGACGTCCTCGGCCGGGTCACCGAGCAGACCCAGCCGGTGGACGACGACACCACGGCCACCGTCGCCTTCGGCTACGACGCGGCCGGCAACCCCACCGCGATGACGGACGCCCGGGGCAACACCACCGAGTACACCTACACCCCGTGGGGCCAGCTCGAATCCACCATCGAGCCCGCCACCGACACCCACCCCGACCCGGCCGACCGCACCTGGACAACCGTCTACGACGCCACCGGCCAACCCGTCACCGAACTCCTCCCCGGCGGCGTTCGCCGCGACCGCGCCTACGACGACCTCGGCCGTCTCGTCCTGGAGACCGGCGCCGGCGCCGAAGCCGACACCACGGACCGCCGCTTCACCTACGACGCCGCCGGCCGGATGACCAGCCAGGCCACCAACGAGGTCACCGGCCTCGACACCTACACCTACAACGACCGCGGCCAACTCCTCACCACCGAAGGACCCAGCGGCACCGCCAACTACGCCTACGACCGCGACGGCAACATGACCGAACGCACCGACGCCGCGGGCACGGCGCGGTTCGCCTACAACGGGGACGGACGGCTGCGCTGGGCAGAACTCGACTCCGAACGCGGCTACGGCATCGACTTCGCCTACGACATCGACGGCCGGCCGGCGGCCGAGTCCTTCATCTCCGACGCGCCATCGGGGCAGGCCGCGACACGTGTGGCCAGCGTGGAGCCCATCCAGGTCCACGCCACCCGCAGCTTCACCTACGACGCGTTGGGCCGCCAGGCCACCGACCGCCTCGTCACCGGCACCGGCACCGCAGGAGCGGAGGTCGCCAGCACCCGCTACGCCTACGACCTGGACGACCGGCTGACCGAGAAGGAGACCACCGGCACGGCCGGCGCGGGACTGGAGACCTACGGCTACGACCTCGCCGGCCACCTGACCTCCTGGACCAGCGGCGACGACACCACCGACTACGCCTGGGACCTGGCCGGCAACCGCGTCACCGCCGGCGACGAGACCGCCACCTTCGACGAACGCAACCGCCTCACCACCATCGACGACACCACCTACACCTACACCCCCCGCGGCACCCTCACCACCGTCGGCGACCGCACCCTCACCCACGACGCATTCGAGCGCCGCATCACCGACGGCGACACCACCTACCGCTACGACTCCCTCGACCGCGTCACCCACCACGACGACACCGCCTTCACCTACGACGGCGGCTCCAACAACCTCATCTCCGACGGCACATCCCTCTACCGCCGCACCCCCGACGGGACCCTCCTCACCACCGACGACAACCCCGTCCTGACCGACCAACACACCGACGTCGTCGCCACCCTCACCGACAACGGCGCTGCCCTCGAGGCTTCCCGCGCCTTCTCGCCCTTCGGCGAGGTCACCGCCTCCGACGGCACCTCCCCCAACCTCGGCTACCAGTCCGGCTGGACCGACCCCGCCTCCGGCGACGTCAACATGGCCGCCCGCTGGTACCAGCCCGGCACCGGCGCCTTCGCCTCCCGCGACACCTGGAACGTCGAACCCAACCGCTACGCCTACATCGCCGGCTCCCCCCTCAACGGCACCGACCCCAGCGGGCACTTCGTGGAATGCCGGGCCGGGACGGTGTTGGTGAGCTGCCGGCCCAACCTGCCCAACCTGGGACAGGCGGTGTCGAACGCGGCGCGCAGTGCGGCCAGGAACCCCCTCAAGACCGCGCTCAGATGGGGCGCCAGAAGCAACCCCGCCGGCCTGGCGCTCTCCCTGCTGCCCGGCTCGACGAGCATGAAAGTCCGGTTTCCCGGTCTGGTTCGGGGCTCCACCTCCCTCGACGGCCTGACCGACACCTCCAGCATGGCCGCGGCCCTGCGCAGGCAGGCCGCCGACCAACAGCGCCAGGCCGTGCTCGCGTGGGTTCGCAACGTGCTCGCGAGGTTCGGAAGCAGCCGCGCGGACGGGAACGTCGGGATCAGCAACAGCCTCGTCACCAGCTGGTTCGGCGGCGGCGGCGGCGGTGGGGG
>NZ_SMKI01000751.1 GCF_004348415.1 Streptomyces hainanensis
CGGACGCCGGAGCCGGCCACGATGCTGGCGACGGGCACGAGCGCGGGGAAGGAGGGCAGCACGAACAGCTCGGCGAGGCCGCTGGTGACGGCGGGGTGCCGGCCGGCGATCGCGGCCGTGCGCCGGGCGTAGGCGGGGTCGTCGGAGACCAGGCGGGCGGGGTCGATGTGGTCGCTGCCGTGGTTGACGACGCGGACCACGCCGTCCTCGCGGGTGCCGGAGACCAGCCAGCCGGGCGGGCCGAGGGTGCGGTGGTGGTCCGACTCCTCGATGGCGAGCGGGGATTCGGGCGCGGTCCACACCGGGTGGTCGGCGGGCAGCAGCAGCCCGGCGAAGCCCTTGGCGGCCCAGTACGGCGAGGCGGGTCCCGAGTACTCCTGTCGGATGCGGGGGAAGGCGTGGTGCCAGCCGAGGCTGAGCAGCCCGTCCTCGCGGACGGCGCCGTGGTCGAGGAAGTGGGTGAACGTGGCGGTGGCGAGGCGGCGGGTCTCGCCCGGTGGCAGCGGGGTGGCGTCGAACAGCGCGCCCGTCCACACCGGGGCCAGGGCGGCGAAGCGGTAGGTCAGCGACCGGCCCTGGATGAGCGGGGAACCGTTGCCGCCGGTCAGGAGGCGGTGGTCCTCGAGGTGGCGGCGGAGCCGGTCGCGGTAGCGGTCGAGGAGCCCGGGCGGGGCGTCGGCGCCGAGGATCCGGCAGAACCACGGCGGGTAGAAGTGCATGGCCCAGCCGTTGTAGTGGTCGAAGTTGCGGTGGGCGCCGCCGGCCAGGCCGTCGGAGTACCAGCCGTCGCCCGCGTACCAGGTGTCGGTGAGTTCGACGGTGCGGTCCAGGTCGCGCTGTTGCCAGGAGCCGCCCACGGTGCGGGCGAACGCCTCGGTGACGGCCTGGAACCAGATCCAGTTGTTGCCCGGCATGCGGTCGCCGACCATCTCACCGAGCCAGGCCAGCAGGTGGCCCTGGGTGCGGGCGGGCAGCCGGTCCCAGATCCAGGGGCGGGTCAGGTGCAGCGCGAGGGCCAGGGAGGCGGCCTCGCACTTGGCCTGGTTGCGCTCGGAGAACCGGGGCCAGCGCTCGGGCCCCTGGGGGTCGGCGCCGGCGACCAGGCCCTCGGCGTACCACTCGGCGAGGTGGTGCGGGTCGTGTCCGCCGTCGCCCGCGAGCCGGAAGGCGGCGAGGAGGAAGGTGCGGGCGAAGCCTTCGAGGCCGTCGCTCCAGGCGCCGTTGGCGCTGGCCGGTCCCGGGAGGCGGATCTGTGCGTGGTGGTCGGTGGCGTGCGGGCGTACGGCGAGCAGCAGCCGGTCGGCGGTGCGGGTGAAGGTCGTGCGCGGCGGGGTGGGGCTCGGGTCCCGCCGGTCGGGTGCGGTCATGCGGTCCCCTCGGAGGCGTGGGCCGATGCAGGGAGTATGTAAATCCAATGGATTACCTTAAGTCAATGCTCCGACCTCACGAATTTCGACGGATCAGCCGCTTTCGCCGTCCAAGTCACGCCTGAGACGACCAGAACCCGGCCTCCACTCCCCACAAGTGGTCGGTTAGTACTTTTACAACGTGCCGGTCGGGGTGTTGGATGGCCGGATGCATGACGTACCGGAACTCGCGCTGTCGGACGCGGAACGGGAGGCGTTGCGGGCCTGGTCGGCCGGGCGCCCCGACCGGGAGGTGCGCGCGCGCATCGTGCTCGACGCGGCCGCCGGCGCCTCGGTCTCCGACACCGCGCGGGCACTCGGCCTCTCCCGGCCGACCGTCTCGTCCTGGCGCCGGCGCTACGCCGAGCACGGGCTCGGCGGCCTGGAGCACCGCCCGCGCAGCGGGCGCCCGCCGCAGGTCGACGAGGCGGACGTGGTCGCGGCCACGGTCGCCGGCCCGCCGGCGCCGCGCCGCGCCTGGTCGGCGCGCGCGCTCGCCGACCACCTCGGGATCGCGCACTCGACGCTCGGCGCCGTCTGGCGCCGGTGGGGCGTGGACGGCGCGGGCGATCCGCCCGTCACGCCCCCCACCGCGCCGCCGCTGACGCTGCGTCGGCCACGGCTGCTCGGCCTCTGGCAGGACGGCGACGACGTGGCCCTGGTCCTCGCCGACGGGCCCGGCGAGGACCGGGCGCCCCACCTCCCGGCGCCGGCGGAGGAACGCGTCGCGCGCGGCGCCGAGTTGACCGAGGCACTCGCCGGACTCCGCCGCGCCGCCCGGGAACCGGGCCCCGGCCC
>NZ_SMKI01000752.1 GCF_004348415.1 Streptomyces hainanensis
GGGACGCCTTCGGCCGCGAGACCCGCACCACCACCCCCGCCGGCTACCGCACCGACCTCACCCTCAACCACCTCGGCCAGGTCGTCCGCACCGACGAGTACGGCAGAGGCGACACCGTGCTGCGCACGAGCAGTGCGGAGTACGACGCCGACGGCAACCAGATCGCCACCGTCCTCGGTAGCGGTGTCCGCACCACCTCCCGTTACGACGCGCTCGGCCGGGTCACCGAGCAGACCCAGCCGGTCGACGACGACACCACGGCCACCGTCGCCTTCGGCTACGACGCGGCCGGCAACCCCACCGCGATGACGGACGCGCGGGGCAACACCACCGAGTACACCTACACCCCGTGGGGCCAGCTCGAATCCACCATCGAGCCGGCCACCGACGCTCACCCCGACCCGGCCGACCGCACCTGGACGATGCTCTACGACGCCGCCGGCCAGTCCGTCACCGAGCTCCTCCCCGGCGGCGTCCGCCGTGACCGCACCTACGACGACCTCGGCCGTCTCGTCCTGGAGACCGGTACCGGTGCCGAGGCCGACACCATGGACCGCCGCTTCACCTACGACGCGGCAGGCCGGATGACCAGCCAGGCCACCAACGAGGTCACCGGCCTCGACACCTACACCTACAACGACCGCGGCCAACTCCTCACCACCGAGGGCCCCGGCGGTACCTCCAGCTACGCCTACGACCGCGACGGCCGGATGACCGAGCGGACCGACGCCGCCGGCACGATCACCTTCGGCCACAACTCCAGGGGCCAACTGTCCTCGGCCGTGCTCGACGCCACCACGAACTACTACGTCTCCTACAGCTACGACATTGACGGTCGTCCCACCGCCCAGACGTTCATCTCCGACGTCCCCACTGACCAGGTCACCAGGGCCGCTGTCCCTCCGCCCATCCAGATCCACGCCACCCGCAGCTTCACCTACGACGCGTTGGGCCGCCAGGCCACCGACCGCCTCGTCACCGGCACCGAAGGACCGGAGGTCGCCAGCACCCGCTACGCCTACGACCTGGACGACCGGCTGACCGAGAAGGAGACCACCGGCACGGCCGGCGCGGGCCTGGAGACCTACGCCTACGACCTCGCCGGCCACCTGACCTCCTGGACCAGCGGCGACGACACCACCAGCTACGCCTGGGACCTGGCCGGCAACCGCGTCACCGCCGGCGAGGAGACCGCCACCTTCGACGAACGCAACCGCCTCACCTCCGTCGACGACACCACCTACACCTACACCCCTCGCGGCACCCTCGCCTCCGTCGGCGACCGCACCCTCGCCCACGACGCCTTCGAACGCCGTGTTACCGACGGCGACACCACCTACCGCTACGACTCCCTCGACCGCGTCACCCACCACGACGACACCGCCTTCACCTACGACGGCGGCTCCAACAACCTCGTCTCCGACGGCACATCCCTCTACCGCCGCACCCCCGACGGAACCCTCCTCACCACCGACGACAACCCCGTCCTGACCGACCAACACACCGACGTCGTCGCCACCCTCACCGACAACGGCGCCACCCTCGAGGCCTCCCGCGCCTACTCGCCCTTCGGCGAGGTCACCGCCTCCGACGGCACATCCCCCAACCTCGGCTACCAGTCCGGCTGGACCGACCCCACCTCCGGCGACGTCAACATGGCCGCCCGCTGGTACCAGCCAGGCACCGGCGCCTTCGCCTCCCGCGACACCTGGAACGTCGAACCCAACCGCTACGCCTACATCGCCGGCTCCCCCCTCAACGGCACCGACCCCAGCGGACATGCCATCGCTGTGCCCATCGGGCCTGCCATCGGCCTCGGCGTGGCGGTAGGAGCCGCGTACTACATCAGCCAGAACAGCTCCAGCTGGTCCTGGGCCCGACTCCCCGACTTCTCCAATCCCTTCGCCCGAGGCTCGAGTTCCAGCAGCTACCAGGCCAATGTCCTCCCACGGCCCAACTCCTCACTCGCCGACGCCATTCGCGCTCAAGCGGGAGCCCAAGCCAAGGCGGCAAGCCGCGCCGCGCTCGCGGCCTACCTTCGGGACCTCATCAACCGGTTCCGCACGCCCACCGACGGTGGCGGTGGTGGCGGTGGTGGCGGTGCCTTCGCCGCTGCACGCGTCGGCGCCCCTACGCTCACCCCACCGCCACCACCTATCC
>NZ_SMKI01000753.1 GCF_004348415.1 Streptomyces hainanensis
GGGCGGGCCGGGCGGCGGTCGGCGTCAGCCGGGGTGCGGCCCGGTGGCGGCGGGGCGTTCGGGGTCGGCCGACCAGGCGGACCAGGACCCGGGGTGGAGGGCGGCGTCGACACCCGCGACGGCGGGCAGGAAACCGCCGGCGGCGTCGCGGTTGTCGCCGGTGGGGGCGCCGACCGCGCCCGGGACGCGGCCGGCGCGCGGGTCGACCGGCTCCGTCTCGCCGCGGTAGCGCTCGGCGGAGTCCAGGGCCGCGCGCGGCTCGGCGGCCGAGATGGTGACGGTGGAGGTCATGCCGCCACCCCGTGCCGGTCGCCGGACTCCGGGATCGCGATGGGCGGCACGTCGGGCGACAGCCGCAGCCGCTCCAGGAAGAGCACCAGGGTGGCGGCCGCGGTGCGGTGCGTCACGTCGTTGAGCACGTCGTGCCGGGTGCCGGTCAGACCGACCAGGTGCACCCCGGGAAACCCGCTGTAGACGCGGCGGGCGTCGGAGAGCGGGCTGACGGTGTCGTCGGCGCCGTGCAGCGCGAGCACGGGCACGGTCACCCGGTCGAGCGCGGGCGGGGCGTCGAGCGGCCCGTCCACCAGGGCGCCGCGCCGGAAGGCCGGGTCGGCGGTGAGGCGGCCGCGATGGGTGGGGCAGGCGGTGCGGAGGTCCAGCTCCGACTCCCAGTCACCGGTCGCCGGCGCGGTGTCCCGCCCGGTGGGCAGGCCGGCCAGCACGAGCGCGTCCACCGCGACGGCGCGGTCGGCGACGAGGGCGATCGCCCGCCGGGCACCGTCGTCCGCCCCGAGCAGCACCCGGGGGCCCGGCCCGGCTTCGGCGAGCAGCCCCGGCAGCGACCCGGCCGCGCCGGCCACGTCGTCCAGGGCACGCACCCGGTACGCGTCGAACGCCAGCCGGCGGCCGAGACGTTCGTACACGCCCCCGTGCTCACCGCGTCCCGGCAGCACGAACACGGTGCCGCGTGCGGCGAGTTCGGCGGGTTCGTCCCAGCTGTGGATCGCGTGGGTCATCGGAGCCTCGATTCGGTGACGGCAGGCGTCAGCGCCGCGCGCCGGCACGGCCCACGGCGGGGCGCGGGGCGGCGCGCGAAGACGACGGAAGAAAGGGGAAGGCGAGGAAGCGGGGAGAGCGGGGTGCCTCAGCCGCGGCGACAGCGCGCGGAGCACACGCGGCCGAAGTCGACCGCGCGGCGCTGCGTCAGCAACGCGCCGAGCGGCAGGGCCGGGGACTCCGACCGCCGTTCGGCGTCAAGGGGGCGCGACTCATGGGTCGCCCCGAGCGTGGCACGCGGCATGCCCCCAGAATGACCGCCGCCGCCCCGATCCGTCCAACGACGATTCGCCATCAAAACCGATCACGATCACTGATCGATCGCTGCTACCGTTCGAACATGGGACCGGTACTGGACATCGTCGCGTTGCGCAGCCTGCTCGCCATCGCGGACCACGGCGGCTTCCACCGTGCCGCGCGGGCCCTGTCCCTGAGCCAGTCCGCCGTCAGCCAGCATGTCAGGCGGCTGGAGAAGACGTTGGGCCGCCCGGTCGTCGAACGGGACGGCCGCCGCACCCGGTTCACCCCCGACGGCGAGGCGCTGATCGAGGAGGCCCGCCGGATCGTCGGCGTGCACGACGCCGCCGTCCGACGGCTCCGCGGCACCGACCCGGCCGAGACGACCGTCACCATCGGCTCCACCGAACACGCCGCCGACCAGATCCTCCCGGCGCTCGCCGACGCGGTGCGGGCCGTACGGCCCCAGGCCCAGGTGCGGTTCAGGATCGACCGCTCCGCCCGACTGGTCGAGGCCGTGGACCGCGGCACGGTCGACGTCGCCGTCTACGTGGCCGAAGCCGCCGCCACACCCGGCGTGCCCGCCGGGGCCCTCCCGCTCGCCTGGTACACGATCCCCGGCTGGGCCCCGCCGACACCCCCCGAGCCGCTACCGCTGGTCGCCGTCCAGGAACCGTGCACCATCCGGCACCGGGCGCTGAGCGTCCTGTCCGACCACGGCATCCCCGCCGCGGTGGTATGCGACGCGGGCTACCTCGCCGGGGTGTTGGACGCGACACGCGCCGGCCTCGGCGCCGCCCTGCTGGCGGCCGTCGGCCCCCACCCCGACGGCCTGGAACGACGCGACGACCTCCCGAC
>NZ_SMKI01000754.1 GCF_004348415.1 Streptomyces hainanensis
CGCCCGACCCGGAGTTCCCGCTCCACCTGGTCGCCAACAACCCGGCCACCCGGCTGCACAGCCAGCTGGACCACGGCCCGCACAGCGCCGCCGCCAAGATCGACGGGCGCGAGCCGGTCCGCGTCCACCCGGACGACGCGGCCGCGCTCGGCCTGGCCGACGGCGAGGTGGTCAGGCTGCGCAGCGCCGTCGGCTCGTGCCTGGCCGCGGTCGTGCTGAGCGACGCACTGCGCCCGGGCGTCGTCCAACTCGCCACCGGCGCCTGGTTCGACCCCTCGGCGCCCGACGTCGCCACCTGCGTGCACGGCAACCCCAACGCCCTCACCACCGACGTCGGCACCTCCCGCCTCGCCCAGGGCTGCACCGGGCAGCACGCCCGCGTCGCCGTCGAGCGGCTGGCGGACCCGCCACCGCCGGTGCGGGCCCACGAGCCGCCGCCCACCGCGCCGCGCTGAGCGCGCGCCCCGGCACCGATGAGTTCGGTCCCCGCCCCCGGTCTACCCCTTCGACGGCCATGACCGACAGGCGCGAAGGAGCCCACCATGCCGGAGATCGCCACCCAGAAGATCAGCCCCTGCCTCTGGTACGACAACCAGGCCGAGGAGGCCGCCGAGTTCTACGTCTCGCTCTTCCCCGACTCCCGGGTGGTCGAGGTGACGCGGTACAACGAGGCCGGTCCGGGAGAGCCGGGCACCGTCCTCACGGTCACCTTCGAGCTGGCCGGCTCGCGGTTCGTCGCCCTCAACGGCGGCCCGCAGTTCACCTTCAACGAGGCGATCTCGCTCCAGGTCGACTGCGCCGACCAGGCCGAGGTCGACGAACTGTGGGCCCGGCTCACCGCCGGCGGCGGCGAGGAGGGGCCCTGCGGCTGGCTCAAGGACCGGTTCGGCCTGTCCTGGCAGATCGTGCCCCGGCGGCTGATGGAGCTGTTCACCTCCTCCGACACGGCGGCCGCCACCGCGGCCACCAAGGCGATGTACGGCATGAAGAAGCTGGACGTCGCTGCCCTGGAGGCGGCGTACCGGGCGGCCGCCGCGTCTTGACCGCGCCCCCGCCGCGACCTAGCGTTTCCCGAGAGCAGGTTAACTACCGTTCAGTCACTTAGGTGGGCGGGAAGCGCCACATGGAGAACGCACCGCCACCCGGCGCCGGCGGCCCGCTGGCCGGGGTGAGGATCGTG
This sequence comes from Streptomyces hainanensis, assembly GCF_004348415.1. GTDB lineage: Bacteria > Actinomycetota > Actinomycetes > Streptomycetales > Streptomycetaceae > Streptomyces > Streptomyces hainanensis. Next base: position 1,181 of record NZ_SMKI01000754.1, read on the forward strand.
GAGCTGGCCGGCATCGGCCCCGGGCCGTTCGCCGCCATGCTGCTCGCCGACCTCGGCGCCGACGTGGTGCGCGTCGACCGGCCGGGCGGCGCCGGCCACGGCATCGACCCGACCCGCGACCTGACCAACCGCAACAAGCGGTCCGTCCTCGTCGACCTGAAGGCCCACGACGGGCCCGCCCGGGTCCTCGAACTGGCCGCCAGGGCCGACGTGTTGATCGAGGGCTTCCGGCCGGGCGTGGCCGAGCGGCTCGGCGTCGGCCCCGCCGTCTGCCTGGCCCGCAACCCGCGGCTGGTCTACGGCCGGATGACGGGCTGGGGCCAGGAGGGACCGCTGGCCGACCGCGCCGGCCACGACATCGGCTATCTCGCGGTCGCCGGCGTGCTCGGCATGACCGGCCCGCCCGGCGGCCCGCCGGCCCCGCCGGCCAACCTGCTCGGCGACTACGCCGGCGGCTCCCTCTACCTGGTGGTCGGCGTGCTCGCCGCCCTGCACCACGCCCGCGCCACCGGCGTCGGCCAGGTGGTGGACGCCGCCATCGTGGACGGCGCCGCCCACCTCACCACCATGATCCTCGGCCTGCTCGGCGCCGGCGCCTGGCAGGACCGACCCGGCGTCAACCTGCTGGACGGCGGCTGCCCCTTCTACGCCGTCTACCGCACCGCCGACGACCGCTGGATGGCCGTCGGCGCCCTCGAACCGCGGTTCTACGCCGAGTTCGCCGCCCGGCTCGGCCTGCCGCCCGACGCGCCCGACCGCGACGACCGCGCCCGCTGGCCCGAGCTGCGCCCCGGTCGGGCAGATGGGCGACGTGTTCTCCGGCGGCCAGTTGCTCACCGCCGCCATCGCCCTCTACTGCACCATGGCCGCGCTCCGCGGCAACGACCGCGGCCGCGACCGGCACCGGCACGC
>NZ_SMKI01000755.1 GCF_004348415.1 Streptomyces hainanensis
GGGTGAAACGGGTGACGGCGGCCTGCGGCGCCTACTGCTCGCCGGGGGCGACCAGGCCCGACTCGTAGGCGAAGATCACCGCTTGGGCGCGGTCGCGCAGCCCCAACTTGCCCAGGATGCGGCTGACGTGGGTCTTCACCGTCTGCTCGGCCACGATCAGGGTGGCCGCGATCTCCTGGTTGGACTGGCCCCTCGCCACCAGCACCAGGACCTCCGACTCGCGCGCCGTCAGCCCCTTCAGCCGCAGCGCCGGGTCCCTGCGGCGCCGGGTGGCCGGCCGGGCGGCGAAGTCGGCGATCAGCCGGCGCGTCACCGAGGGCGCCAGCAGCGCGTCACCGGCCGCCACCACCCGTACCGCCGCGATCAGATCGGCCGGCGGGGCGTCCTTCAGCAGGAAGCCGCTGGCTCCGGCGCGCAGCGCCTCGTACACGTAGTCGTCCACGTCGAAGGTGGTGAGCATCAGCACCCGTGGCCGGTGCAGCACGCCCGGCGGCGGGTCGAGGAGCCGCCGGGCCGCCTCCAGGCCGTCCATGACGGGCATCCGCACGTCCATCAGCACCACGTCCGGGTGCTGCCGGCGGCTGAGCTCCACGCCCTCGGCGCCGTTGACGGCCTCGCCGACCACGTCGATGTCGCTCTGCGCGGCGAGCAGCGCCGCGAACCCGGCCCGTACCATCGCCTGGTCGTCGACGATCGCCACGGTGATGGCGCTCCCTGCGCTCCTCATGCGGTGCCCCCCGAGGTTGGTTCGTGCAGTGGCAGGACGGCCGCCACCCGGAAGCCGCCCTCCGGCGTCGGGCCGGTCTCGAGTGTGCCGCCGACCAGGCGCGTGCGCTCCCGCATACCGACCAGACCGTGACCGGTGCCCTGGGTCTCCAGGGGCGGCGCGGCGGTGGCGGCCGGGCCGTTGACCACCTCCACGCGCAGCGCCGAACGGTCGCCCGGCACGGTCACGCGCACCGTCGCCGCGGCTCCCGGCGCGTGCCGCACGACGTTGGCCAGCGCCTCCTGCACGATGCGGTAGGCGTTGAGGGTGATCGCCTGCGGCAGGTCGGCCGGCTCGCCGGTGACCGTGAGCCGGGCCGCCACCCCGGCCCTCACCGTCGACTCCACCAGCGCGCCCAGCTCGTCCAGGCCCGGCTGCGGCACCAGCTCCGGATCGCCCCCGGCGTTCTCGGCGCGCAGCACGCCGAGCAGCCGCCGCATCTCGGCCAGCGACTGGCGCGCGGTGTCGGCGATGGCGGCGAACTCGGCGCGGACCGGCTCCGGCACACCTTCGATGCGGTACGGGGCGCTGTCGGCCTGCACGGTGATCACCGACATGTGGTGGGCGACGACGTCGTGCAGCTCGCGGGCGATCCGCGCGCGCTCCTCCAGCAGGGTGCGGCGGGCCCGTTCGGCCTCGCTGATGGTCTCCTGCTCGACCAACCGGCGCTGTGCCTCCGAGCGTTCACGCACCGCGCCGCCGAGCAGCAGCACCGATCCCGACAGGACGACGAGCACCACGTTGGAGCCCACCGAGTGACTCGGGCGCAGCACGCCGAGCAGCACGGCGGCGACGGCGGTCAGCAGCCACACCGCGGCCAGGGTCCGGCGGGGCAGGCGGAGGGAGAGCGCCAGGCAGAGGAGGAGGTAGCCGACGATCGTGGTCGGTTGCCAGGGCCACGGCTGGCCGCCCAGGTCGTCGGCCCACAGGAGGAGGACGAGGGCCGTCAGCACGTCGGCGCCGAACACGACGTACCAGGCGCTCAGCGGCCGGGCTCCGGCCAGCAGGAGGGGAGCGGTCTGGGCGACACCGAACAGGGCGGCGAGGCCGCCGGGCACGCCGTGGGTGTCCAGCAGGACGACCACGGTGGTGGGCAGCAGCGCGGCGGCCAGCGCGACGGCGAGGACGTGCGGCAGCAGCCGCATCCACGCCTTCGGCGCGCGCGCGAGCAGTGCCTCGCCGGGCTCGGGCGCGGCGAGCGCCTGGGACAGCAGCGCGGCCTGCCGCCGGGCCTGACCCAGCAGCCGGCCGGCGGGCGATTCGGAACCGGGGGCCACGATCCGCCAGCGTACGGCGTCCCTCTGGGTGGGGGGGTGG
>NZ_SMKI01000756.1 GCF_004348415.1 Streptomyces hainanensis
GCCGCAGGCTGGGGGGAGGGGCCCAGGAAGGGAGCCCGCCATGACCCAGCCACCGGCGGTCGACCGACCCGTCGTCGGCACGTACCCGAACTACGAGGGCGCGCAGCGCGCGGTCGACTTCCTCTCCGACAACCACTTCCCGGTGGAACACACCGCGATCATCGGCACCGACCTGCGGATGGTGGAGACGGTGCTCGGCCGGCTGAACCTGGGCCGCGCCACGCTGTCCGGGATGGCCACCGGCGCCTGGTTCGGCCTGCTGGTCGGCCTCTTCCTCACGGCGTTCAGCGCCAACGACCACCACGTGCTGGTGCTGATCGCGGCCGGCCTGGTCTACGGCCTCGTCTTCGGCGCGATCTTCGGCTTCGTCAGGCACGCCCTCACCGGGGGCCGCCGCGACTTCTCCTCGCGGAGCCAGATCGTGGCGGGGCACTACGACGTGGTGGCCGACGAGAAGGTGGCCGAGGACGCGAAGAACCTGCTGATCAAGCTGGGCTGGCGGGAGGGCCAGGGCTAGTTCCGGCGGGCCGGTCCACTGTCGCCGCGCGTTTCGTACACTTGGCCGCACACGCCCGGCGGTGAGCCGCCCGAGCGAGGCAGGCGAGGAGGCGACGACATGTCGGAGACCCAGCGATCCCTCGACGAGGCGGCGGAGGCGCGCCACGTCAGGTTCGGTGCCCTGCCCGAGCGGATCCGTCCCGAGGACCGGTTCGAGGAGGTGCCCGCGGCGGCGCCCGATCCGGCGCGGGACCTCTACAACGACGACGACTGGCTCGTCCGCGCCTGCGGCTGAAACGCCGCACGACCACGGCCCCGGCCACGCCGGCCGGTGGCTCACTCCGCGGTGGCGAGGATCTCCGCTATCGCGTCGACGGCCTCGGCCGCGTCCGCGCCGACGGCGCGGACCGTGACGGCCCCGCCCGCGGTGGCGCCCAGGCCCATCACGCCCAGCACGCTGGCCGCGTTGACGGTGCGGCCGGCGTAGTCGAGCTCGACCGTGCTCTGGAAACCGGCGGCCGCCTTGGTGAGCTGGCCGGCCGGACGGGCGTGCAGGTTGGCGGGGAGTACCACCGTGATCTCGGAACTGGCGGTGGGTGCCGACATGTCGTGCCTCCTTGGCGGCTTCGGCGACGGTTGGCGGGTCGGGCCCGCGGGCGGCACGAGTACGATGCCGACGGGTGCGCCCATGAACGCCGATGGTAAATACCGGAACGCGTTTCAGCAATACCGAACACTCAGCCAACGAGGGAGCGGCCATGGTCCAGGCGGTGCAGCGGGCGGTGCGGATCCTGCGCGAACTGGCCACGGCGGGGCCCAGGCTCGGCGTGACCGAGCTCGCCGACCGCCTCGGCGTCGCCAAGCCGACCGTGCACGCGCTGCTGCGGACGCTGGAGGCCGAGGGCATGGTCACCCAGGACCGGGAGAGCTCCAAGTACCTGCTCGGCCCCGACCTGCTCCTGCTCGGCAACGCCTATCTGGACACCCAGGAGCTGCGCAGCCGCTCGCTGACCTGGGCCGACGTGCTCGCCTCGCGGGCCGGCGAGGCGGTGTGGGTGGCGGTGCTCACCGGGGACCACATCCTGGTGGTGCACCACGCGTTCCGGCCCGCGGGGGCGGTGCAGATCCTGGAGGTCGGCGCGAGCGTGCCGTGGAACACCTGCGCCCTGGGCAAGGCGATGGTCGCCTGGGCGCCCGGCGAGACGCGGGAGCGGCTGCTCGGCGGCCCGCTCGGGGTGCTCACCGGCGCCAGCGTCACAGAACCCGCGGCGCTGCGGGCCCAGCTCGACGCGGCGCTGGCCACCGGCTACGCGCTCGAGGACCAGGAGTCGGCGCTCGGCGACGCCGGGATCGCCGCGCCGGTCTTCGGGCGCGGCGGCGAGGTGGCAGGGGCGATCGGCGTGGTCGGCCCGGTCGAACGGCTGCTGGTGGAGCCGGCCAGGCAGGAGCTCGCGGTGGCGGTCCGCGAGACCGCCCGCAACCTCTCCCGCGACCTCGGGGCCCCGCGCCGGGCCGCCCAGCTCGCCGGGCCCGGTTCGGCGACGGTGCCGACACCGACCCCCTCCCCCGGCC
>NZ_SMKI01000757.1 GCF_004348415.1 Streptomyces hainanensis
CATCCCGCCCGCGCCGAGCCGCCCGAGCAACTGGTAGGGCCCGATGGTTGACGGGTCGTCCGGATACAACGCCTCCATGATCGTCCCCCTCCGCCACGCCACCCCCGGCGCGTCGCGGACCATCATGACGGGTCGACCAGGGGAGTCACGGGGGCTTCACAGCTTCCGGCGGGCCCTCACGCATCGCGCGTCAGTCGTACACGCGCACCCAGTCGACCTCGAACACGGCCGGCCGCAGGCCGCTCTCCCCCGTGAAGTTGTCGAGCTGGATGTTGAGATGCCCCGAGGGCACGTCCTGGATGTCGCCACGGTCCTCGTTCGCGCCGTCCGCGTAGCGGAACCACTCCTCCCCGTCGACGTAGCCGACCAGCGTGTCCGGCGTCCACTCGAACGCGAAGTTGTGCCACTCGGTCATGTCCACCGGACAGAGGTCGGCCCGTTCCTTCTCGTCCGTCGGGCTCTCCGGATAGTGCATGAACGAGGTGACGCACCCGGCGTCCGGGTCGGAGTACTCCACCCAGTCGTACTCGCCGTTCTCCAGGCGGTTGCCCTCGGTGGGCCAGATCAGGTGCAGCGGGTGGTAGGTGCCGCCGCTCCCACCGGTGTTGCGGGAGCGCGACCGGATCTCCCAGCGGCCGTACCGGGTGTCGAGTTCCTGCCTGAGCCATCCCGTGTCGCCGTCGGCCTCGCCCGTCATCGTCATGATGCCGTTCGCGACCCGGCTGTTCTCCGCGCAGCGGCGGCCGTTGCCGGCGTGCCCCTCCCAACAGCCCTCGGTGCCGCCGAAGTCGCCCGACGGCACGGCCCACCGCTCGGGATCGACCGGGCCCGTGTAGTCGAACTCGTCGGAGATCGGCAGCGGGTCACCCCAGCCGTACCGCTCGGCGGCCTCGGTGCCCTCGGCCGGCCGGTCGCCGTCGTCGTGCGTGACGGTCACGTCGTGGATCTCCACCTCGCCGTAGTTGGACGAGCCGCACGGGGAGGAGTTGCCGCAGTTGGCCTGGGTGTAGGCGCCGGCCTTGAAGTAGTTGGTGGAGTCGCGGTGTTCGAGGGTCGTCTCCAGCCGGCCGTTGTAGTAGATCTCGATCTCACCGCCGCTCACCACGTACCTGATCTCGAAGACGGTGCCGAGCTCGTACGCGTCGTCGAGCAGGTGGTGGTTGCTGGTGTCGGGGTCGGTGAGCCAGAGTTCCTCGCCCTCCAGGCGCACCGTGGTGACGTCGTCGTCCCCGCCGTGGATCTGGGCGCCGACGACCTCCGGTTTGTCCTCCGGCAGGTGGGTGAACGCCTCCCGCACGGTCATGGTGTGGGTGCCGGACGTCGACGACCACTCGGTCTCGTCCCCGCCCCCCGGCTCCATCTCCCGCAGCTCGGACCGCGGATAGGAGGAGCCGCCGGTGGTGACCCCGTTGACGGGCGCCCGGAACCGCACCGCGTCGCCGGAGTCGGCGACCGTGAAGTACGGGTCGTGCGCGTAGCCGTCGAGCTCGGGCTGGAAGATCTCGGTCGGGTCCTCGTCGTCGCCGATCGGCAGCGTCACCTTCCAGTCGCTCAGGTCGAGGACCTCGGAGGGCAGTTCGGCGTCGCCGCCACCCCCGCCGTCGTCGCCCCGATCATTCCAGATCTCGACCTCGGTGAGGCTGTTCCAGTCGCCCTCACCCCCGCCCTCGTAGCCGTGGCCCAGGTAGCGGATGCGGGAGGTCTGGACGGGCTCGAACGCGAACGACTCGAAGCCGGTCGTCCCGCCCCCGCTCTCGCCGTCGTAGACCGTGACCCAGCCCGATCCGCTCCAGTACTGGAGCTCGAAGACGTTCCGCCGGGTGTCGCCGCGGTGCACGGCGAGCCTGACCTCGTCCACGGTGTGCGTCGCGCCGAGGTCCAACTGGAGCCAGGCGCCGTCACCCTCGCCCGACCATCGGGTGGCGAGGTCGCCGTCGACCACGTTCGCCGCTTCGTTCCCATCGCTCGTGCTGGCCGTGACGCCGCTCGCACCGGGCGTCAACTCCGCCTCGGCCAACGGGGTTTCCGGGCCGGCCGCGCCAGCGGGCGCCACCACCCCCACCG
>NZ_SMKI01000758.1 GCF_004348415.1 Streptomyces hainanensis
GGCGGGCTTCGACACCGCCGGGTTCGTGGTGGCGCAGGCGCCCGACCACGTGGTGGAGAACGAGAAGGCGCTGGCGAAGGCGGGCGACGATCCGAAGAAGCGGCGCAAGGTGGTGCGCAAGAAACCGCCCGAGGGGTTCGTCAACTGGGGCGAGAACACCTTCGAGCGGCTGATCGCGGCCGAGCCCGAGCCGCTGACCTCGCGGTTCCGGGTCACGCACGCGATGCTGCTGTCCATCATCGCGCGGCCGGGCAACGCGTTCGACGCGATGCGGCGGCTGCTGGAGGACAACCACGAGCCGCGCCGGCAGCAGTTGCGCCACATCCGGCGGGCGATCGCCATCTACCGGTCGCTGCTCGACGGTGGCATCGTGGAGCGGCTCGAGACGCCGGACGCGCAGGGCCGCATCGTGCGGCTGACGGTGGATCTGCAGGCGGACTTCGCGTTGAACCAGCCGCTGTCGACGTTCGCCCTCGCCGCGTTCGAGCTGCTCGACCCGGAGTCGCCCTCCTACGCCCTCGACATGGTGTCGGTGGTGGAGTCGACGTTGGACGATCCCCGGCAGATCCTGGCGGCGCAGCAGAACAAGGCGCGGGGCGAGGCGGTGGCGGCGATGAAGGCCGAGGGGGTGGAGTACGAGGAGCGGATGGAGCGGCTGATGGACATCACGTATCCGCGGCCGCTCGACGAGCTGTTGTTCCATGCCTTCGGCCTGTACCGGACGAGCCATCCGTGGGTGAGCGATCATCCGCTGTCCCCCAAGTCCGTCGTCCGGGACATGTACGAACGGGCCATGACGTTCTCCGAGTTCGTGTCCCACTACGAGTTGGCGCGCACCGAGGGGATCGTGCTGCGCTATCTGGCCGGCGCCTACAAGGCGTTGGAGCACACCGTGCCCGAGGACCTGAAGTCCGAGGACTTCCAGGACATCACGGCGTGGTTGGGCGAGATGGTCCGCCAGGTCGACTCCAGCCTGCTCGACGAGTGGGAGCAGTTGGCCAACCCGGAGCTCGAGGACGCCGAGGAGGCGCGGGAGCGGGCGGACCAGGTGAAGCCGGTGACCGCCAATGCCCGGGCCTTCCGGGTGCTGGTGCGGAACGCGATGTTCCGCAGGGTGGAGCTGGCGGCCCTGGACCGGACCTGGGACCTCGGCGAGTTGGACGCCGAGTCGGGTTGGGACGCCGACGCCTGGGCCGCCGCGCTGGACGGCTACTGGCAGGAGTACGACGAGCTGGGCACCGGGCCCGAGGCCCGCGGCCCGCGGCTGCTGCAGATCGAGGAGCGCCCGGAGGACGGCCTCTGGCGGGTGCGGCAGACCTTCCACGACCCGGCGGGGGACCACGACTGGGGCATCTCGGCCGAGGTCGACCTGACGGCCTCGGACGCGGAGGCCCGGGCGGTGATCAAGGTCGTGGGCGTCGGCCAGCTCTGAGCCGTGGGCCGACCGGCGGGCGGGATCTGGCGTCCCGCAGGGCCAGCTCGAGCCCGCGCACGTACCAACGGGTCTCGTCCGGCTCGGTGGCGGTCAACAGCGCGTCGAGCATCCGCGGGCGGAAGCCGGGTGGCGGCGGGGCGGTGAGCGCCGGGCGGAGCCGCCGCAGCAGGACGCGCTCCCCGGCGTCGGGCACCAGCCGGGCGAGCGCCGGTGGCTCCAGCACCGCGGCGAACGCGGCCGCCCGCCGCCAGGGGTCGGCGGTGCGGCGGATCAGCTGGGCGACGCGCCGGGTGCGCCAACGGCGGGGTCGCCAGTCGTCGCCCCGGCGCAGCGCGCGGCGCAGCCCCTCGGGGATCGGGCCGCTGAGCAGCCTGGACTCGCGGTCCGCGAAGAGCCGCAGCTCGGCGGCCGGATACCACCAGGTGACGATGTGCAGGGGGCTGATCCGGAACTCGGCCGGGCTGAGACAGCCGCCTCTGGCCAGGCGGGCGAACCGGGCGGGGCTGATGTCCAGCAGGGCCGCGCCGTCGGTCGCGCCGACGAGGCGGGCGCCGGGGTCCGGTGCCCCGGCCTCGGCGGTCGCCCCGTGTGGGGCACTGGGCGTGAGGCTGTATCTTATACACAGCT
>NZ_SMKI01000759.1 GCF_004348415.1 Streptomyces hainanensis
GGGTGGGGGGAAACCCCCGGTCAGCCGACGGCCGGTAGGAGTTCCGGGGTCTCGCCGTCCGGCAGCCTGGTCAGGCCGAGCTCGGGCCGCGACGCCAGGAGCGGATGCGTCGGCAGCACCCGCACCGTGTAGCCGAAGGGCCCGGTCCGGTGGAGGGGAAGCTCGCCGGTGTAGGTCCACCGGCTCGACAGGTCGGGCCCGCCCTCCGGTTTCAGTGAGACGTACACCGGGTCGGCCAGCGTGTCGTCGCCGTTCACCCGGCCGGTGACGGCCTGGACCTCGACCTCCGAGGGTTCGAGGTCGCCGAGTGCGACCCGCACCCGCAGGGACACCGTGCCGCCGAGGGTCGGCGCTTCCGCGCCCGGTTCGACGTGGTCGACGGTGACCCGGGGCCATTCGCGGCGGGCGCGGGCCGCGAAGCCGGCGAGTTCGCCGGCCGCGTCGGCGGTGAGCGCCCGGTGGGAGCGGGCCGCCGGCGCGTAGTAGTCGGCGATGTACTCGCGGAGCATCCGCTCCGCCGGCACCAGCGGCCCGAGGCGGTCGAGGGTGGCGCGGACCATCTCGACCCAGCGGCTCGGCACTCCGCCACCGCCCACGCCGCGGTCGTAGAAGCAGGGCGTGACCTGCTCGGCGAGCAGCCGGTAGAGCGCCGCGGCCTCCAGCGCGTCGCGCCGCTCGGGCTCGGAGGCGGCGAGTCCGTCGGCGGTGGGGATCTCCCAGCCGAAGTCGGGGTCGAACCACTCGTCCCACCAGCCGTCCCGCACCGAGAGGTTGAGGCCGCCGTTGAGCGCGGACTTCATGCCCGAGGTGCCGCACGCCTCCAGTGGTCGCAGGGGGTTGTTGAGCCAGACGTCGCAGCCGGCGTAGAGCGAGCGGGCCATCGCCATGCCGTAGTCGGGGAGGAAGACGATCCGGTGCCGCACCTCGGGGTCGTCGGCGAACCGCACGAGTTCCTGGATGAGCCGCTTGCCGCCGTCGTCGGCGGGGTGGGCCTTGCCGGCGACCACGATCTGGACGGGGCGCTCGGGGTGCAGGAGCAGCGCGCGGAGCCGGTCACGGTCGTGCAGCATCAGGGTGAGCCGCTTGTAGGCGGGGACGCGGCGGGCGAAGCCGAGGGTGAGCACGTCGGGGTCGAGGACGCCGTCGACCCAGCCGAGTTCGGCCTGGCCGGCGCCGCGTTGCCGCCAGGCGGTGCGCACCCGGGTCCTGACCTCCTGGACCAGTTGTTCGCGCAGGGTGCGGCGCAGCTCCCACAGTTCGGCGTCGCCGAGCTTGGTGTGCTGGGCGCGTTGCATGGCGTCGGCGGTCCAGGTGGGCGCGTGCACCCCGTTGGTGACGGAGCCGATCGGCACCTCCTCGGGGTCGAAGCCGGGCCACAGGCCGGAGAACATGCCGCGGCTGACGCTGCCGTGCAGTCGGGAGACGCCGTTGGCGCGCTGCGCGGTGCGCAGGCCGAGCACCGCCATGTTGAACTGCGGCGGGGCCGCCTGGTCTCCTCCGGACATGTCGGTGCCGGCGACGTCGGTGCCGGCGATGGCGGCCGGCTCGCGGCCGAGGTCGAGGAGGGCCTGCTGGTCGACGGTGGTGAGTTCGGCGCCGTCGCCGAGGTGGCGGGCGACGAGTTCCTCGGGGAAACGGTCGATGCCGGCCGGGACCGGGGTGTGGGTGGTGAAGACGGTGCCGGCCCGGACCGCGTGCAGGGCGGCGTCGAAGTCGACTCCGTAGTCGCCGAGTTCGCGGATCCGCTCGGGGCCGAGGAAGCCGGCGTGGCCCTCGTTCATGTGGAAGACCTCGGGTTCGGCGTGGCCGGTGATCCGGCAGAAGGCGCGGACCGCGCGGACGCCGCCGATGCCGAGCAGCATCTCCTGGAGCAGTCGGTGTTCGCTGCCGCCGCCGTAGAGCCGGTCGGTGACGTCGCGTTCGGCGGGGCCGTTCTCGGCGAGGGCGGAGTCGAGGAGCAGCAGGGGGACGCGGCCGACGAGGACCTGCCAGATCCGGGCGGTGAGGGTGCGGCCGCCGGGGAGGGCGAGCCGGACGAGGG
>NZ_SMKI01000075.1 GCF_004348415.1 Streptomyces hainanensis
GGGCGGGCTGCTCAGCCGCGGGCTGCGGTGTCGGGCTCCTGGACAGGGCGCGCCGTGCTGACGTCGATCGGGCCGGCCTTGATGGTGCGCGGGTCCGAGGCGACCGGCTCCGCCGAGGCCGACGGGTTGGCCGAGGCCGACGGGTTGGGCGAGGCGGACGGGTTGGCGGCGGCGCTCTCGGCCTTCATGGCGGCCGTCTCGCTCTTGAGGATGCGCGCCGACTTGCCGAGGGAGCGCGCGATGTCCGGCAGCCGCCTGGCGCCGAAGACCAGCAACACGATGATGGCGAGGAGCACGAGCTCCCTTGCCCCTATCTGACCCATTGGGTTCCACCTCCAGAGGGAACGTCCTGATGCATCCCCCTCAGAGGGCCACGGTACCGGGTCGGATGTAAAGAGCCGAGAAGTAAAAACCCGGAGAAATCCCAGGCCACGGGCAAGGGGCCGTCAGGACGCCTGGAGCAGCGCGGCGCCCTCGCGCCACTTGAGGGTCTTGTCGAAGGTGACGACGGCCCCACCGCTGCCCGGCTGGTTGCCGATGCGCACCCGGTCGGAGAGGGCCTCGATGAGCCGCAGGCCGCGCCCGCAGGGCAGGAGCTCGGGCGGCTCGGTGAAGGGGATGGCGGCGCCCTCGGGAAAGCCGGGGCCGCCGTCGGTGACCTCGATGCGGCACGTGTCCCCGAGCATGGAGGCGGTCACCTGGAAGACCTGGGAGCGGCCGCCGCCGTGCTGGACGGCGTTGGCGCACGCCTCGGTGAGGGCGACCGAGAGTTCGTGGGAGATGTCGGCGTCCACCCCGGCCGACTCCATCGCGCCGATCAGCAGGCGCCGGGCCAGCGGGACGCTGGCCGCCTCTCGGCGCAGTTGGAGAGACCACCAGATGCTCATGTTCCAGCCTCCTGGCCGCGGCTCGACATATCTGTAGGTATTGCCTACCGGCCCGGGAGGTAAGCGCGTGGCCGACCCAACACCCCCCGTTCGGCGGATGTATCAGGACACAAGCATCGATATACCTACACCTCGGCACGAGTGAAGGTACGTACTCGCGTGCGAGATTTCCGGCCCCGAGCCATGGCCGGTGCGAGGCCGGTGAGATGATGACGCCGCCATGCGTGCCGGAGCCGATCTGCGACTGCTGCGAGCCGCGGTCTTCGCCGCGGCCTGCGCCACGCTGGCCGCCGCCGGTCACCTCTCGGCCGGCGGGCCCGGGGTGCCCGCGTGGGCGCTGGTCACCGGCTGGCTCGCCGCCTTCGCGCTCGCCGTGCCGCTTGCCGGCCGCGAACGCCGCTCGACACCCGCTTTCGCCGCCGCCCTGGGGGCCGGTCAACTCGCCCTGCACGCCCTCTACAGCCTGGGCCAGCACGGCACGGGACACGGCGGCGCGTCCGGCGGTGGCCACCCGGTTGGCACGATCGAGCAGGCCAGGCGGCTGCTCTGCAACGACCAGATCATGGCCCTCACCGAGGCGAGGGCCGCGCGGATCGTCTCCGCCGCCGGCCTCGCACCGGACGGCGGAACCACGACGGCGGCGCACGACTGGCTGCCGTCCGGGCCCATGCTCCTCGGCCATCTGCTGGCCGCCGTCGCGGCCGGCTGGCTGCTGCGGCAGGGCGAGCGGGCGGTGTGGCGACTGCTCCGCCTCGCTCGACCCGGCGATGCCGACCCCATGTTCCCGATCGCGCTCGACGCGCTCGCGCCGGCGCTCAGGCGCGCTCTGCGCCTGGCCAGGCTGCTGTGCGCCGGCGCGCCGTTCCTGCCGCCCGCGCGACGGCGGCCGCACCCCGCGCGACGGCCGGCTCCGGCCGTCGCCGGCATCGTGCTCCCGCACGCGCTGACCAGACGCGGCCCGCCGCCGCGCGGCGCGGCGGAACTCGCCCTCGCGGCCTGACGCACTCCCCGGAAGGAACCGGGCACCGGGTGCGCCCTCGCCGCGCGCCGACCGCAGCGCGCCCGCACCCGCACCACCCGTCTCCCTTCCCACCCGTACGCGTCCCACTGACGCGACACCTCACCGTGGAGTGCCCCCAATGAAGCGCACGCGCGTGGCCGCTTGCTCGGCGATCACCGCGGCCGTCGTCCTGACGATCGCCGCACCCGCCGCCCAGGCCCATGTCAGCATCGACCCCAGCGAGGCGGAGCAGGGCGGCTACGCCGTCCTCAACCTCCGGGTGCCGAACGAGAGCGACACCGCCTCGACCACCCGGCTCGAGGTCCATCTCGACCCCGAGCACCCGCTCGCCTCGGTGCTGCCGCAGCCGGTGCCCGGCTGGGACGTCGAGGTCCAGACGGCGGAGCTCGACGAGCCGATCGAGATGCACGGCAGCCAGGTCACCGAGGCGCCGACCACCATCGTCTGGTCCGGGGGCGAGATCGAGCCCGGCACCTTCCAGCAGTTCCCGATCTCCGTGGGACCGCTGCCCGAGGACGTCGACCAGCTGGTGTTCAAGGCCGTCCAGACCTACGACGACGGCGAGGTCTCGCGCTGGATCGAGGAGCCGACCGAGGACGGCTCCGAGCCCGAGAGCCCGGCCCCGGTCCTGAGCCTGGCGCCCGGCACCGGCGGCCACCACGGCGCCGAGGCCGCCGAGGGCGCCGACGCGGCGGCCTCGGACGAGGCGGCGCACGACGCGGTGGAGGAGGCCGCCGGCGACGGGTCCGACGAGGCGACCGCCGACACCACGGCGCGCGTGCTGGCCGGCGTGGGCATCGCGGTCGGCGTCGCCGGTGTGGCCTTCGGCGTCCTCGCCGGGCGCCGCCGCACCGGCGGCGGCGACGGCACCGCCGCCTCCTGACCCCTCCCGACCCCTTCCCCACCCACCGTGGGACCGCGCGGGGCGGAGCACACCGTCCGCCCCGCGCGCCACGATCACCACACCAGGAACACGCGATGCACCTGCGCAGAATCAGCACCACCGTCGTGGCCCTCGGCGCCGCGCTCACCCTGGCCGCCTGCGGCGGCGACGCCTCGGGGGGCGACGGCGACGACTCGGCCGCGGCCGAGGTCCACGGCGAGCACGCCCCGGACGAGGGCACCGTCGTCGACACCCCCTTCGCCAAGCCGGAGCTGGTGCTCACGGACACCGAAGGCGAGGAGTACGACTTCGTCGAGCGCACCGCGGGGCGTGCCGTCCTGCTCTACTTCGGGTACACCCACTGCCCGGACATCTGCCCTCTCACCATGAGCAACATCGGCATCGCGAGCGCCGGGCTGACCGACGAGCAACGGGCCCAGCTGGACGTCGTGTTCGTGACGACCGACCCCGACCGGGACACCCCGGGGTCGCTCGGCCCCTGGCTCCAGGCCCAGGGCCCCGACTTCACCGGCCTGACCGGCGACTTCGCCACCATCCAGGAGGCAGCGCGCTCGCTCGGCGTGCACATCGAGCCGTCGACCGAGGACGAGAACGGCGACATCGTCTCCACCCACGGCACCCAGGTGATCGCCTTCCTGCCCACCGACGACCAGGCGCACGTCGTCTACACCGAGGGCGTCACGAGCGACACCTTCGCCCGCGACCTGCCGGGCCTGATCGAGGGGGAGCTGCCGTGAGACGCCGGGCCGCGGCGCTGCTCGCCGGCGCGCTGACGCTCGGCCTCGCCGCCTGCTCGGGCGGCGAGGCGACGCCCGAACTGCGGGCGAGCGGAGCCTACATACCCGAGCCGCCGGGTCAGGACGTCGCCGGCGCCTTCCTCACCGTCGAGAACACCGGCGACGCGGACGACACCCTGGTGTCGGTGACCAGCGAGGCGGCCGGCACGGTCGAGATCCACGAGACCGTGGACAACGCCATGCGCCAGGTCGACTCGCTACCCGTGCCCGCCGACGGCGAGCTGCACCTCGACCGCGGCGGCAACCACGTGATGCTGCTCGACCTCTCCCGCCGACTCGTCGAAGGCGAGACCGTGAGCCTCGAACTGCGCTTCGAGACCTCGGATCCGATCACCCTCGACGTGCCGGTCAGATCAGCCACCTACACCGGGGAGTGACACCTCAGCCATGCGCGCCATGACCGCCCTTCCCCGTCCTCTTGTCACGCTGCTGCTCGGCGCCCTGGCCACGGCCGCGGCGCTCGCCGGCCTGCTCGCCGGCGCCGGCCCGGCCGCGGCGCACGCGGCGCTCGACACCAGCACCCCGGAGGACGGGGCGGTGGTCGCCACGGCGCCCGACGAGGTCACGCTCACCTTCACCGAGGGCGTCTCGCTCGGCGCGGACGGCATCCGGGTCCTCGATCCGGACGGCGACCGCGCCGACGCGGGCGGGCCCACTGGTTCGGGGCGCGACCACGCCGTGGCGCTGCGCCCCGGCCTCGCCGACGGCACCTACACCGTGGCCTGGCAGGTGGTCTCCACCGACAGCCACCCCATCTCCGGCGCCTTCACCTTCTCGATCGGCGCCCCGTCCGAGACCGCGGTCGACGCGGACGCCGTGACCACGGCGGGCGACGACGGGCTCGTCGGGCTGCTCTACGACGCCGGACGCTACGCCGCCTACACCGGCTTCCTCCTTCTCGTCGGCTCCTGTGTCTTCGTGCTGGTGTGCTGGCCGGCGGCCGCCACCCGCCGGGCCGTGCAACGCGTCACGCTCGCCGGCTGGACCATCCTCACCGGCGCCACCCTGGCCCTGCTCTGCCTGCGCACCCCCTACACCGGCTCCGGCGAACTCGCCGACGCCTTCGACCTGGCCGGGCTGCGCGACGTCGTGGGCACCAGGACCGGCAGCGCCCTCGTGACCCGCCTGCTGCTGGCGGGCGCCGCCGGGCTGTTCATCGCGCTGCTCTACGGCGCCCACGCCCGGCTGCGCGCCGCCCAGGAGGCGGCCGCGGCGCGGGACGCGGACGGCAAGGACGACGGGAACGACGGGAACGACGGGGACCGGGACGAGGCCGTCGAGGACGGCCGGGCCCGGCTGCGCGACGTCACCTTCGGCCTCGGCATCGGCGGCGCCATCCTCGCCGTCGGCCTCGCGGCCACCTGGGCCACGGCCGAGCACGCCGCCACCGGCCGGCAGACGGCCGTGGCCATCCCCGCCGACGTCGTCCACCTGCTGGCGGTCGCCGCCTGGCTCGGCGGCCTCGTCACCCTGCTGGCCATCCTCCACGACGCCCCTGACACGCCGCCCGGGGCCGCCGTGCGCCGCTACTCCGCGCTCGCCACGGGCAGCGTCGCCGCGCTCGCCGCCACCGGGCTCTACCAGTCGTGGCGGCAGGTGGGCCTCTCCTGGACCGCGCTCACCGACACCTCCTACGGTCGTCTGCTGCTGCTGAAGGTCGCCCTGATCGCCACGCTGCTCGTGGTCGCCTCCGTCTCCCGGCGGTGGACCCACCGGCTGGCCGACGCGCCGGCCAGCCGGCCCGGCGAGCCGACCGACGACGCGGCGCCCGAGACCGTGGCCGTCGGTGGCGAGGGCGTGGCCCCGGCCCGGGCCAGGCAGTTGGCCAGGCAGCGCGCCGCCATCGACCGCACGGCCCGCCTCCGGTCCCGCGAACGGGCCCGTGGGGCCGACCCGCACCGGGCCGCGCTGCGGCGCTCCGTGCTCGCCGAGGCCGCCATCGCCGCCGTGCTGCTCGGCGTGACCACCGCCCTCACCGCCACGCCCCCGGCCCACACCGCCGCCGCCGAGGCCGCGGCCGCCGATTCCGCCGCCGGCGGTGGGGACCAGGACCGCTCCGCCGGCGACCCCCTGTCGCTCTCCCTTCCCTACGACACCGGCGGCGAGGCCGGCCGGGGCGACGCCCGACTCGACATCTCACCGGCCGCCACCGGTGACAACACCCTGCACATCCGCCTCACCGACCCCAACGGCCGGCCCACCAACGCCGAGGAGATCCGGGTCGCCCTCACCCTGCCCGCCGAGGACCTCGGCCCGCTCCGCTACGAGACCCTGCACGTGGACGTGGGCCACTGGACCGTGACCGATCTCCAACTACCGCGCCCCGGCAGCTGGGACCTGGCCCTGACCATCCGCACCTCGGACATCGACCAGACCACCGAGACCACCTCCTTCACCATCCCGTAATCACCAAGAGTAACGACACCGCCACAGAATAGCAACGCACAGTGACAACCAGTGGTAGACCATGACTGAGATCTCCCGCCGCCGCCTGCTCACCACCGCCGGCACCGCGGGCGCCGCCGGCCTCGCCCTCGGCACCGCGGGCGGCGCGCTCGCGCACGCCGCCACGACGACGCGGGGCGCCCCGGCCCTCACCAGCCTCGGCAGCACCACCGTCGCCTTCCACGGCACCCACCAGCCGGGGATCACCACCCCGGCGCAGACCCACGGCCATCTCGTCGCCCTCGACCTCGCCCCCGGCGCCGGACGCCGCCAGGCCGTCGAACTGCTCCGCGGCTGGTCCGGGCTGGCCGCCCGGCTGATGGCCGGCGAGGCGCCGGACGACGACACCTCCGTCGCCCGCGACGCCGGCCCGTCCTCCCTCACCGTCACCATCGGGCTCGGGCACGGCTTCTTCGACGCCACCGACCTCGTCGACGCCCGCCCCACCGCGCTCGACCCGCTCCCCGCGTTCTCGAACGACGCCCTCGACCCCGACCGCTCGGACGGCGACCTCTGGCTCCAGATCGGCGCCGACGACGCCCTCGTCGCTTTCGGCGCGCTCCGCGCCCTCCAGCGCGCCGCCGCCGGCACCGCCGCCGTCCGGTGGCAGATGACCGGCTTCAACCGGAGCCCCGGCGCGACCGCCCGGCCCATGACCAACCGCAACCTGATGGGCCAGGTCGACGGCACCAACAACCCCGGGCCGGCCGACGACGACTTCGACGAGCGGGTCTTCGTCCCGGCCGACGGCGACCCGGCCTGGATGGCCGGCGGCTCCTACGCCGTCGTCCGCCGGATCCGGATGCTGCTGGACGACTGGGAGCGGCGGACGGTGGGCGAGCAGGAGCGGGTGATCGGGCGCCGCAAGTCCGACGGCGCCCCGCTCACCGGCGGCGAGGAGACCACCCCCGTCGACCTGGAAGCCGTCGACGACGACGGCCGCCCCGTCATCGGCGCCAACGCACACGTACGGGTGAGCGCGCCGGAGACCAACGGCGGAGCCGCGATGCTGCGCCGCCCCTTCTCCTTCCACGACGGCTTCCGGGGCGACGGCGGCCCGGACGCCGGGCTGCTGTTCGTGTGCTGGCAGGCGGACCCGCTGCGCGGCTTCGTCCCGGTGCAGCGCAAGCTGGACCGGGGTGACGCGCTCTCGGAGTTCGTCAGGCACGAGGCGAGCGCGCTGTTCGCGGTCCCCGGCGGGGCGGCGGAGGGCGAGTACGTGGGCCAGCGGCTGCTCGAAGGCTGATACCGAGACGCGGCGGCCCGCCCGCCGCGGCTACCGTGGCGTCATGACAGCAGCGAGCCGCTACACCTACCTCGGCCCCGAGGGCACCTTCACCGAAGCCGCGCTCCGCACCCTGCCGGAGGCGGCCACCCGCGAGCTGGTACCGATGATCTCCGTGCCGGCGGCCCTGGACGCGGTGCGGTCCGGTGAGGCGGCGGGCGCGCTGGTGCCCATCGAGAACTCGGTGGAGGGCGGCGTGCTGGCCACGGTGGACGAGCTGGCGTCCGGCCAGCCGCTGATGATCTACCGCGAGGTGCTGCTGCCGATCGCGTTCGCGCTGCTGGTCAGGCCGGGCACGGCCATCGAGTCCATCAAGACGGTCACCGGGCATCCGGTCGCCCAGCCGCAGGTGCGGGACTGGCTGAAGCGTTTCCTGCCCGACGCGCAGTGGGAGTCGGCGGCGTCCAACGCGGACGGCGCCCGGCTGGTGCAGGAGGGGCGGTACGACGCGGCGTTCGCGGGCGAGTTCGCGGCCGCGATCTACGGGCTCGAGCCGCTGGTCACCGACATCCACGACGCGCACAACGCCACCACCCGTTTCGTGCTGGTGGGCCGGCCCGCCCGGCCGGCCGCGCGGACCGGCGCGGACAAGACCTCGGTGGTGCTGTGGCTGCGCGCCGACCACCCGGGCGCGCTGCTCGACGTGCTCCAGGAGTACGCGGCCCGCGGCGTGAACCTGACGCGGATCGAGTCGCGGCCCACCGGCAAGGGGATCGGGCAGTACTGCTTCTCGGTGGACTGCGAGGGCCACGTCTCGGACCGGCGGGTGGGCGAGGCGCTGATGGGGCTCAGGCGGCTGTGCTCGGACGTGCGCTACCTCGGTTCGTATCCGCGCGCCGACCACGTGGAACCCGCGGTGCGCTCCGGCACGACCGACGAGGACTTCCTGGCGGCGGCCGACTGGCTGACCCGCTGCCTGGACGGGCGCCCGGACGAGACCGGCCGGACGGCGACGGATCGCTGAATCCCGCGTGTCCTCGGAGTGCCCGGGAAGTTATCCACGAGTTATCCACAGGACACCCTCCGTGCCTGTGCATAAGTCGACATGACCAACTCGGACATCGTCGACATATCGCCCCACTAGGCGCTAACTCGTCCACAGGGTGGCGAATCCGTTTTCGTCACCCAAAGCGATCGGCATCCCCCCGGCGAGTGAGGCAATTCTCTTCGATTTCCCTCGTAAGAGAGTGTGAGCCGGGTTTGAGTGGGGAATTCTACGGCCCGCACCAAGGGGGGCCGAGAATCCACAAAGTTATCCACAGGGACCTGGCGGGCCCTGTGGATAACCCGGTGGACAACCCGCTGACCTGTGGATTCCCCCAGGCTCACTTTCCACGAAATTCACGGCAAATCAGCCAAAGCGTACATCTCGCCCATGGTGCGGCCGCGGGGGAATTCGGATTCGGCCCCCCGGGCCGCCCCGGTAGCCTGGTGCCGTGATTGACCTTCGGCTGCTTCGCGAGGACCCGGACCGAGTGCGCGCATCCCAGCGCGCCCGTGGAGAGGACGTCGACCTCGTCGACTCCCTGCTCTCCGCCGACGAGCGGCGCAGGTCGTCCAGTGCCCGCTTCGACGAGCTGCGGGCCGAGCAGCGCCAGCTCGGCAAGCTGATCCCCAAGGCCACCGGCGACGAGCGGGCCGCGCTGCTGGCCCGCGCCGGCGAACTCGCCGCGGCGGTCAAGGCCGCCGACGCCGAGCGCGACGAGGCCGCGGCCGAGGCCCAGACCCTGCTGCTGGGGATCGGGAACCTCGTCCACCCCGACGTGCCGGTCGGCGGCGAGGACGACTTCGTGGTCCGCGAGACGCACGGCACCATCCGCGACTTCGCGGCCGAGGGCTTCGAGCCGAAGGACCACCTGGAGCTCGGCCAGACGCTGGGCGCCATCGACACCGAGCGCGGCGCCAAGGTCTCGGGCTCCCGCTTCTACTACCTGACCGGCGTGGGCGCCCTGCTCGAACTCGCCCTGGTCAACGCGGCGATCGGCCAGGCGACCGCCGCCGGCTTCGTCCCGATGCTCACCCCGGCCCTGGTGAAGCCGCGCGCCATGGAGGGCACCGGCTTCCTCGGCCAGGCCGCGCAGGACGTGTACCACCTGGAGAAGGACGACTTCTACCTGGTCGGCACCTCCGAGGTCCCGCTCGCCGCCTACCACATGGACGAGATCCTGGACGCCGGCGAACTGCCGCGCCGCTACGCCGGCTTCTCGCCGTGCTTCCGCCGCGAGGCCGGCTCGTACGGCAAGGACACCCGGGGCATCTTCCGGGTGCACCAGTTCGACAAGGTGGAGATGTTCTCCTACGTGGCGCCCGAGGACGCCGAGGCCGAACTCACCAGGCTGCTGGAGTGGGAGAAGCAGTGGCTCACCTCGCTCGGGCTGCCGTTCCGGGTGATCGACGTGGCCAGCGGCGACCTGGGCGCCTCCGCCTCCCGGAAGTTCGACTGCGAGGCGTGGATCCCGACCCAGGGCAAGTACCGCGAGCTGACCTCGTCCTCCAACTGCACCGAGTTCCAGGCCCGCCGGCTCGGCATCCGGATGCGCACCAAGGACGCCGGACCGCGCCCGCTGGCCACGCTCAACGGCACGCTGTGCGCGGTGCCGCGCACCATCGTCGCGCTGCTGGAGAACCACCAGCAGGGCGACGGTTCGGTCCGGGTGCCCGAGGTCCTGCGGCCCTACCTGGGCGGGCGCGAGCTGCTCGAGCCGGTCGCCAAGCCCGCCAGGGGCGGGCGGTGACCGAGCCGGCCACCTTCCCGTACCGGTTGGTCGCGACCGACCTCGACGGCACCCTGCTGCGGAGCGACGAAACGATTTCCCGGCGGACCCGCGCGGCGCTCGCCGCCGCGCGGGCGGCCGGGGCCGAACACATCGTGGTCACCGGCCGCAGCGTCGCCTGGACCCGGCACATCCTCGACGACCTGGGCTACGAGGGCCTGGCGGTCTGCGGCCAGGGCGCACAGCTCTACCACGCGGGGGAGCACCGGCTGCTGACCTCCGTCACCCTGGACCGGCAGCTGGCCAGGGCCGCCGTGGCCCGGCTCGAGGAGTCACTCGGGCCGCTCCACATCGCCGCCAACCGGGACGGCCTCGACGGCCGGGTGGTGATGGAGGCCGGCTTCCACGAGACGGTGGGCAGCACCTACGGCGCCAGCGGCGAGGGCAACCCGCGCCCCGAGCGTGCCGGGACGCGCGAGGAGCTGTTCGCGGAGCCGGTGATCAAGATGTACGTGCACCATCCGACGATGAGCGACGACGAGTTGGCCGCCACGGCGCTCGACCTGTTGGGCGACGCGGTGGGCATCGTCGTCTCCGGCGAGCTGCTGGTGGAGATGCTGCCGCTCGGCCTGACCAAGGCGACGGGGCTGTCGCTCGCCGCGCGCCGGCTCGGGGTGAGGGGCTCGGAGACCATCGCCTTCGGGGACATGCCCAACGACCTGCCGATGTTCGCCTGGGCGGCGCGCAGCGTGGCCATGGCGGGGGCGCACCCGGACGTCCGGGCGATGGCGGACGAGATCACCGCGGGCAACGACGAGGACGGGATCGCCCTGGTCCTCGAACCGCTGCTCGGACAGCCGGCCGTCGGCTGACCCGCCGGGGCCCGGAAACCGGGCCGCCGCGGGCTCAGCCCGGGAAGCGGACGAAGCCCGCCGGCACCGCGGCCGTGAGCCAGACGCCGTTGTCGCTGCGCCAGAACGGGTGGCCGGCGGTGTGCATCGCCCCCGCGTCGACCGAGAGGACGACCGGCCGGCCCCACCTGGCGCCGACGCGGGCGGCGGTCTCCCGATCGGGCGACAGGTGGACGTGCTGGCGGCTCATCGGGCGCAGCCCCTCGGCCCGGATGCCGCCGAGGCTGCCGGCCACCGTGCCGTGGAAGAGCCAGGCCGGCGGCACCACCGGCGCGAGGCCGAGGTCCACCCGGATCGAGTGCCCCTGACTGGCCCGGATCCGGCTGCCGGTCGGGTCGACGGCGAAGCGGCGCTTGTCGTTCCGCTCCACCACCTCGGCCAGCTGCTCCCGGCCGATCCGGACCCCGGCCCGCCGGCAGGCGGCCAGCAACGCGTCGATGTCGGCCCAGCCGCCCTCGTCGAGGACCAGGCCGATCCGGCCGGGGTCGTGGCGGAGGTGGCGGGAGAGGTACTTCGAGAACTTCTTGAGCTGTCGGTCGTCCATGTGGCTTCGAGGATGCCGCGTCGGGCGGCGGCCCGCCTCCGGTTTTCCGAGCCCGGAGGGCCGCCGCCCGACCGCTCAGCGCTCGCCGGCGAGGGTGAGCGAACCGAGCCGCCGCGCCGCGTACCAGGTGCCGAGCCCCGTGGCCACGAGGAGCAGGATCAACGCGGCGGGCAGCGAGACCTCCGACGTGATGTCGGCGCCGGGACCGGCTATCCGCTCGGCGATGGCCAGCGACCACTGCTGGATGCTCAGCGCCCGCGCCCCCGGCACCAGGCTGCCGAACAGCGCCTCCCAGACCAGCGCGTAGACCAGGCCGAACACCACCGCGTTCCGTGAGACGGTGCCGAGCAGCAGGAACACCGCGCTGTAGGCGATGGAGGCGACGGCCGCCGCCACCGCGAAGGCCCCCGCGATGACCTGGCTGTTGCCGTTGAGGATGAAGCCGGCCAACAGGATCGGCAGCGTGGTGAAGGCCAGTGTGACGCCGATGGCGACCAGCAGCTTGGTGGTGATGATGGTGCGCCGGTCGAGCGGCTTGGAGAGCAGGTAGACGATCGAGCCGTCGTCGATCTCCGGGGCGATGGCGCCGGTGCCGGCGATCACGCCGACCAGCGGCACCATCGAGGCCAGTGCGAAGCCGCCGAGGATCTCGGTGGCGGCGTGGTCGTCCGCGCCGTTGAGCAGCCGCACGGCGACGGCGATGACGATCAGCAGCGCCGGCAGGGCGCCCAGGATCAACGCGCGGCGGCGGCCGAGCAGGGCCCGGTAGGTGAGCCGGGCGACGGTCGGGTTGTACATCGCGATCGGGCTCCTTACGCGCTGACCAGATAGGAGAAGACGCTCTCGAGCGACTCATCCGAGGGGGAGACGGTGAACAGCCGGACGCCCTGTTCGCGAGCGAGCAGCGGAAGCCGGGTGGTGAAGCGGAGGAAGTCCACCGCCTGCACCCGCAGCGCGTTCTCCGCGGTGTCGAACTCGATGCCGCTGGTGGACGGGTCCGCTATCAGCGCGGCGGCCAGTGCCCGGTCGTCGCTCGACCGGATCAGATAGCGCAGCGGACGGTCCGTCATCAGCCGGCGGATCCGCCGGAAGTCGCCGGAGGCCGCGTGCCGGCCGGCCACGACGACCTCGATGTGGGCGGCCAGCTGCTCGACCTCCTCCAGGATGTGCGAGGAGAAGAGCACGGTGCGCCCCTCCTCGCCCATCGTGCGCAGCAGCTCCATCAGGTGCATGCGCTGGCGCGGGTCCATGCCGTTGAACGGCTCGTCGAGCAGGAGCACCGACGGCTGGTGGACCAGCGCGGAGGCCATCTTGACGCGCTGCCGCATGCCCTTGCTGTAGGTGGAGACGCGGCGGTCGGCGGCGGCCGTCATCTCCACCGTCTCCAGGGCGGCGTGGGCCGCGGCCCCCGGGTCGGGCAGGCCGTGGAGTTCGGCGTTGGCCAGCACGAACTCGCCTCCGGTGAGGTAGTCGTACATACCCTCGCGCTCGGGCACCAGGCCGATCCGTCGGTACGCCTCGGGGTTGCGCCAGATCGGCTGGTCGTCCAGGGTGACGGCGCCGGCCGAGGGCGCGAGGAAGCCGCTCATCATGTGGATCAGGGTGGACTTGCCGGCGCCGTTCGGCCCGAGGAGGCCGGTGATGCCGGGGCTGATGTCCATGCTGATGTCGTTGACCGCGACCACGTTCCCGAACCAGCGGGAGGTCTTGGCGATGTGGATGGTGGTCATGGGCTACAGACCCGCCTTCCGGTAGCGACGGACCAGGAGCACGTGGCAGAGCGCGACGAGGCCCACGGTGACGAGGAGATAGCCGACGCCGGCCCCGGTGGAGGGGCCCGCCTCGCCCGGGAAGCCGCTCGTGCCACCGAGGAACGCGGACTGCAGGCCGTCCATCAGGGTGGTGGGCGAGAAGAGCCCGAGCCAGCCGATGGCGTCGCTCCCGCCCTGCTCGTTGGCGATGGCCTGCACCGCGGTGACCGCGAAGTAGGGGACGGTGAGCACCGCGATGATGGCGGCCACGCCGAAGCCCCGGCGGGGGGTGCGGGAGGCGACCACCAGGGCCACGCCGGCGTGCGTGACGGCGAGGACCGCGGCCGCCACCAGGCCGCGCAGATAGCCGCTCGTCTGGTCGGCGAAGCCGAGCTCGGCGAGCAGCCCGCCGGCGTAGGCGATGGTGAGCGGGATCGCGACGAACAGGAAGATCGCGGCGGAGAGCGCGGCGAACTTGGCCCGCACGTAGTCCGCCGGGGACATGGGCCGCGAGAAGTAGAGCGGAATGGTGCGGAAGCGCAGGTCGAGGGAGACCATCTGGGGCGCGGCCAGCGCGATGTAGAGGCTGAGGATCGGCTGCATCGCCAGGCCGTAGCCCTGGTACTCGATGGGCATCTCGTCGAGCCCGGTCATCACCGCGACGGCGACCATCACCACCGCGGGGAAGCACATGATCGCGAACAGGCCGAAGGGCAGCACCTTGGAACGGGCCGACCGGCCGAGGCCGAAGCCGCCGCGCAGCGAGTGGACGAACAGGGAGAGCCGCGCGTAGCCGGCGCCGAGCCGCTCGCCCTCGTAACGGCGGTAGCCGATGTTGTGGATCCGCGCGTCCTGCGCGGTGGGCGGGGTCACGGCTGTGCCTCCTGGAAGACCTCGGCGATGCGGTGGCGGCGCTGCTCCATGCGCACCAGGCCGAGGCCGAGCTCGGCCACGGCGTCCCGCACGGTGTCGTAGACCGCCTCGTCCGCGGTCTCGACCACCAGCAGTTGGCCGGGGGCCGGGGTGGCCTCGACGCCGCGGCCGGCCAGTGCGGCGCGCAGCGCGGCGGCGCCGTCCGGGTGGGTGTCGGAGTCGGTGACCTCGACGGCCAGCGAGGCGGTGGCCTCGGTGAAGCTGGCCGTGGTCTGGGAGCGGAGCAGCCGGCCGCCGTCGATGACGACGATGTGGTCGCTGGTGCGCTCCAGCTCGCCGAGCAGGTGCGAGGTGACCAGGACCGAGATGCCGAAGTCGGTGTGGATGCGGCGGATCAGGCCCAGCATGTCGTCCCGGCCGGCCGGGTCGAGGCCGTTGGTCGGCTCGTCGAGCAGCACCAGGCGGGGGTCGTGCACCAGCGCCTGGGCGAGCTTGACCCGCTGTTTCATGCCCGTGGAGTAGCCGCCCATGGGCCGGTACCGCTCCTCGTAGAGCCCGACGTGGCGCAGCGTGTCCGCCGTGCGCTCGCGGGCCGCGGTGGGTGGCAGCCCCGACATCCGGCCCATGTGCACCACGAACTCGGTGGCCGAGACGTCCGGCGGCAGGCAGTCGTGCTCCGGCATGTAGCCGACCTGCTCGCGGATGGCCGTGCCCTCCGCCGCCGAGTCGTGCCCGAGCACCCGGGCCGTGCCCTCGGTGGCCGGGGCGAGGCCCAGCAGGATCTTGATCAGGGTGGACTTGCCCGCGCCGTTCGCCCCGACGAGGCCGGTGACGCCTGGACCTATGTCCATCGTCAGCCCGTCCAGTGCGGTGACGCGGGGATACCGCTTGGTCAGGGCCGTGGTGTTGATGACGCTCGCCCCGACCCCGCTCGTCAGGCCAGCTCCCGTACTCGTACTCACGCTCACGGGTAAGACGCTAGTGCCCCCGGGCGAGACCGCGCGTCCCTCTTTGGTAGCTGTTTCGACACGGGTTTCCCCTACTCGGCACCCGGGCCGCCCCGGCGACCCCCTAGGGGACGGTGACCTGGGTGACGACCCGCTCGAAGACCGCGGGGTCGGTGGCGAACACCGAGTCCGGCACCGGCCAGTGCAGCACCAGCTCGGTGAAGCCCATTTCGGCGCAGGTGCCGGCGTACTCGGCGAAGGCGTCGGCCGAGGCCAGCGGCGAGACGCCGTGCGGGGCGAAGGCGCTGGTGTCGAGCAACACCCGGCCGAGCGTCGCCGGCTCCCGCCCGACCTCCTCGCAGACGCCCTCCAGGCGGTCGACCTGGCGCCCGAGCGCCCGGTAGAACCCGGCCGCCGTGCCACCCGCGGACCGCGGATCGCCCGTGGTCACCCACGCCTGGCCGTGCCGGGCGGCGAGCCGCATCCCGCGCGGGCCGGTGGCGGCCACCGCGAAGGGCAGCCGGGGGCGCTGGACGCAGCCGGGCACGTTGCGGACCTCGTGCGCCGCGTAGAAGTCGCCCTGGTAGGAGACGCCGCCGGTGCCGCCCTCGCTGAGCAGCAGGTCGAGCAGCCGGACGAACTCGGCGAACCGGTCGGCCCGCTCCCGGGGCGCCCACGCCTCGTTGCCCAGCGCGGTGGCGTCGAATCCGGTGCCGCCGGCGCCGACGCCGAGGGTGACCCGCCCGTCGGACACGTCGTCCAGCGTGATCAGTTCCTTGGCCAGGGTGACCGGGTGCCGGAAGTTGGGCGAGGTGACCAGCGTGCCGAGGCGCAGCCGCTCGGTGGCGGCGGCCGCGGCGGTCAGCGTGGGTATCGCGCCGAACCAGGGCCGGTCGCGGAAGCTGCGCCAGGAGAGGTGATCATAGGTGTAGGCGGTGTGGAACCCGAGCTGCTCGGCGTGCTGCCAGATCCGCCGGCCCTCCGCCGACCATCGGAAGACGGGCAGGATCACGGTGGACAGCCGCAGGGGGTGCGCCGACGAGACAGCCATGGGCAGCAGCGTAGGCCCTTTCCCGCCAGGCTTGCGCCGCTTCCCGACAGGTTCGGGGCCGGGGCGGCACGGAGCACATCCGAGTGAGCCGCCGCACGGATGTGCCTGCATATGCTGGTGGACTGTGCCCACACCCTCGCCCGCTCCCCTGCACGCCGTAGGCACGGTACCCACCGTCCCCCACGGCCTCCGTCCCCGTCTGATCGCCACCGACCTCGACGGCACACTGCTGCGCGACGACAAGACCGTCTCGCCGCGCACCGTCGCCGCGCTGGCCGCCGCCGAGGCGGCCGGCATCCACGTCCTCTTCGTCACCGGCCGACCGGCCCGCTGGATGGGCCCGGTCAGCGACCACGTGCACGGCCACGGCCTGGCCATCTGCGGCAACGGCGCCGCCGTCGTCGACCTGCGCCGCGGCGGCGAACTGGTGGCCGCCCGCCCGCTCTCCGCACGGGACGGGCTGGCCATCGTCCGCGCGCTGCGCGCGGCCGCGCCCGGGGTGTCGTTCGCCGTGGAGCGCTCCGGCGGATTCCACCACGAGCCGGGGTACGGGCCGTCGCTCCCCGGCTCCTCGGCGCGGGTGGCGCCCGCCGAGACGCTGCTGGCCGACGACCCGACGTTCGCCGGCCAGCCGGTGCTCAAGCTGCTGGCGCTCCACGACCACCTCGACCCGGACGCGTTCCTGGCACTTGGGAAGGCGGTGGCGGGCGCACACGGGGAGTTCACCAGGTCGAACCCGAACGCGCTGCTCGAGATCAGCGCGCCGGGTGTGAGCAAGGCCAGCACGCTGGCGGGCCGTTGCCGGGAGCTCGGCGTCGGCCCCGACGAGGTGGTGGCGTTCGGCGACATGCCCAACGACCTGGCCATGCTGAGCTGGGCCGGCACGGCCTACGCGATGGCCAACGCGCACCCGGCGGTGCTGGCGGCGACGCCGCACCACACGCTCTCCAACGACGAGGACGGCGTGGCCCGGGTGATCGAGCAGTTCCTCCCGTAGCGCCTTCCCCGACGTACTCCCCTGCGCACTTCCGGCGCACTTCCCGGCGCCCGGCCCGCCGGTCAGGACCGCTTGTCGTCCTGGTCGGCGGGGCCGCCGAAGTCCGGGCTCGCGTAGCCGGGGCGGCCGGGGGGCTCGTCGTCGTCGTCGCGGGCCGGGCTCGTGAAGTCGGGGCTGCCGAAGTCCGGGCTGGAGAAGTCCGGGCTGCCGTAGCCCCGGTCCGCCGGCTCGTCGTCGCGCTCCGCCGGGCTGGAGAAGTCCGGGCTGTCGAAGTCGGGACCCGAGAAGTCGGGCCCGGAGAAGTCGGGCCTCGAGAACCGCGGATCGATGACCTCGTCGTCGCCGTCGGCCGGGCTGGTGAACGCCGGGCTGCCGAACTCGGGGCCGGAGAACCGCGGATTGCCGTAGCGCGGGCGGGGCCGCGGCGCGACGCCCGCCGAGCTGGAGAAGTCGGGGCTGGAGAAGTCCGGGCTGGAGAACCGCAACCGGGGCGTGCGCCCCCGCGGATGGTGCCGACCGCCCGCCCGGCGCACGAACGGCACCACGCCCCGGTCGTGCAACGCGCGCCGCCACTCGTCGCGGGCGCGCGCCAGCTCCTCCGCCGGCGCCGAGGCCCGGATCGCCGTGGAGGCGCTGTTCCGCGTCGCGGCGACCACCAGGCCGCCGAGCGCCACCACGAGTCCCAGTCCGGCCACCGCCGCGAACACCCAGCCGACGCCCCGCATCCGCTCCGCGATGCCCGGCTCGGGCTCGGCCAGCCGCAGCGCGTAGCCCAGCAGCAGGAACACCACGGCGGCCACCGCGGCCAGCACCGGTACCAGCGTGGTGACGACGGCCAGCAGGCCGACCCCGGCGGAACGTTCCTCCTGGCGTGGACCGCCCTGTCCGGCGCCCGACGTGGGGGCGCCGGGGTCATCGAGCTCCGCCCGGAGCCTGACCAGCTGTCGGTACTCCTCGTCCGCGGCCGCGGCGATCTCCGGCAGGGCGTCCATCGCCATCGACCGCAGCCGCTCGATCTCGAACCGGTCGGCGTCGGCCGCCAAACGGGCAGACCGCAGCGCCTCGTCGAGGATTCGCTCGAAATCGGCCTGATCCTCCGGCGGCAATCCGTCTGCGCTGTTCATATGCGTCCCCAGGGCCTCACGGGCAGCGAGCTGGTGAGCGGACCCCGATGGTAGAGCGCATCCGGCCGTGGTGACAGGGAATTGTCGAATTCGCCAAAACAATCGAGCCGCTTACCCTGACAGTTCTCCCCTGCCCGGCTACGCCGCCGAGCACGCGAGACGACGCTCGGTGAAACCGTGGGAAACAGTTCCGCGACGTTACTCGGGCAATGGCAGCCGCGCGACCAGCAGCTTGCCGGCCATGGTCACCCCACCGTCCATCGCGATGGCGAGCGAGTCCGCGTATACGTGCGGACCGCGCACGCCCGGCGTGCTCTCCTCGTCCTCCGCGCCCCCCGACTCCGCGTCCGCGCCCCCGATGCCCTCGCCCGTCAGATACGGAATCGGGCTGTGGCCGTGCACCACCCGCTTGCCGCCGTACGTGTCGAGCAACTCCCGCACGGCCTGCGGCCCGTCCTCGTCGCGGAAGGCGAACCGCTTGGTGAACTTCCGGAACAACTCCCAGGTCTCCTCGACGCTGTTGCGCTGGAGGGCCTGCCAGATCGCGTCGTTGACGTCGTCGACGGTGCCGCCGTAGTCGAGGTAGGCCGTGGTGTCCGAGTGCAGCAGCAGGTGCCCGTCCGCCAGGGCCATCGAGTCGAGCCGGGACATCCACTGCACATGGTGGTCCTGCAGCCGCTCCATGTCCGTGCGCTGACCGCCGTTCAGCAGCCAGGCGGCCTGGAACGAGGCGGTGCCGGCGGCCGATTCCACCGGGGTGTCGCCGAACCGGCTGGCGCCGATCAGCAGCAGCTCGTGGTTGCCGAGCAGCGCCTTGCAGTAGCCGCCGACCGCCGCCGCCTCGGCGGAGAGCCGCATCACCAGGTCGAGCACGCCCACGCCGTCCGGCCCGCGGTCGGTGAAGTCGCCGAGGAACCACAGCCGGGCGTTGCCCGCGGCCCAGTTGTCCGCGTCGTCCGTGAGGCCGGCCTCGCGCAACGCGGCGCGCAGCTCGTCGAGATAGCCGTGGACGTCGCCGACCACGTACAGCGGCCCCGCCCCCTCCACCACGGGGATGTCGGGCAGGGTCGGCGTGTAGAGCTCGTCCTCCGGACCGCCCGCCGGGTCCGGACCCTCGGGCTGGTCCGTACCGTGCCACTCCTCTGGTGCCTGGCCGGCCCCCTGAGTCATCGACCCCTCCACCACTCCGCGCCGTCTCCACCGCCTGCAGGGCCCGCCTGGCAGGCCAGGTCCCGGTGCCGTTCGCCCATCATAGGAATCCAGGTGCCCGGTTGGGACACACCTGTCTATCGGAATCTACTGGTCAGCGGCAGGGGGTGTGCGCGGGGCCGTCACCGTGACGGTGCCCACGCGGCTGGCGGGGACCTGGAGCTGACGTCTGGGCGGGCGCTGCGACGTGCGTGAGGAGGGGTGCGGGATGGCCGGACGTTGGGACGAGGTGCGGACGATCAGCTCGGTCGGCATCACACGATGGGTCGCCTCCTGGGCGGGGGCGGCCGTGGGGGCGCGCCCGGCGGCGCCCTCGATGGCGTCGATGAGCAGCTGGATCACGGTCGTGCCGATCCGGCCCGGCTTGAGCGAGAGGGTGGTGACCGGCGGCTCGGTCGACGCGTAGACGCTGGACTCGCTGCAGCAGATGATCAGCAGGTCCTCGGGGACCCGCATCCCGTAGCGGCGGGCGGCGGCGAGCAGGTCGGTGCCGTTGGGGTCGAAGAGGCCGTAGACGGCGTCCGGTCGGTCGGACCTGGCCAGCAGCCGGTCGGCGGCGACGGCGCCGGCACAGGGGTCGTGCGCCGGGTACGCCTCGTAGACCGGTTCCTGGCCGTTGCGCTCGCACCACTGGAGATAGGCGGTGGTCGAGAGCCGGGTGTAGGTGTCGGTGCTGGTGCCGGTGAGCAGGCCGATCCGGCGGGCGCCGGCGGCGGAAAGGTGGTCGAGCAGGTCGACGACGGCGGCCTCGTGGTCGTTGTCCACCCAGGCGGTGACGGGCAGGCTGCCGCCCGGCCGACCGTCGGAGACCACCGGGATGCCCTGCCTGACCAGCTCGCTGACCACCGGGTCGTGGTCGGACGGGTCGATGACGACGGTGCCGTCGAGGGCGACGTTGGACCAGACGTCGAAGTCCCGGTGCTGGGAGGCGGCGGGCAGGATGACCAGCGCGTAGCCGCGGGCGAGCGCGGCCGAGGTGGCGGCCCGCACCATCTCGGCGAAGTAGGCGAACTCGGTGAAGGTGAACGGTTCTTCGCCGTAGGTGGTGACCGTGAGCCCGATCAGCCCCGACTTCCCGGTGCGCAGGGTGCGGGCCGCGGCGGACGGCCGGTAGCCGAGGCGGTCGGCCACCGTGCGGACATGGCGGCGGGTGACCTCGGGCAGCCGGCCCTTCCCGTTGAGGGCGTCGGAGACAGTCGTGATCGAGACACCGGCGGCCGCGGCGACCTCCCGGATACCGGCCCGCCTGGTTGTCCGGCGACCGGATGACCGGCTCACCTGATGCTTCGCTGCTGTCATGGCGACCTGATGTTAGGCCCGGCCCGGAGTGTGTGCCGCCGGTCGCCCGGACGTGCCCGACAGTACGTTTCTGCATGGTCCACAGGGGATGTGACGACCTGTTACCAAGGTCACCAGGTGGTTGGACCGCTGTTCTGTCGGCGTAGGGGGCGCGTCGCCGGGCGCGAGGGGGAAATTCAACAGGTCTCGTGTCACCCTCACGGGGGCGGCGCGCCAGGGCGCTCGCCATGGGCGCGAAAATCGCGCCGAGCGCGGGTGGGCCCGGGGGATACCCGTGTCGGGGCCCTCCTCAAAAGAACGAGGGGCCTCTTAGGGTGGGCA
>NZ_SMKI01000760.1 GCF_004348415.1 Streptomyces hainanensis
GTGCGGGGGCGGGGGGCGGCTCGGCTCGTCGGGGGATGGACTCATCGTGCGATCGGGTTTTCGCGCTGTCAAGAACTATTCATAAATAATGTCCACGCTAGACTGGCCGGGCCAGATCCTCGTCACACACCCCCGGGAGCCCGTCATGGCGGCCTACTCAGCCCGCGGCGTGCACGGACAGGTGGTGCACCACCTGGGCGCCCGCATCGTCGGCGGCGAGTTCACCGAGGGCGACACCCTCGACGTGCGGGCCCTCGGCGAGCAGTTGGACGTGAGCCTCACCGTGATGCGCGAGTCGCTGAAGGTGCTGGCCGGCAAGGGGCTGATCGACGCCCGGCAGAAGCGCGGCACCTTCGTCCGGGCCCGCTCCGCCTGGAACCTGCTCGACCCGGACGTGATCCACTGGCGCACCGTCGGCGGCGACGCGGCGCGGCTGCTGCGCGACCTGGCCGACGTGCGCTCCATAGTCGAGCCGGCCGCCGCCCGCCGGGCCGCGCTGCGCCGCACCGACGCCGACCTGGCCGCGCTCGACGCCGCGCTGGACGCGATGGCGCGGGCCCAGGGCGACTCGGCCGCCGCGGCCGAGGCCGACGCCGCCTTCCACCGGGCGCTACTGGCCGCGACAGGCAACGAACTCCTCGGCCGGCTCGACCTGTTGCTCGAACCGGGGCTGCGGGAGCGGGACCGGCTGGTGCACGCCCACCCGGCGGCCGGCGACCCGGTGCCGAGCCACCGGGCGGTGGTCGACGCGGTCCGCGACCGGGACGCGGCGCGCGCCGAGTCGGCAATGCACGACCTGCTGGCCAAGTCCACCGAGGACCTGGGCCTGTTGACCGCCGACGACCCGGCCGACAAAGCCTGAGAAATCGTCAACCACCGCCCGACGTACGGGTGTCGGGCCGATGTCGGGCCGGTATCAATCGATGTCCACCCCTTGACGGGCCGGGAAACACGGCAGCAACATCTGTAAACGATTACAGCCGCTGGAAACGATTACAGAAATCGGAATTCCCGGACCCAAAGGGATGGATGGGATGTCGAACGGCGGACAACCGACCATCGTGTCGATCGCGGAGCGCGCGGGCGTCTCGACGGCCTCCGTCTCCCGCGTGCTCAACGGTCAGGGCGCCCGCCGGGACACCACAGAACGGGTGCGCCGGGCCGCCGCCGAGCTCGGCTACGTCCCCAACGCGGTGGCCCGCTCCCTCAAGGACGGCCGCACCAGGCAACTCACCTTCGCCATGCCCGACATCGGCAACCCGGTCTACGTGGCGATGGTCAGGGCCATCCAGGCCGTCACCAAGGCCGCCGGCTACCGCCTGCTGCTGCACTCCACCGACGCGGTGGCCGAGGACGAACTGGCGGTGCTGCGCAGCCTCGGCGACCGGACCAGCGACGGGCTCATCATCTGTCCCATCCGGATCACCGACGCGCACCTGGCGGCGCTGGCCGCCGCCGCGGGGCCCGTGGTGGTGATCGGCTCGCTGCCGGAACCCGGCCCGGTGGACAGCGTGCGGGCCGACTCGGTCGCCGGCGCCGCGCTCGCCGTCGGACACCTGTACGACACCGGGCGGCGGCGGATCGCGTTCGTCGGCGGCCCACCCGACACCGTCCCCGGCCACAACCGGGACCTCGGCTACCGCGGCGCGCTCGCCGCCCGCGGGCTGCCGTACGCCGAGGAGCTCGTGGTCCACACCGACTTCGGCATCGAGCAGGGCAGGACGGCGGCCGAGCGGCTGCTCGGCGTCCGCCCGCGCCCCGACGCCGTCCTCTGCGCCAACGACCAGTTGGCGCTCGGCGCCGCGCAGGCCGTGCTCGCCGGCGGCCTGCGGATACCCGAGGACCTGGCCGTGGCCGGCATGGACGACAGCACGCTCGCCCAGGCCGGCTGGCCCCCGCTGACCAGCGTCGACCTCGGCTCGGCCGAACGCGGCCGACGCGCCGCCCGGATGCTGCTCGACCGCCTGGAGGCTCCGGCCGGGAACCCGCTCGTCCCCCCGCCCCGGAGCACCACCACCCC
>NZ_SMKI01000761.1 GCF_004348415.1 Streptomyces hainanensis
CGGCCGATCCGGCCGCGCCCCCTCTTCCGTGTGCCCGCGGTCAGCCGAGCCGGCCGATGCCGCCGTACCAGGAGACGTCGGCGTGCCGGGGCCGCTCGGACTCGGGGACGGTGGCGCGCCAGTCGGAGACCACCTGGATGCCGGGGTCGATCAGCTCCATGCCGTCGAAGAACTCGGCGAACCGCTCCTTGGTGCGCAGGGTGAGCGGCACGCCCTGGGAGCGGTAGGCGCGCTGGACGCCCATCGCCTCCTCGGGGGCGATGTCGGCGGTGGCGTGCGACAGGATGACGTGGCTGCCGGCCGGTACGGCCTCGCGCAGGGTGCGGACGATGCCGTCCGGGTCCTCGGCGTCGCCGACGAAGTGCAGCACGGCGACGGCGAGCACGCCCACCGGCTGGTCGAAGTCGATCAGCTCGCGGGTCTTGTCGTGGTCCAGGACCGACCGGGGGTCGCGGATGTCGCCCTGGATGACGGCGGTCCGGTCGTCCTTGGCGAGCAGCGCGCTGCCGTGCACCAGCACGATGGGGTCGTTGTCGACGTAGACGACGCGCGCGTCGGGCGCCACGGACTGGGCGACCTGGTGCACGTTCTCCGCGGTGGGCAGCCCGGAGCCGAGGTCGAGGAACTGCCGGATGCCGGCCTCCCGCACCAGGTGGCGGACGGCCCGCCCGAGGAACTTGCGGTTCTCGCGGGCGGCGGTACGCAGCATGGGGAACGGCGTCAGCGCCTTCTCCGCGGCTTCGCCGTCGACCACGTAGTGATCCTTGCCGCCCAGCAGATAGTCGTACATCCGCGCCGAGTGCGGCTGGTCGGTGCGCAGGTCGATGTCTGCCACGCGTTTTCTCCACTCCGTAGGGTTTCGGTGCGAGACGTAAGGAAGCGATCAGGTCGATCAACTCATCGCACACTAATCGCAGTTGAAATCGACGTCAGCGTGCATCGGCATATTCAGGACGTTCAACGGCTGTCATGAGCCATCAATCGGCACCCGAGCCCGGCGCGGGCTCCGGATCGAGCCCCTGATCCGGCTCCGGATCCGGTGGGCCGGTGACGACGAGGGTGACCCGGGTGCCGGGGGCGAGCGGCTCGGTGCCGGCCGTCGCGTAGACCCAGCGGAGCGCCTTGGCGACGTAGCGCCGCTCCACGGCCAGGCCGTGGAGCCGGGCGAAGTCGTCGGCGAAGGCGGCGAGCGGGACCGGCACCCGGCCGTAGCCGCCGGCGTGGTGGGTGTGGTCGAGGCGCCAGTTGGGGAAGGCCCGGCCCCAGCCGGCCGCGTGCAGCGCCTCGATCTCGCGCTCCAGATAGCCCTCGCCGCCGGCGAGCGCGGCGACGCCCACCACGCGGACGCCCGGCGGCGCGCCGGCCGCGACGCCGGCGAGGGTGCCGCCGGTGCCCACCGCGCAGCAGACCACGTCGCGTGCGGTTTCGCCGAAGCCGGGGAGTTGGGCGGCGAGCTCGGTGCTGATCGCGGCGCTGCCGCGCGCGGCGAGCCCGTTGGAGCCGCCCTCGGGGAGCACCAGGCAGGGCCCGAAGCGGTCGGCGAGCTCGCGGCGGGTGGCCGGCTCGTCGAGGGTGGCGCGCAGCCGCCGGTAGTCGGCGCGGGTCACGAAGGCGAGTCGCATGCCGGCGGCCTCGGCGCCGGCCAGCGACCAGTTGCGGGGCGCGTCGGCCAGCTCGTGGCCCCGGATGACGCCGACGCTCGCGAGTCCCGAGCCGGCCGCCGCGGTGGCGAGGGCCCGGATGTGGTGGGAGTAGGCGCCGCCGAAGCTGAGCACCCGGGAGTGGCCGGCCTGGTGGGCGGCGGCCAGGTTGGGGGCGAGCTTCCGCCACTTGTTGCCCGGCACGGTCGGGTGGACGAGGTCGTCCCGCTTGAGCCACAGCTCGACGCCCGCGTCGGCCAGCCGCTCGTCGGTCACCTGGGTGAGCGGCGAGGGCAGCGCGGCGGGCGGGAGCGGCATCCGTTCGATTGTATGAAATGCCGATCCCGCCGGTCGGGGCGCGGGGCCGGGCGCGC
>NZ_SMKI01000762.1 GCF_004348415.1 Streptomyces hainanensis
GGCGCGGGCGCCCCGGCCGCCGGCCCGCCCGCGCCCCCGCCCGGGTCGTCGACCAGCGGCGTCGCGCTGAAACTGCGCACCCCGAGGCGGGCGACCAGCACCGCGCAGGAACGGCAGTGCGGCGCGTAACTGCCGTGCTCCGGGTCGCCGTCCTCGCGGATGTGCCGGGTGGTGATGCCGGCGTCCCGCAGCGCCGCCCTGGCCTCCGCCAGGTCCGCCGCCCCGACCTGGTGCAGGTGGCGGGAGAGCAGGGCCGCCTCGGGGCAGCGGCCCAGGTGCCGTTCGCGCTGCCCCGGGCCGAGGCCGTCGTAGACGTCCTCGACGACCGGGTGCAGCTCCGGCGCCTCGGCGGCACGGGACGCCGTGCCGGTCAACGCGCCGCTCTCCGGTAGCGACAGGGCGGCGGCGGTGGTGGGCAGGATGCCGTCGCGGCGGTGCAGCAGCACGGGCGGCGGCGGCGCCGCGCCGCGCCGGTGTCGGCCGGGCTCGCCCGGCGCCGAGGCGTGAGAATCCACTATCACGAGTACGATCGTGCCACCGTCCACGCGACCCCATAGGCTGTGCGCGTACAGCGTGATGAATGCGGCAGGGGACGTTTACGCCATGATGACTGGGCGGATCGGGCAGCAGGCCACCCCACCGAACCGGGCGTATGCCGGACAGGTGGTGCAGTTTCCCGACCCTGTGCGAGCCGCTCGGTATCCACAGGGGATACGGGTGGACGCACAGGGTTACCCGGATTTCTCCCCCTACGCGAGAGCCGCGGCCGAGATCGCCGAACCACCGGACGGATTCGGCCTCGACGAACTGCGGCTGACGGACTACGTCTCCGCCAACGCCGCGATGCACGTCGCCGGCCACGAACTGTGGGCCGACCTGCCACCGGTCGCCACCCCGCACGGCTGGACGTGGCACCACGTCGCGAACTCCCGGCGCCTCCAGCTGGTGCCGGTCGAGGTCAAGGCGCTGCTGCGGCACCACGGCGGCCTCGCGACCACCGAGGTCGACCAGAACAAGCGCGGCACCCGGCCACTCGCCGATCCCCGCCCCGTCCACTTCAAGGTGCCGCACTCGGTCGCGGTACCCGAGGACCGGGTGCGGTCCGCCGAGGCCAAGCTCGGCTACCGGCTGCCCGACGCCTACCGCTCGTTCCTCAAGGCCGCCGGCGGCTGCGCGCCGGTCGGCGCGGCCCTCGACGCCGAACTCGGGCTGCTGATCGACCAGCCGTTCTTCACGCTCCGCGAGGAGGCGGCGGTCAACGACGTGGTCTACATCAACAAGTGCCTGCGGGACCACCTCACCAAGGACTACCTGGGCGTCGCCTTCGTCCACGGCGGGATCATCGCCGTCAAGGTGCGCGGCGAGGACCTGGGATCCGTCTGGCTCTGCCCGTACGACGACGTCAGGGACCGGGACGGCCTGGGCATCGCCCAGCGGGTCACCGAACTGCTGCTGCCGTGCGGGGCCGACTTCGACGACTTCCTGCTGCGACTGGCCGGCGACCCGCCGGAACTGGAGACGGTGGCGAAGCTGATGGTGGACGGCGGATTCGCGCGTGCCGTTCCGGTGGAGGGGTGAGCGGGATGGTGACGTTCGCGCAGGCGCAGGACCGTGCCGACCGGTGGGTCAACGGCGGCCCGGGCGGCGAACCGCGCCACGAGGTGCGGGTGCGGGAGTTCGCGCTCGGCTTCGTGGCCTGGGCCGAGGACTCGGCCGGCCACAGCCTCGGCGGCGGCCTGCTGGTGATAGCACGGGACAGCGGGGACACCACGCTGTGGCCGGCGCTGCCGGTCGGCGAGGTCATCCAGCGGTACGAGGAGGAGTACGGCGGCG
The DNA here is from genome assembly GCF_004348415.1 of Streptomyces hainanensis. Taxonomy (GTDB): domain Bacteria; phylum Actinomycetota; class Actinomycetes; order Streptomycetales; family Streptomycetaceae; genus Streptomyces; species Streptomyces hainanensis. Next base: position 1,834 of record NZ_SMKI01000762.1, read on the forward strand.
TGGAGGAACCGGCGGGGCCGCCAGAGGCGGCGACGGAGCGGGTGGATCTCCACGCGACGTCCTTCCTGCTGACGCCGCCGCAGTGGCTCCAGGACGTGGCGGACGGCGCCAGCGGCGCCGGTGACACCGGTGACGGCGGCGGTGGCGGGCCGGTCGTCCCGGCCCCCACCCCACCCCCGAT
>NZ_SMKI01000763.1 GCF_004348415.1 Streptomyces hainanensis
CCACCGAGGAGCCCACCCCCGGCACCTCGGCCGCCGCGGCGGAGCCGGACACCGACGGCCCGGCCGCCACCAAGCCGGCGGAGCCGGACGCACCCGGGCCTGCCACGACAACCGCCTCCACCTCAGCGGCAGAGCCGGACATGGCCGCCACCCGGCCGGACACCGGTGGCCAGGCCACCGCGCCGGCGGACGGCACCACCGCCGAGACGGCGGAGCAGGACGCCGAAGGCCGTCCGACGGACACCGCCGAGGACACCCCGGCGCGGCCGGACACCGACGGCGCAGCCGCCCCTGCGGCGGCCTCCGGGCCGGCGGAGGCCGGCGCCGGCCCGGAGGGGCCGGGCGAGGCCGGGGCCGGGGACACGGCGGCGCCAGCCGCCGGCGGCAGCCGCCGCAGGCGGCGGGTCGCGGCCGCGGTGAGCGTGTTCGGGGAACTCCTCATCACCGCCGGGCTGGTGCTCGGTCTGTTCGTCGTCTACTCGCTCTGGTGGACCAACATCGTCGCCAACCAGGAGGCCAACCGCGACAGCGACGCCGTCCGGGACCAGTGGGCGACCACCGACGACGACGGAGGGGGCGACACCGCGCCGCCGCCCGAGTTCGACCCGCAGGACGGCATCGGCTTCCTCCACGTCCCCGCGATGACCGACGACGTGATCCTCGTCAAGGAGGGCATCGGCCTCGACGTCCTCAACGGCGGCGTGGCCGGCTACTACGACACCCCCGTCGAGTCCGCCATGCCGTGGGACGAGGAGGGCAACTTCTCGCTCGCCGCCCACCGCGACGGGCACGGGGCCAAGTTCCACGGGATCCACCACATAGAAGAGGGCGACCCGATCGTCTTCGAGACCAACAACACCTGGTACGTCTACCGGGCGTTCGCCGTCCTCCCCGAGACCTCCAGGTTCAACACCGCGGTGCTCGAACCGATCCCCGAGGAGTCGGGCGCCACCGAGGCGGGCCGCTACATCACGCTGACCACCTGCACGCCGGTCTTCACCTCGGAGCACCGCTACGTCGTCTGGGGCGAGTTGGAACGCACCGAGCGCGTCGACGCCGACCGCACCCCGCCGGAAGAGCTGCGGGCCGCCGACTGACGTCGGCGGCCCGAGGGCCGGAGGCCCGGAAAACAGCGCAATACCCGTGGAGCCTAGGAGAGTCGAACTCCTGACATCCGCCATGCAAAGACGGCGCTCTACCAACTGAGCTAAGGCCCCTTGGCCGATCCCGACAACGCCGTGGATGGCCGGGAGCTAGATTACCCAATCTTCCCGCCGGATACCGACCGGGTATCGCCCAGGATGTGGATCCGTCCGTAGGATGACGCGCAACTTCGCTCACGTGAAGCGATCAGGGGAGAACAGGGGAGACACCATGGACGCGACACAACAGGAGTCCACGGAAAGGGCCAGAGAACAACAGACGACCTGGTACGGAGAGCCGCTGGGGGCGCTCTTCCGCCGATTGATCACCGATCTCGGACTCAACCAGGCCCGGCTCGCCGTGGTCCTCGGACTCTCGGCGCCCATGCTGTCCCAGCTGATGAGCGGGCAGCGCGCCAAGATCGGGAACCCGGCCGTCGTCCAGCGGGTGCGCTCCCTCCAGGACCTGGCCGCCGAGGTGCGCGCCGGCCGGGTGAGCGCCGCCGAGGCGACCTCCGCGATGGAGGACATCCGCAGGACCTCCGGGGGCAACGTGCTCAGCCCGAGCTCCACCGCGACCCGCTCCGGGTCGATCGGCGTCCCGGCCAACCCCACCAAGCGCGTCGTCCGCGAGATCCAGGCGCTGCTCCGCTCCGTCTCGGACGCGACGGAGATCCAGAGCGCCTCCCGGCTGCTCTCCGACGCGCACCCGGAACTGGCGGAGTTCCTCCGGGTGTACGGCGTCGCCAGGACCCGTGAGGCCGTCGAGCACTACGAGAGCCACCAGGGCTGACAACCGCCGGCCGGCGGCAGCTGGGGCGCTCCGCACCGGCCAGGCACGCACCCACCCACCC
>NZ_SMKI01000764.1 GCF_004348415.1 Streptomyces hainanensis
GGCCGGCCTGGTGGCCCGCGCCACCCGGTCAGCGGCCCCGCGAACCGTTCCGGGAACGGCTGCGGGGACGGTCCGGGGAGCGGTTCCGGGAGCGGGGCCGCAGCGGCACGAAGCCGCTGGTCCGCGCGGCGTACTCGGCGTACCCCGGGCGATCCGCCATGGAGCGCTCCAGCAGCGCCTTGCCGCTGCCGGCGGTGAGCAGCCCCGTCATCACCAGCGGCGAGACGAGACACGTCAGGGCCGCGCCCCAACTGCCGCAGGCCAGCAGGTAGAGGCCCCACCAGACGAGGAAGTCGCCGAAGTAGTTGGGGTGTCGGGTGTAGCGCCACAGGCCGCGGTCCATCACCCGGCCGCGGTGCGCCGGTTCGGCCTTGAAGCGGGCCAACTGCAGGTCGCCTACCGCCTCGAAGCCGAAGCCGACCGCCCACAGCGCGCACCCGGCCCAGGCGGTGGCGCCGAGGTCGGCCGGCAGGTAGGAGGCGACCTGCACCGGGAGCGAGACGAGCAGGATCAGCGCGCCCTGGAGCAGGTAGACGGTGCGGAGCGCGTAGGCGGCCTGGCTGCCGGGGGCGCGGGCGAGCAGCGCGGCGTACCGCGGGTCCTCGCCCTTGCCGCGGCCGCGCCAGGCGAGGTGGAGGGCGAGCCGCAGCCCCCACGCGACGGTGAGCGCCGTGACCAGCGCCCGGCGGGCGGGGTCGCCGTGGCCGGCGGAGAGTGTCAGGGTCACGCCGGCGACCAGGGCGAAGCCGAGGCCCCACGCGGAGTCGACGATCCGGTGCAGGCCGCCGCGGGCGAGCGCGACCGCCCAGGTGCCGAGCATCAGGGCGGCCAGGGCGCCGGCCGCGATCGCCACGTTGAGGGCCAGCGCGCCCCAGGGCAGGTCGAACGTCATCCCCGGCTCACTCCCGTCGGCCGCCCGTCGTGGGCCGCCCGCCGCTGGCCGACGACCGGCGGCCGGGTCGCGAGGATCTGGTCCACGCCCATCCTGCCCTCCTCGAAGGCCAGCCCGCCGCCGGTGAGATAGAGCCGCCAGACCCGGGCGGTGGGCTCGCCGACCAGGGCGGTGAACGCGTCCCAGCGGCACTCCAGCGACTCCAGCCAGGCGGCGGTGGTCCAGGCGTAGTGCTCGCGCAGCGCCTGGGTGGCGCGGATCTCCAGGCCGGCGTCGGCCAGCAGTCCGATGGTCTGGGCGAGTGGCCGCATGTGCATGTCGGGGGCGATGTAGGTCTCGATGAACGCGCCGCCGCCCGGGGCGTGGCGGCCGCGGGACATCTGCTGCACGAGCAGTCGGCCGCCGGGGCGGAGCAGGTGGCGGAGCAGGGCGGCGAAGGCCGGGTACTCGGCGTCGCCGACGTGCTCGCCCATCTCGACCGAGGTGACCGCGTCGAAGCCGGCGACCGGCAGCAGCTCGGGCAGTTCGCGGTAGTCGGCGTGCAGCACGTCGACCCGGCCGGTGAGTTCGTCGTCGGTGACGAGGCGCCTGACGTGGCCGGCCTGCTCCCGGGAGAGGGTGACGGCGGTGACCAGCGCGCCGTGTTCCGCGGCGGCGTGCCGGGCGAGGGCGCCCCAGCCGCAGCCGATGTCGAGCAGCCGGCTGCCGGGACCCAACTCCAGCTTGCGGCAGATGAGTTCGAGCTTGTCGCGCTGGGCGTCGGCGATGGTGTGGTCGGGCTCGCCGGGTGGCCGGCGCCAGTAGGCGCAGGAGTAGGACATGGTGGGGTCGAGCAGCAGGGCGTAGAAGGCGTTGGACAGGTCGTAGTGGTGGCTGACGGCGGCGCGGTCGCGGGCGCGGCTGTGGCGGGGGCCGCGGAGTCGGGCGCCGTGCGCCGGGTCGCCGGGCGGTGGGCCGAGCGCGCCGAGTCCGCCGGCCACGGCCACCACACGGACGGTGCCGAGGACCCGCGCGGCGACGACTCCCGCCCGGTTCCGGCCGCCGCCGCGGGCGCCCGGGCCGAGACGGCGACCGCGATCACGGCCGCTG
>NZ_SMKI01000765.1 GCF_004348415.1 Streptomyces hainanensis
GTCGTGGTCCGGTGGGTGGTCCGGTCGTATATGAATCGATTCATTCGAGCGATGGAAAGCGCTCTCATGTTCGGGGGAGTCTCGCAATCGCTGATCGGTTCCGTCAAGACTTGTGGGAGCCTGTTGGAACTTTGACGGTTGTTGACGGTTGGGAGGGGTCTGCGGACGGGTGGGCCCCCGGACGGGCCTGACGCGGAGCGCCGGGCCCCTGCGCGGTCGGCGTCAGCCGACCCGGGTGATCACCAGGCCGTTGAGGTGGCCGGTCTGGCCGTAGACGGTGACGCCGAGCTGGCCGTCCTGGACCTCGATCAGCGTGAACGTCTGGCGGGTGACGGCGTTGGGCGAGCCGATCACCTGCCCCCGGTCCCCGCCCTCGAAGACGAAGCCGGAGCGGGACGAGCCGGCCGCGTCGCCGACGTAGGCGGTCGCGGCGTAGGTGCCGTTGGGCACGTCGGTCCTGAACTCGTAGCGCCCGTCGAAGTAGGCCACGAAGTCGCGTCCGAGGTCGTCGGTGCCCGGGCCGCGGTCCCGGCTGATGAGGTTGGTGGCGTCGGTGAAGCCGTAGCCGCGCTCGGCGGTGTACAGGGTCTCCGGGCTGACCCCGACGAAGCCCTCGGCGACCGGGCTGTCCGCGGGACCGAAGTCGTACCGCAGGTCGGCGGGACGGGTGGCGAGCCGTAGCTTCGCCGAAGGGGCGGACTGGCCACGGCCGTTGACGGCGATCACCCGCACCTCGTAGGCGGTGTCCTCGGCCAGCCCGCCGATGTCGGCGAGCGGGATGGGGGAGGTGGTGGCGAGCGTGAACTCCTCGTCCGAGTGGCGGCGCCGCCGCTGGATCCGGTAGAGGTCGGCGCCCGGCACCTCGTCCCAGGTGAGCCTGGCACCCTCGTGCGAGACGAGTCCCGCGGTCGGCGCGCCGGGCCGGTCAGGGCGGTGGCGCGGCGGCGCGGTGTTGCGGACCCGGCGGGCCAGCGGGACGTCGAGCCGTGCCACGTCCAGCGCGATGAGCCGGGCGACGTGGAGCGCGCCGTACCGCTGGAAGTGGGTCTCGTCGATGGTGCCGTAGGGCCGGTTCGGATAGACGCCGGGCGGCACGTGGAGGAAGAGCGACCTGGCCTCCTCGATGCCGACGCCGTCCAGGTAGGCGCGGCTCGACGCGGAGAGGTCGACCAGCGGCACGTTCTCCTCGGCCGCCACCTCGATCGCCTTCTCGACGTACTCGGGGAAGGAGACGTTGAACCGCCCGGTGGTCGGGTTGAAGTCGCGGCGCGAGACGGGGGTGACCACGACGGGGATGGCGCCCCGGGCGCGGGCGCCGCCGATGTAGTCGTTCCGCAGGAACTCCTTGTAGTCGGCGGGCGGGGTGTAGCGCTCGGGGCGGCTGAGGGTGGCGTCGTTGTGGCCGAACTGGACGAACAGGTAGTCGCCCGGCTGGATCTGGTCGAGGATCGCCTGGAGCCGGCCCTCGGCGATGAAGCTGCGTGAACTCCGGCCGCCGATGGCGTGGTTGGCGATGGTCACGGTCTCCGAGAAGAACTGTCCGAGCACCTCGCCCCAGCCGGCCTGCGGCGCGTAGTAGGGGTCGTAGGTCTGGGCCGTCGAGTCGCTGGCGATGTAGAGGGTGGGCCCGGCGTCGGTCCCGGCGCCGGTGCTCGTCGCGCCGGCGGCGCGCGCGGTGCCGGGCAGCGCGAGGCCGGCGAGGCCGGCGGTGGCGACTCCGGCGACGGCGCCCCGTAGGACCGTCCGTCTGCGGTGACCCTCGGGGCGGCGTCCCCCGGGGTGGCGTCCCTCGGCTGGCGTGGCAGCTGTTCCGTCCATCCGTTCACTCCTGTGTGGTTGGTGGCACGGGCCTGCCGGGCGCTCCTCCGCTCCCGCCCGGGGCAGGCCGGGGCGCGCGACGACCGGATGTGAATCGATTCATCGCGTGGCCGTGGGTGGCCTGGGCG
>NZ_SMKI01000766.1 GCF_004348415.1 Streptomyces hainanensis
GCCCCCGCCCGATCGTGATGATCGAGGCCCGGTCCGTGCTGCGCCGCCGCCGCTTCCACCGGGCCAAGGCCCACCTGGTGCTCTCCGCGATGCGGCACCGCGCCGCCGAACTCGGCGAGGACCGGGTCCACTACGTCCGCGCCGACACCTACCGCCAGGGGCTGCGCGAGGTCGCCGCCCTCGGCCGGCTGACGGTCCACCATCCCACCTCGTACGCCGCGCTCGCCCTCGTCACCCGCCTCGACCACGTCGACGTGCTGCCCGCCCGCGGCTTCCTGATCCCCCATGACGACTTCCGCGCCTGGGCCGACTCGCGCGCCCTCCGCCAGGAGGACTTCTACCGCTGGGTCCGCCACCGCCTCGACCTCCTCATGGACGCCGACGAGCCGGCCGGCGGCCGCTGGAACCTCGACCACGAGAACCGCGAACCCCCGCCGCGCGACGCCACCACCCTCGACGTCCCCGCCCCCTACCGGCCGCGCGAGGACGACATCGACGCCGAGGTCCGCGACGACCTCGACCGCTGGGAACGGGCCGGCGACGTCTCGTTCGTCGGCCGCGAAGGACCGCGCCGCTTCCCCGCCACCCGCCGCGAGGCGCTGGCCGCGCTCCGCCGCTTCGTCGAACGCCGGCTCGCCGGCTTCGGGCCCCACGAGGACGCGATGCTCGCCGACGACCCGGTGATGAGCCACAGCCTGCTCTCCTCCTCCCTCAACCTCGGCCTGCTCGACCCGGCCGAGTGCGTCGCCGCCGCCGAGGCGGCCTGGCGCGCGGGCGAGGCCCCGCTGCGCAGCGTCGAGGGCTTCGTCCGGCAGGTCGCCGGCTGGCGCGAGTACGTGTGGCAGCTGTACTGGCACTTCGGCCCCGACTACCGCCACCAGAACGCGCTCCGGCACCGCGCCCCGCTGCCCGACTGGTTCCTCGAACTGGACGCCGACGCCGTGACGGCCAACTGCCTCGCCACCGTCCTGGCCCAGGTCCGCGACACGGGCTGGACCCACCACATCCCGCGCCTGATGGTGCTGGGCAGCCACGCCCTGCAACGCGGCTGGGACCCGGCCGCCGTGACCGACTGGTTCCACCGCTGCTTCGTCGACGGCTACGACTGGGTGATGCTGCCCAACGTCGTCGGCATGTCCCAGCACGCCGACGGCGGCCGGATGACCACCAAGCCGTACACCTCGGGCGGCGCCTACCTGCACCGGATGAGCGACTACTGCGACGGGTGCGCCTACCGCCCCACCGCCCGCGTCGGCGCCGACGCCTGCCCCTTCACCACCGGCTACTGGTCCTTCCTCCACCGCCACCGCGCCCGCTTCGCCGGCAACCCCCGCATGGCCCGCGCCGTCGCCGGCCTCGACCGCCTCTCCGACCTCGACGCGGTCGTTCACGAAAACGAACGCCGCGCCGACGGGCCGCCGTGACCCCCGCTCCGGTGTCGATTCCCCGGGAACGCCTCACGGGCCCGCCGCACCTTCACCCGCCCCGCGTTCCCGCAGGTCACCATCGCCGGCGGTCGCATTCCCGTCCGGTGCCGCATTTCGCCGGCTGACCGGAGTCCGCAATTCCGCTATCGCGGCGTCCCGCCGATTCCCGGGTCCTCGGCACCGAATTCGCGGCCGAACTCACACCCGAACTCGCGGCTGAATTCGGCCCGGTGAAACTCCCTCACAACCTTCACCAAACACCTGCCGTCCGTGATCAACGTCACGCCCGGATCATGGAACCGGTCATCGCCCAGGCCCCGCTTGGTCACCCGGTCAATCTGACACGGTCACAGATTGCCTCGAACTATCCACAGCCTGAGATCATTTGAGCGCAACTGATCACCTGTCATGCTCATTGTCCGGATTTATGTCCGTAGACGGCCCCGTGGTCACACTCTTACGATCTCCGCGATTTCCCCTCATGGGCGGGGACTTGTGGAGAGGGTTGGGG
>NZ_SMKI01000767.1 GCF_004348415.1 Streptomyces hainanensis
ACGAGACGCAGGTCACACGCGGCCGTGTCACAGGGGGCCGGGCTACCTCGTCTCGGGAGATGAAACAGCGAGAGCCACGAAGGAGAAGAAGCCATCATGGAAGCGCGACTGAACTACTTCGCCAGCCCGACCGCCGGCAAGGCGCTGAAGCACTTCATGTCGGCCGGCCGGACGCTGAAGGAGTCGACGCTGCCGGCCGCGACACAGGAGCTGGTGGCGTTGCGGGTGAGCCAGATCAACGGCTGCGCCGGCTGCCTGGACATGCACAGCAAGGAGGCGGCCGCGGCCGGCGAGACCCCGGTGCGGCTGAGCCTGGTGGCGGCCTGGCGGGAGGCCACGGTCTTCACCGACGCCGAGCGCGCGGCGCTGGCCCTGGCCGAGGAGGGCACCCGGGTCGCCGACGCGGGCACCGGGGTGGGCGACGAGGTGTGGGCGAACGCCGCCAAGCACTACGACGAGGAGCAACTCACCAGCCTGGTCGTCCTCGTCTCCTTCCTCAACGCGGTGAACCGCCTCAACATCATCAGCCGGCAGCCGGCCGGCGACTACCAGGTCGGCCAGTTCCACTGAGGGAGTGTGACCCATGAACCTCGCACTGTGGATCGGTGCCGGACTGCTGGCCGTGGTCGCGCTGGCCGGTGGCACCATCAAGACGTTCGCACCCCGGGAGAAACTGGCCGCGAGCCAGGGCGGAGGATGGACCGGAGACGTCGGCACCGGCTTCGTCAAATCCCTCGGCGGCCTGGAACTGCTGGCCGCCGCCGGTCTCATCCTGCCCGCCGCCGTCGGCGTCGCACCGATTCTGGTGCCGGTGACCGCGGTGTGCTGGGCCCTGCTCATGATCGGCGCGGCGATCACCCACGGCCGACGCGACGAATCCAGCCTGGTGGCGCTCAACCTGTGCTACCTGGCACTCGCGGTGTTCGTGGCCTGGGGCCGCTTCGGCCCCGAGTCCTTCACCGGCTGACATCGACGACCGAAGGATCGGCATGGACAAGATCGAGGAGTTCGAGGGGCTGCGACCGCTGCTGTTCTCGATCGCCTACCGGATCCTGGGCAGCGTGGGCGAGGCCGAGGACGCGGTCCAGGAGACCTGGCTGCGGTTCGACGCCTCGCCTACCCGGCCGGAGTCGACCAAGTCCTTCCTGTCGGCGACGGTGACGCGGATCGCGATCGACGTGCTGCGCTCCGCGAGGGTGCGGCGCGAGCAGTACGTGGGGCCGTGGTTCCCGGAACCGCTGCTCGACGACCCCTACCAGGACCCGGCCAGGTCGGTGGAGTTGGCCGACTCCGTCTCGATGGCGGCGCTGCTCCTGCTGGAGCGGCTGAGCCCGCTGGAGCGGGCGGTCTTCGTGCTCCGCGAGGTCTTCGGCTTCGGCTTCGACGACATCGCGGCGGCCGTCGACCGCTCGGAGCCCGCCTGCCGCCAACTCCTGGTGCGCGCCCGCCGCCACATGGCCGCCGGCCGCCCGCGGTTCGAAGCCGACCGGCGCGAGCGCAAGGAGCTGGCCACCCGCTTCCTCGACGCCCTCAGGAACGGCGACGTCGCCGGGCTCCGACACCTCCTCGCCGCCGACGCGCAACTGATCGGCGACGGCGGCGGCCAGGCCCCGCAACTGGCCAACGCGATCACGGGCGCGGACAACGTGGCCCGCGTCCTGGGCACCGTCTACCCGCTGATGAACCAGGTCGACGTCACCTTCGCCCCCCACGACGTCAACGGCCAGCCCGGCGCCGTCTTCCGCGACCACGCCGGCCGGGTGCTCCACACCCTCGCCCTCGACGTCCTCGACGGGCGGATCCAGACCATCCGCGCCGTGATCAACCCCCACAAACTCGCCCACCTCGGCCCCGTCGCCGACGCCTGGGCCATCGACCGCGCGGTACGAAGAGCCCGCCGGCCGAGGGACTGACCCCGCCC
>NZ_SMKI01000768.1 GCF_004348415.1 Streptomyces hainanensis
GGTTCATCTGGTCTCCGGGGACTCCGGTGCGGCCGGGGGCGGGGTCTGCAGGCGGGTCATCGGCCCGTAGAGCTCGATGAGCCGGCTGAGTTCGGCCGGGTCGTGGAAGTGGGCGGCGCCGGTGCCGAAGGCCTTGGCGGTCTCGATCGCGAACCGGGCGGCGGCCGCGATGTCGGTCTCGTGGCTGGCACCGGTGGCGCAGCCGGCCACCGCGGTCTCGGCGGTGATGGCCAGGCCGACGACGGGGGCGTCCGTGGCGGTGGCGGGCTGCAGGATCGAGTTGATGTGGTGCACCCCGTTGCCGTAGGGGGTGATGTCCTGGGTGGTGACGGGGAGCACCCTGGCCGACTGGCCGGTGACGGTCTCCAGCACGGACAGCAGGTCCTCGCTGACGCGCAGGATCCAGCCGCGGCAGATCGTCGGGGAGAGGGCGACGCCGCGGTGGTTGAGCAGCCGGTTGCCCTTGGTGGTGTCGATGGACACGATGGCGTCCATCTCGGCGGAGACCTCTTCGCGGTTGCAGGTCTCCATGTCGATCGGCGAGTCCATGAACGGCACCGGGTCGTGCGGCTGGGTGGGGGCCCAGCCGGTGACGTGGGTGGAGATCCGCACGTCGCCGTCGAGGACGTCGCCGCGGGCGTGCATGTCGAGCAGCTTGGCGGCGGCGGAGAGCGCGGCGACCGCGCCGTCCGCGTCCGAGACGAGGCCGATCCGCTCCGGGCGGGCGCCGGCGCCGCCGAGGCGGCCGAGGATGCCGAGGGTGGGGGCGTCCCCGCCGCCGACCCGACCGCGGCGGCCGGGAATCGTCACGTGTACGAAGTCCGTGCTGCCCTTGTCGCCCTGGACCGTCCTGACCTCGAAGCGGGGCGCGGGTGGCGCGTCGGCTGCGGAGGCGTCGGAGCGGGTGGCGGCGCCGTGCACGGCGCGGAGGTGGTCGGCGAGCAGGGTGCCGCTGGTCTCCGGGCGGTCGAGCAGCTCGATGACTTCGATCACGTGTTTGAGCATGCTTCGCAGAATCTGCCTTCTGTCGCGCAATACGCAACTGTTTCTCTCAATGAGAGACGCTTTACACTTTGGCCATGCCTGAACACCCACCGGTAACGCAGCAGGGCGGCAGCGCCCCCGACGCGCCACCGCCGCTTCAGACCGCCGACCGCGTCCTCAACGTGCTGCTCGCCTTCGACCGGGAACACCCGGAGTGGGGCGTCACCGAGGTCGCCACCGAGTTCGGCCTCGACAAGTCCGTCGCCCAGCGGCTGCTGGCCGCCCTCGCCTACCGCGGCTTCCTCGTCTCCGACCCGCGCTCGCGCCGCTACCACCTCGGCCCGGCCGTCTGGCACCTGGCCAGGGCGTGGGAACGGGACGGCGGCCTCGCCACCCTCGTCACCCCGACGCTGCGGGCCACGGCCGACGCGGTCGGCGTCGGCACACTGTTCGCGGTGCCGGACGGCGTGCACATGCGCTGCGTGGCGGCGGCCGAGGGCCCGGCCGGGCCACTGCGCTACTACGCGCTGGCCGGCGAGCTCTACCCGGCGCACGCCGGCGCCACCTCCCGAGCGTACTTCGGCATGCTGCCGTCCGGAGATCGCGCGGCGCTCCTCTACGGCCGCCCGATGGCGCGCTTCAGCGACCGCACGCTGACCGACCCGGCGCGCCTGGAGGAACGGTTCGCCGAGGTCAGGCGCAGCGGCTACGCCTACTCGGACGGCGAGTACGACGCCGAGACCGCGGCGCTCGCCGCCCCGGTGCTGGTCGGACGCCGGCCGGTGGGCACGCTCTCCCTGGTCGGCCCGCTCGACGTGCTGCCGGCCCGCAAGGAGGAACTCGTCCCGCCGCTGATCCAGGCAGCGGAACGGCTCGGCCGGGTGCTGACCCCGGTCAGGCCCCGCCTCCCCGGCGCCCGCACC
>NZ_SMKI01000769.1 GCF_004348415.1 Streptomyces hainanensis
GGGCGGCACCCTCCGGCTCGGGTTCCGTGGGTGTGGGAGTCGTCACTGGTTGGTCCGTTGCTCGGGGGACGGCGTTGTGCATCTTAATGCAGCAGTTGTCGCACTAGTGGAGTAGTCGATGTTCTTCCGAAGCGTTCGCCAGGCCGCGCGGTCCCTCACGGCCGCCTCGTTCCCGAATGCCTTGGAGTCCTCGCATGCCAACCCCAACCCAGATCACCGCGCTCGCGGTCGGCAAGTCCTTCGACGGCAGGGTCGTTCTTGACTCGGTGACCTGCTCGCTCGCCGCCGGCGAGCGCACCGGGATCGTCGGTGAGAACGGCTCCGGCAAGTCCACCCTGCTGCACCTGCTCGCCGGGCGCGAACGGCCCGACCAGGGCGAGGTCGTCGTCCAGGCCGCCGGCGGCGTGGGCTACCTCGCCCAGGACGAGCGGCTGCCGGCGGACGCGACCGTCCAGCAGGTCGTCGACCGGGCGCTGACCGACCTCCGCGCCGTCGAGCGGCGGATGCGCCGGCTGGAGGCCGCCATGGCCGGCGGCGACGAGTCGGGCCTGGCCGAGTACGGCGACCTGCTGACCGTCTTCGAACTGCGCGGCGGCTACGACGCCGACGCCCGGGTGGAGCGGGCGCTGCACGGACTCGGCCTGGGCCTGGTCGGCCGCGACCGCGCCGTCGGCGGCCTGTCCGGCGGCGAGCGGGTCAGGCTGCGGCTGGCCGCCCTCCTGGCGGCCGCGCCCGAGGTGCTGCTGCTCGACGAGCCGACCAACCACCTCGACGACGACGCCCTGCGCTGGCTGGAGGAGCACCTGCGCGGCCGCCGCGGCACCACCGTGGCGGTCTCCCACGACCGGGTCTTCCTCGAACGGGTCACCACCAGCCTGCTGGAGGTGGACGCCGACCGGCGCCGCGTCGTCAGGTACGGCAACGGCTACCCCGGCTACCTCGCCGAGCGGGCCGCCGAGCGGCGGCGCCGGGCCCAGGCGCACGAGCAGTGGCGGGCCGACGTCGAGCGGCTCCGCGAGGCCGCCGCGACCACCGCCCGCCAGGTGGCACCCGGCCGTCCGATGAGGGACGGCAACAAGATGGCCTACGACCGGGCGGGCGGCCGGGTGCAGCAGTCGCTGGCCAGCCGGGTGCGCAACGCCGAGGAACGGCTGCGCCGCCTCCTCGCCGACCCGGTCCCGCCGCCGCCCGAGCCGCTGCGCTTCGCCCCGGTGACGCGCACCCGGGGCGCGCGGGGCGTGGTGCTCGACGCCGCCGGCGTCGCCGTCGCGGGCCGGCTCGACCGTACGAGCCTCACCGTCACGACGGGCGAGCGGCTGCTGGTCACCGGGCCCAACGGCGCCGGCAAGACCACCCTGCTCCGCGTCCTCGCCGGAGACGTCGCGCCCGACGGCGGAAGCGTCGCCCGAGCCGGCGCGATCGGCTACCTCGCCCAGGAACCGATGCCCGGGAGGCCGGACGAGACGGTGCTGGCCGCCTTCGCCGGCGGCCGCGCCGGCGAGGCCGCCGACCACGCCGAACGGCTGCTGTCCCTCGGCCTGTTCGACCGCGACCAGCTCGCGGTGCCGGTCGGCCGGCTCTCCACCGGGCAGCGACAACGTCTCGCCCTGGCACGCCTGCTCAGCGAGCCGTGGGACGTCCTGCTGCTCGACGAACCCACCAACCACCTGGCGCCCGCCCTCGTCGAGGAGGTGGAGGCCGCCCTGGCCGACTACGAGGGCGCCCTCGTCGTCGTCAGCCACGACCGCCGCCTGCGCCGGCGCTGGCGAGGCGCCCACCTCGCCCTGGGGGCCCACCTCAACATGGGGGCCCACCTCGGCATGGGGACCCACCTCGCCGTGGGGGCCGGCGAGACCTCAGCCGCCAGGGCCTGACGCCAGCCCCGCCCAGCCCACGCAC
>NZ_SMKI01000076.1 GCF_004348415.1 Streptomyces hainanensis
GGTGGGGCTCGCTGCGGTCCGGGGTCTACGCGCATAGGCTCTCGGCATGCAGACAGCGTTCAGTCAGAGCCCGCCGCCCGACGAGGAGCAGATCAGGCGCGCGCCGAAGGTGCTGCTCCACGACCATCTCGACGGCGGGCTGCGGCCCGCCACCATCGTCGAACTCGCCGCCGAGCAGGGGTACGACCGGCTGCCCGAGACCGAACCCGACCGGCTCCGGGCCTGGTTCCGGGAGGCCGCGGACTCCGGGTCGCTGGTCCGGTACCTGGAGACGTTCGCCCACACCTGCGCCGTCATGCAGACCAGGGAGGCCCTGGTCCGGGTCGCCGCCGAGTGCGTCCAGGACCTGGCGGCGGACGGCGTCGTCTACGCCGAGGTCCGGTACGCGCCCGAGCAGCACCTGGAGGCCGGGCTCACCCTGGAGGAGGTGGTCGAGGCCGTCAACGAGGGCTTCAGGGAAGGGGAACGGCTGGCCGCCGCCGAGGGGAACCGGATCCGCGTCGGGGCGCTGCTGACCGCCATGCGGCACGCGGCCCGCGCGCTGGAGATCGCCGAACTCGCCAACCGCTACCGGGACCTGGGCGTGGTCGGCTTCGACATCGCCGGCGCCGAGGCCGGCTTCCCGCCCACCAGGCACCTGGACGCGTTCGAGTTCCTCAAGCGGGAGAACAACCACTTCACCATCCACGCCGGCGAGGCGTTCGGGCTGCCCTCCATCTGGCAGGCGCTCCAGTGGTGCGGCGCCGACCGGCTCGGCCACGGGGTGCGGATCATCGACGACATCCAGGTCGCCGAGGACGGCTCGGTGAAGCTGGGCCGGCTCGCGGCGTACGTGCGCGACAAGCGGATCCCGTTGGAGCTCTGCCCGACGTCCAACCTCCAGACGGGGGCCGCCGCATCCTACGCCGACCATCCCATCGGTCTGCTCCGCCGGTTGGGTTTCCGGGCGACGGTCAACACCGACAACAGGTTGATGAGCGCAACCAGCATGACCCTCGAATTCACCCATCTGGTCCGGACATTCCGTTACACGTTGGACGATCTTCAGTGGTTCACGGTCAATGCGATGAAGTCCGCGTTCATTCCTTTCGATGAACGTCTCGCCATGATCAACGACGTGATCAAACCGGGTTACGCGGCGCTGCGTTCCGAATGGTTGTTCTCCAACTCGGCCGCCCTGTCGTCCTGACCTGCTGCGACGTGCGGACGGGTGTAATTCGGCGGCGCCCGGTACGACATGTGGGGCCGGCCGGGTTACGGGTAGCGGCGCGCATTTCGATTCATTGCGGGAGCGGCGTCGCAGTGGCTACCTTCACCTCGCCGCTGGAACCACCGCAACCCCACTCAAGGACGAGAACGCATATGAAGCAGTCAACCGTGAAGACCCTGGGTGCCGCCGCGCTCGGCGCCGCCATCGCCGCGTCCGCCGCCGGTGCCGCCACCGCCGCCAACCTCGAGAACCTGCAGTCGGCCGCCGGTGACGTGGTGCGCACCCTGCCCGCCGACAGCGCCACCGACGTGCTGCCCGACGGCGCGGGCAACGTGGTCGAGACCGGGACCCAGCTGCTCGACAACGGTTCCGAGGCCCTGCCGCTGGCCAGTGACACCCTCTCCCACACCAGCAGCTCCGACGACACCCTGGACTCGGTCCAGGGCCTGCTCGGCGGCATGCCCCTCGGCGACCCGAACTCCGTCGACCTCGGCGACGCCGGCGACGTGCTCGGTCCGGCCGGTGACCTGCTGGGCAGCGCGCACCTCCTCTGAGCCGCCGACCGTCGGCGCCCCGCCCCCCACGCCAGCGGGCCGCACCCCTCCGGGTGCGGCCCGCTTCGGCGTCCCGACGGTCAGGCGCGGGAGGAGACGACCAACTCGTGTTCGACGCGCGCCCGCCGCGGCGCCCAGGCGTCGCCGGGCCGCGCGGCCCGCGGCGCCGGCCGGGGGCCGGGCGCCGGCGCGGCGGGGCCGCGGAGCAGCCGGCGGCGCAGCGGGCCGTACCCCAGCTGGTGGGCGAGGGCGATGCCCAGCGCGTTGAGGATCACCGTGTCCACGTCGGGGGTCCTGCTGGGCACCAGCGACTGGCCGATCTCGATGGCCAGCGCGATCATCGCGCCGGCGAAGACGGTGCGGCACAGCGAGGCGAGACGGGTGCCGCCGAGCCGGTGGCCGAGCAGCGGCAGCAGCAGGCCGAGCGGGGCCAGGCGCAGCATCCCCGCGGAGATGGCGGGGACGGCCTCCTCGGGCCCGCTCCGCAGCAGGGCGCGGATGGTGGTGAGCGGCTCGACGTTGGTGGGCGAGACCCAGAGCACGGCGAGCGGCCGCAGCGACAGGTAGGCCGTCAGCGCCAGGTAGAGGGTGAGGAGGACAAGAGCCGTCATCCGGACGCGTGGGCTGACGCCGGGCCCGGACGAGCCCGCGGGACGTTGCTGCACGCAGAGCAGGACGCGATCACCGGGAACCCGGTTCCGCGCCCCCGGTGTGACGTGCGTCGTACGGCCGCACGGTCCACACGAGTCGCGCACACCGGGCGGCCCGGGCGTCAGTCGATCGAGGTCACCGGCGGGTCGAGGCCGGGGGCGCCGCCCCACATCGCCGTGGAGCAGCGGTACCGCTTGGGCTGCCCGCCGTGTGGCGAGTCGAGCGGGCCGCCGAGCATCACGGTGCCCCCGTCGCCGAGCTCGTCGCTGTGCGCGAAGGTGCAGACCAGCTGCCCGAGGGCCGCGGCCGGCAGGTCGCTCGGCCGCTTGTTGAGCCGCAGCGCCTCGGCCGGGTCGTTGGCGGCCGGACCCGTCACCGCGAGGTCGGAGGGCACCTCGCTGTCGAAGCCGGCGGCCCGCTCCTCCCGGCCGGGATCGGCCTGGAGTTCGGCGAGCAGCGCCTTGGCCACCTGGACCCGGTCCGAGGTGTCGGCCAGCAGCTCGATGTTGCGCTGCACCGGGTTCACCCGGGAGCCGCAGACCAGGTAGACGTCGGTGCGCAGGTCGGCCGGGCCCGCCTCGGCCGGCGCGTCGCACGTGGTGCGGGTGGGCGCGGGGCCGGCGTCCACCGGCACGTCGGTCGCGCGGATGCCGCAGCCGCCGGTCGCGAGCAGCGCGCCGAGCAGCACGGCGCGGATCACGACCGACCTGGGAGACCGCAGCGGGGATCGCGGGGGGGAGTGCGACGGGGACCGCCCCGCCGGCCTGGTGCTGCCCGTCACCTGATCTCCTCCCCCTCGCCGCCGCTCGCCGCCGTGGCCGCCGGTGGTTCCTCGGCCGACCGCGGCCCCGGCGTGCGCCCGGCCGCGGCGCCGTCCGCCGCCGGCCCCTCGGCGTCGCCCTCGTCGTCCGACCTGGCCCCGCGCGGCAGCCGCAGCGTGAACACGGCGCCGCCCTCGGCGGCGTTCCGCGCGCTGATCTCGCCGCCGTGCAGGTGGGCGTTCTCCAGGGCGATGGACAGGCCGAGGCCGCTGCCGTCGGAGCGCGGCCGGGAGGCGCTGGCCTTGTAGAAGCGGTCGAAGACGTGCGGGAGGACGTCCTCCGGGATGCCCGGGCCGCGGTCCGCGACCTCGAAGACCACGTAGCCCCGCTGGTCCGGCTCGTCCGTCGACTCCTCGGTGACCGTGACCCGGACCGGCGAGCCGCCGTGCTTGAGCGCGTTGCCGATGAGGTTGGCGAGGATCACGTCGAGCCGCCGCGGGTCCACCCGGGCCATGATGCCGCGCGGCGCCGCCACCTCGACGGCGTCCAGCCAGGCGCGGGCGTCGATGCAGGCGGTGACCTGGTCCGCGATGTCGACGTCGTCCACCACCATCCGGGCGGTGCGGGCGTCGAAGCGGGTGACCTCCATCAGGTTCTCGACCAGGTCGTTGAGGCGCCTGGTCTCGCTGACCACCAGCTGCACGGCCGGCGCGATCATGGGATCCAGGTTGTCGACCTCCTCCTCCAGGACCTCGGTCATCGCGGTGATCGCGGTCATCGGGGTGCGCAGCTCGTGCGACATGTCGGCGACGAACCTGCGGCTGGCCGCCTCCCGGTTGCTGAGGTCCTGCACCTGCCGCTCCAGGGACTCCGCCGCGCTGTTGAACGTCCGGGTGAGATGGGCGAGTTCGTCGGCGCCGCGCACCTCCAGGCGGGTGTCGAGCCGGCCTTCGCCGAGCCGCTGGGCGGCGTCGCTCAGCCGCTGCACGGGCCGCAGCACCGTGGTGGCGGCCGCTTGTGCCAGCAGCACCGAGCCGACGACGGCCAGCGCGGTCGCGGTGCCGAGCGACCAGGCGAGCGAGTCGAGGTCGTCGCGCTCCGGGGCGAGCGAGGTGAGCATGTAGGCGGTCGGGCCGTCCCCCAGAACCCGGGTGCCGGCGATCAGGAAGGGGTCGCCGTCGCGGGAGACGCGCTGCCAGTAGAGGTGGTAGGGCGCGTCCGGGGTGTCGTCGTCCCGCCGTTCGTGGACGGCCTCGATCAACGCGCGCGGCACCATGGTCAGCTTGAAGGCGAGCGGGTCGGACTCGACCTCGCATATCGGCCCGGCGCTCCGGTCGTCGACGAGCACCACCTGGTAGCTGATCGTGTTGTTCGCCACGGCCGCCGCCATGCCGCGCAGGTCGTCGCAGGTGGCGTTCTCCGGCAGGGCGCCCGCGGTGTCGCTGAGCGACTTGCGGAAGTCCTTGAGCGCCGCGTTCTGCGCCCGGGTGAGCACCGCGTCCCGGGTGAGCCAGTAGGCGATGCCCGAGACGGAGACCGCCGCCCCCAGGGCCACCAGTGCGAACACCGTGACCAGGCGCAGCCGCAGGCTGGGCAGCCTCCGGAGCCGGCGTGTCCAGCCGCTCACCCGTTCTCTCACGAAGGCGCGTCCAGCCGGTATCCCACGCCGCGCACGGTGCGGATCAGCTTGGGCGACGAGGGGACGTCCTCCACCTTGGCGCGGAGCCGCTGCACGCAGGCGTCCACCAGGCGCGAGTCGCCCAGGTAGTCGTGCTCCCAGACCAGCCGGAGCAACTGCTGTCTGGAGAGCGCCTGGCCGGGGCGGCGGCTCAGTTCGAGCAGCAGGCGCAGCTCGGTCGGGGTGAGCTGGAGGTCCTCGCCGTTCTTGGTGACCGTCATGGCCGCCCGGTCGATGACGATCGCACCGAACGTCGCCGAGTCGTTGGCCTCCCGTTCGCCGCGCCGCATCACCGCGCGGATGCGGGCGTCGAGCACCCGGCCCTGGACGGGTTTGACCACGTAGTCGTCGGCCCCGGACTCCAGGCCCACCACCACGTCGATGTCGTCGCTGCGCGCGGTCAGCAGGATGATCGGCAACTGGTCGGTGCGGCGGATGCGCCGACACACCTCGAAGCCGTCGATACCGGGCAGGTTCACGTCCAACACGATGAGATCCGGCCGCTGTTCGCGCAGGAGCTTCAGGCCGTCCTCACCCGTCGCGGCGGTCACCACACGATGCCCCTGACGAGTCAGACTCATCTCCAGGGCCGTGCGCACCGCCTCGTCGTCCTCGATCAGCAACAGGAAAGCCACCGGCACATTGTGTCGTATGGACCAGCGGGAGTTCGACTGCCCGCTATGCCCCGCTGATTATTTCCTGCTTGGATGCTGGTCCTATGCGCGCTCCCTGTGACACCGCTGTGACAGTTGGGGGACCCCCTGATGAAACTGGCCCGGCACTGTATTCACCAGGAAAGAGGAGCAGGACGGACAGACGAGGGGGAGCGGAGATGAGCGCAACGCACGGCGTCACCGAAACGACGGTGAGTGGGACGCGCACTTCCGCCGCTGTGGTTCCCGTCCGGTGTGGGGAGAAGTCCGGTGCCGCGAACAGGCTTGGGGGTCGACGCGGCATCGGGCGTCAGCAGCGACCGGCGCACCTCACCGCGGTGGTCGCTGAGGGGGATTTCCCCCGGGGGATGGGCGGTCGCGGCAGGGCCGTGCGGCGCGAGGGGGCCACGGAGGCGGAGTTCACCGCCTACGTGCGAGAGCGCCGCGCTTCCCTGTACGCGACGGCCTACCACCTGACCGGTGACCGTCACGAGGCCGAGGACCTGTTGCAGAGCGCGCTGCTCTCCACGTACCGCGCCTGGGACCGGATCAGCGACAAGGCGGCCGTTGGTGGATATCTACGGCGAACCATGACGAACCTGCACATCAGTGCATGGCGTCGGCGGAAGCTCAACGAGTACCCGACCGAGGAACTGCCCGAGGCGCCCGGGGAGCAGGACACGATGCGCGGCACCGAACTGCGCACCGTGCTCTGGCAGGCGCTGGCACGACTGCCCGAGCAGCAGCGCACGATGCTGGTGCTCCGCTACTACGAGGGGCGCACCGACCCCGAGATCGCCGACACGCTGAACATCAGCGTCGGCACCGTGAAGAGCAGCATCTGGCGCACCCTGCGCCGGCTGCGCGACGACGAGGCGCGGCGTTGGCGTAGGCCGGTGTGGACGTCGAGGGTGAACTCGCCCTTGGTGCGGCGGCCCAGGAAGACGTCGGGCACGATGGTGCGCATGGCCGCGGCGAGGAGGGGCTTGTAGACGAACGGGCTGGTGCGTTCGTGCAGCCGCACGGCCAGGCAGGCGTCGATGACCTGGTCGTCGAGGTAGGGGAAGTGGGTGGGCGTGCCGGCGTCGGCCGTGATGCCGGCGAGGTGGCGGGCGATGCGGGCGGCGGAGCGGATCACCATCAGCACGGTGTGCTGGCCGCGCGAGCCGGCCAGCGGCCGGGCGTCGGGGGCGGCGTCGCGGATCAGGCCGCGGACGGTGGCGACGGCCTGGTCACTGGCCCACGGCGGCATGCCAGGCCGCAACTGCCAGCCCATTGCCGGGCGGCCGCTGTGCTGCCACAGCGGGGGCAGATCACCTGCGGTCGCGGCCAGCCATCGCGGGTAGGTGCGGGAGTCGGCCAGGGCCCGCACCATCGGGACCACCTGCCAGCGGCGGTGGGCGGCCAGGGCCCGCAGATGACGCATCGCCACGGTGGGCGCGGTGCGGACGGCGGTGTGCAGGTAGGAGGGGAATCCCTGGACCACCTGGTCGGCCGCCTCGCCGCACAGATGCAGGCGCGAGCCGGCGGCGGCCATCCGGCGGGCCAGATCCGTGGCATAGACGGCGGCACGAGCGCCGCGCACTGGCTCGTCGGCGTCATGGCCGAAGGCGAGCATGCCGGCGAAGAACGGCGGCAGGTCGGCGCAGTCCATCAACAGATGCTCGGCACGGGGCAGGTGGGCGGGGACCTGCCGTGCCCAGGCGGCGTCGCCGTGGGAGCTGTCGCCTCCGGTGCGCGTGCAGGTGAGCAGGCGAGCGTGGCCGCCGGCGGCCAGGAAGCACAGGGAGGTGGAGTCCATCCCGCCAGACAGGTCCGCGCTGATGGTCCCGCCGCCGGCAGTGCGGGCCGCGACCGCCGCGCCCAGCGCGGCGCGCACCGAGTGGGCGCCGCGCGCCAGCGGGAGTTCGGGCTCGGGCGTCGTCCACCACTGCCGGCACCGGGCGGAGCCGTCCTGGTCAAGGCGCAGCCACCAGCCGTCGCCGACCGCATGGACGCCCCGCCACACGGAACGCTCCTCCAAGGGGTGCGGCACCGCCGGCTCCAGCAGCCTCAGCGCGAGCGCCTCCTCGTCAAGACCCGCGCCCATCGCGGTGGCCAGTACGTCGGAGCGGTCGCAGGCCAGCGTCACACCACCGACCCGGGCGTGGAAGATCCGACGCAGCCCGGAGGCAGTGCCCTGGGCGCGCACCCGCCCGTCCACCGAAGCCAGCAGGTGAACACTGCCGGGGATCGCGCCCGGCAGCCGGTCCAGGTCCTCGAGGCATCGGACGCGGCCAGCCAACTCGGCCAGCCGTCCCTGGCTCGGCGGACAGTCCCCCCACACGGCCAGCCGGACCGGGCCCGCCTCCGCGACGACGCCCCTCCGTCGGCTGCCACGCCCACCCGCGCCGCCGGG
The DNA here is from genome assembly GCF_004348415.1 of Streptomyces hainanensis. Classification (GTDB taxonomy): domain Bacteria; phylum Actinomycetota; class Actinomycetes; order Streptomycetales; family Streptomycetaceae; genus Streptomyces; species Streptomyces hainanensis. The sequence goes on from NZ_SMKI01000076.1 coordinate 7,906, forward strand.
CTCGACCAGCCAGGGCCGACCCGAAGCGTGAGACGCGGACACGACTTGACGCGGTGCCACCGAGGCGATCGCGGCCCAGGCCGCGTCGCAGTCCGGCAGCACCGCGAACCAGTCACGGCCATGACCCGACTCTTCTCCGTGTGCCATGGCGCGACGCCGGCTCAGGCGTAGGAGTCGAAGAAGTCGTTGCGGTCGATCCCGCCCGCGGCGGTCAGCTCGCTGAACGACCCCACCTCCACCAGCATCGGCTGCTCGTAGGGCTCCTTGACCACCGACTCCGTCATGGGCTCTTCCATCAGGGACCTCCATCCAGTTCACCGCAGGCTTCGGTAGCGCGGTCTCACCCACAGCCTGTGGCCGGCATATCGGACCTTCAAATGCAAAGCCGCCCAGATGCCACATATTCGGCCGGTGGAAGTAAGCGGCCGGCGGATGACGAGGACCGGGGCGCTCACCGTGCGCGCGATCCGTTATCGCGTTGATTCGCTTGACACCAGCCGGCTTGCGCGGCCGCCCCCCACGGCGAGCACGATGGGTCCGAGTGCCCGGTCAGCACCAGCGGGTCAGCTCCGTGCGAGGCCGTAGCGACACGACCCCTATCCCCTCACACGGCAATGGCGCTCTTCTCAGCCCAAGCGGACTGTGAAGAGCGCCGTTACGCGCTTTTGCGAAGGCGCCGGTGGCGCCTCGCGGGTTGGACGCCTACGCCACGAAGACGCTCACTCCGAACTCCCGTGTGGTTTGGCCGCCCGGGGGAACAACCGCGATCACGTTCCTGGTGCAGTTGGCACCGTCGTAGACGAGGGCGAACTCATTGGTTCGGTTAAAGAGGATGAGCGGACTGATGGAGGCGTTGACACAGCCACTCGGGTTCTCGACAACCTGACCACCTCCGAAGACGAGCTCTCCGTGAGCGGCGGCGGCGGGAGTGGCCAAGGTGAGAGCGGTGATCCCGGCCGTGGCGACTGCCACGAGCGCGGTTACGACGCGTCGCATGGGGGACTCCTTGTGCGGGTGTGGGCCTTGCGGGCCGTTCACCTCCATGCTTGGCCGCCTGCCATGGCGGCGGCAGGTGGCATGGGCAGGCGTCAGCCGCACTCATCAGGTGCGAACTCCCACCTTCACGGCTCGGGCCATCCGAAGCACGCCCATACCGACTACGCGTTCCGACCTCCTCCGCTCCGCCCGGGAGTGCGCAACAGAGGCCTGGCCTGGTGGGCTCGGTGGTTCTTCGCGCGGCGCTTTGCCGATCGGCATATCCGGACTGCGGTGCCCGGTTTGGAGCGAATCCCACCACGCCCTTGGGCTCATTCATCCAGGGAACAACTCGTCTCCTCATGCCGCTGGCGCGCCTGTATGGCCAGAGGGGTGTGCGACGGAGGGAGCCAGGCAGATGAGCGTTTGAGCAGTGACATGGCGAGGGGCTGTCGTGGCTGTTCGTGGAGGTACGCGCTCGTCCCGTGTCTGAGGGTTGTCAACTGCGCTGAGCTCTCCCGCCGGCGGTAGATGTGAACTCGTCGACCGAGGAACTGAGACTCGCCTTGGGGCTCAAGCGTCCCGACCTGTGGGGTATTTATGGGACAGCGGGCGCTAAGAGCCGGGAAGTTCCTGGTCAGGGGCTTATGCCGGGGAGACTGTAAATCTGCCGGCTCAGCCTACCCAGGTTCGAACCCTGGCGCCGCCACCCCAGCGATACGGCCTCTGACCTGCGGCAACGCGGATCAGGGGCCCTTCCGCTTCTCTAACTCGCGGAATTTTGGTGAGAGTTGATCCGACTTGACGTGCCGTCGCTTGTCGTACGTCGTCTCGGGCCGGTCGGTTCGCGTTCCCCTGGCGTTCCCGGGAGGGGTTCACCCGAGGACTGTGGCGTGTACGCCTGGTAGGCCGTCGAAGGCGGCCTTGTCGTCGGTGGTGAGCAGGGTGCGGGCGGTCGCGGCGGCGGTCGCGGCGATGATGAGGTCGTGGGCTCCCCGTGGTTTGCCTTGGCGGCGGACGTGGGCGAGGAGGCGGGCGTGGATGACGGCGATGTCCGTGGTGTAGTCCTCGACGGGGATGAGGGCGCGTACTCCGTCGACGAACGCTTGGCGGCGTTCTCGCCGGGTGCCGTCCGCCAGCTCTACTCCGAACTGCAGTTCCGCGAGGGTCACGGCCGCGATGGTGACGTCGTCCTCGTCGTCGAGCAGCTGGGTGAGCCCGGCGCCGCCGCGCTCAGCCCGGATGACGACGCCGGTGTCCAGGATCAGTCGTCGTGCCATGTCGCGCTCATCTCGTCGGTCACGCTCTCCCGGGCCGCGGTCACGTCGTCGGCGAAGTCCTCGTCGACGGGGTGGGTGGCCAGGAACTCCTTGATCGCGGCTCCGTTGCCGGCGTGCGCCGGGGAGAGAGTGGCCAGGCGGCGCCCGCCGCGGGTGATCACGATCGTTTCCCCATGCTCGGCGCGGTCGAGCACGGAGGCGAAGTTGCGTGCGACTTCTGTCGCCGTCATCGTCCTCATGGAATCAGAGTATCTGATTCCATGAGGTCATGTGGGATCCCTCTGCCCACTCGGGCTCGCAGATGAAGGCCGAACAAGGACCAGAACGTCGTAGATGCCCAGAACCACCAGCCCGCCGGCGCCTGCATCGCTTCTCCGGAACAACTGTCAGATGAATTTGCCCACTTTGGCACCGGGTGGCGCGAAGCGTGGACAACACTCGCTGCCCCCAGTGCGAGAGCTCTACCAGCCGGTGGCGACGACGGTGCGTGGGCGATGTGCGCTCGCGGCGGCGGGGGTGGGCGGCAAGACCATGTGGCGGAAGGTGGCCGTTTGCCTCTCGGCTCGTGACAGAGGGGCGATGGCTGAATGCCCACGCTAGGGAGGGGGATGTCTGAGGTATTTGATGAAGCGGGTCACCGCGGGAGGCCGGGCCGCTGACCGGTCTGGCTCACGCGGTGGTTGCCCAGCGTGGTCGGAGGCAGGAGGCCTGGGACGGGCAGTGTGCGGTGGTGAGGAACATGATGGCCGACCAGGCCGGTCTACGACTGCGGGACCGCTGGGGCTCCTGGTCCCGCACCCCCCTCACGGACGACAGCGTCTATCACGTCTCCGTGTACGAACGCCCCTGACCGCCTGACCGCATCGACGGGAGATCCCATGGCCGACCGCCCCGAGCCCGTCCTGAGCTTCCCCTTCCCCCACGACGAAGGGCTCGACCCCATCGCCCTGTTCACCGAGCTCCGCCGCGACGAGCCGGTGTCCCCGATTCGGTTGCCCAGCGGCGACGGCGCCTGGCTGGTCATCCGGTACGCCGACGTCCGCACTGTGCTCGCCGACCGCCGCTTCAGCCGCCGCCGCGCCACCCGCGGCAGCGGCCCTCGCGTCAACCAGACCACGACTCTCCCCGACTCGATCCTGGCCGCCGACCCACCGGACCACACCAGGCTCAGAAAACTCGTCGCACCCGCCTTCACCGCTCGCCGAGCGGAGACGATGCGGCGCGACATCACACGGCTGGTCGACGACCTCCTGGCCGGGCTGACCAGCCAACCGTCCCCGGCCGACCTGGTCCCCGCCCTCACCCGGCCCCTGCCGCTCACCGTCATCTGCGACCTGCTGGGTACCCCGCGCGCCGACGCCCCTCGCCTCGACGCCTGGGACGACGCCCTCCGCAGCGTCACCGCCCTCTCCGACGCCGAGGTCGACGCCGCCGTCGAAGACATGCTGGACTACCTGCGCAGGCTGATCGCCGCCAAGCGCGCCCATCCCGCCGACGACATGCTCAGCGCCCTGATCGCCGCCCGCGACGGCCGCGACGCCCTCACCGAGCCCGAACTGCTCTCGTTCTGCGTGGTACTCCTGGCCGGCGGCTACGGCACCACCGCCGACCGGCTCGCCGGCATGGTCCACCTGCTCCTCGACCGCCCCGAACGCTACGCCGCGCTACGCCGGTCACCGGACCTGATCCCCGCGGCCATCGAGGAACTCCTGCGCTACGCGCAGACGACCGTGGGCGGCAACCTCCGGGTCGCGACCGAGGACGTGACCCTGGGCGGCGTCACGATCCGGGCGGGCGAGGCGGTGATGGCGGTCATGTCCTCCGCCAACCACGACGAGACGGTGTTCGCCGAGCCCGAGATCCTCGACCTGACCCGAACGACGCACGGCCACCTCGCCTTCGGCCACGGCGCCCACCACTGCGTCGGCGCGCCACTCGCCCGCGTCCAACTCCAGGAAGCCCTCGCCGGCCTGATCAGACACCTACCAACCCTCCACGCCGCCGGCCCACCCACCTGGACCTCCGGCCTGATCACCCGAGCACCACGCACCCTCCCCGTGGGGTGGTGAACGCCATGACGGCCCGCCTCGCCATCGACACCGGCAGATGCATCGGCACCAGCCTGTGCGCGGCCACCGCCCCCCCCCACCACGTCGCCCTCGGCACCGACGAGCGCGCCCACCTCCTGCCGAACGCGCCGGTCCTCGGCCAAGAGGCCCTGGACGCCATCGACCTCTGCCCCGTCGAGGCCATCCACCTCCTCCCCGCCGATTCGACAACAGAGGAGCGACCGTAGCCGGCCCGTGCGCCGCCGGCTGGTCAAGTGCCGCCTTCACCGCTCAGCACACCACGGGCCCGCGCCACGGGATCACGGCCCACGCGCGCCAGCTCATCAACGACCCACGGGAACCCGCTGATTTCGTCACCCAACCGCTGTCGGCCTCCGCAGACCGGCTGCGGCCCTCCGCCGGAAGGCCGCGGCAGGGGGGCCTTATCGATGGGCTTGGGCCAGCGCCTCGAACGACGCCTGTACTCCGTTGAGCTGGGTCAGCACGAGTTGGACCCAGCTGTCGCCGGGCAGTATCGCGGCGTGCGGGGCGATGGTGCCGGTGATCAGGCGGCGATCTCGGTGAGCCTGCGGCGGAAGATGGCCAGTTCATAGGCTTCCAGTACATCGGCGTCTTCGCAGTACTGGTAGCCGTCGGCGTGGGTCCAGATCAGTGGGGGAAGGCCTTCGGCGGTGGAGATGGCTCGCTTGAGGGGGCCGTGCACGGTTACTCACCCCCCAGGAGACGGGCCCGTTCCTCGTCGGTGTCGATGGCGGTCTCGATCCAGTCGCAGGTGGCAGACCGGACCCGACTGCGGCCTGCCGCTGATATGGATTCGTCCCTCACCACCCTCAAGGGGAATCGCGCAGGAGAGGGCAGTCAAGGGCGAGCCGTTCGTCAGTGTTCGGCCTGGGGTGGGTGGGTGTCGCGGACGAAGACGGGCTTGAGGTGGTTCTCGGGCAGGGCGTCGGGGAGTTGTTCCCAGTCGAGGACGTGGGAGACGACGCGTTCGGGGGCGACGGCGCCCGAGGCGGCCAGGTCGAGCGAAACTGGGTGGAGCGCAACGCCTTCCAGCGACTCTCCTACTTCGTCGCAGCTCGGCTGGTGCTCCTCACGGGGCTCGGCATGTCGCCGGCCCTGTGATGCCCTGGACCATGCGGAGCGTACGCTCGACCAATTCCACGATCTCATCGCTCACCTCGCAGCCGAGCGCTATCGCGGAACAGCAGCCCGGCGATCACGATCCTGGAAGCTCGTCCGGAGGCGCGACGCTCACCGGTGCGTCCCGGCGGGACGAGTGGCTGGGCAGCGGAGCCTGTCCAACCGATGTGCCGATCGTTCCCGGCGCAGAGGAACAGTCCAGACAAGCCGTGAGTCGCGGTCAGCCTCGTGAGCCGGTCAACGATCGGCGAGTGCGTTGCGGTGGGATCCGGCGCGGTCGGTTGGTAGAGTAGGACACACCACCCCCAACTGGCCGGTTCGAACCACCGCGACACTCCGTTGACAGTTAAGCCGCTGACGGTAGTGGCGGTCACCGGTTCTCCCTAACCGGGTCTTTCCAGAACGCAGGGGTCCACCACCCTGGGTGGTGCTTCCGCCGTATTCGTCTCAACTCCGCTGCGAACGCGTCGGCCATGGGGTTATGTGGAGCCATGACCATGTACTCCAGGGCGCTGGAGTAGGAGAACATCCCCTCAGCTTCGAGCCCCATGCACAGATTGATGAGGTCAGCCACACCTTGTGAATCGGTAGCGCACCGCAGCAGACGCGTATTGATGCGATCGGCGCTGGGGTTGATGGTGCCGTCGATGCGGAGCATCTGCTTCATGAGCGTGATCGCGTCCAGCGCGGGACGGGTCATGATGGGAAGCAGCACGGCATTCAACTCGCTGCTAAGGCCTGCCGCGTCCATCGCCAGAATGAAAGGGGCCAGTGCTGATACGCCTTGGCGTTGCGCGTGGTTTCGCAGGGTCTCGGCACTCAAGCAGGGGTGCCCGGCCGCAACCAGATGCAACAAGAAGGCCGCGGCGTGGCCTGTTGGGCGCTCCTCGACAGTGCACCAGAAGACCGCGTCGGCGTGTACCGTCAGCCGACAGTCGTGAAGAGCGGTCAGCATCTGCACTGCTTCTTGCGCCCTGCAGACACGAGTAGCGGCACCAAGGTGACCGACGGCGCCGTCCCAGGGGTCGCGCTCATCGAGACACCCGATCAACTGCGTGATAGATGGAGCGGGCAGCGCTCTGACGGCCATCACAAGGACATCCGAGGCGTGATCTGTCAGCCCGGCAGTCCGGAGGTCCACGATCAGCGCTGCTATTTCCCAAACTGGCCGTTGGATCGCTTGCGCGAGGATGGCCGCAGCCGAGCTGTGCATACTGGCCGTATGCATCGCCGAGACGAGAGTGACCAGGTAACCGGTGCTCCGTTCTTGGGCGTTCCAGAAGATGCTGTGAGCCTCGGGGGCCAGTTCGGCGCAGAGGAGCGCATCGATCAGGCCAGCCACATCCGAAGCGGGCCGCTCGGCTGCGGCCACTCTTTGCAGCGTGGTTGCGTTGCGACGAAGCCCTGCCCGATGCAAGTCGATGATGAGGTCGACCAGCTCGGGGAATAGGCGCTCACGTGCCACGACGGTCACTGCAGTGTTGATCAATTCCTCGGGGACTCGATCGATCAGGTGCAAGAGCACTGCTGTGACTTCGGATACCTCCCTCACGGTGGCCGCGGCCCCCAGGAGCACGACCGCCTGATCCGTGAGACCAGCCACGCACAGCGACTTGACCATGACAGCTATGTCCTCTGGTGCGTGGAGTCGCACCGACGCCTGAAGTAACGCCGCCACTGGTTCCTCGAGACTGCCCGCCACGAGGTGTTTTAGGAGGGCGGCCGTGTCCACTGCGGGCCGACTGATCACCATGGCCGGCACGGCGGCCTCAGCATGTGAGTGCAGACCTTCTTTGTACAAGCTCGCCAGTAGTGATCCTACTTCGGCCACATCGCGTTGTTGGCTCACGGATGTCACCAACTCGGTGGCCATCTCCCGCCATGTCTGCGTCTCCAGGTCTCCCACAAGAGCGACCAACTCGGGCACGGTCGCAGTGCGGTTCGTAGCCTCTAGAACGTCCATGAGCGAGAACTGCCGGCCATGCTCTGGATGCGACTCCTGAGCGGATTCGAGTTCGTTCTCCAGAGCGCGACAGTGCTCCTCTGCAGCTATGAGTTCAGCCCTTGCGACTGCGAGCGCCTCCTGGAGATGCAAGATTTCTTCCTGAAGTTTTTCACGCTCAGACTTAAGCTTCTCGTACTCGCCCCGCCAGACGATGACTTCCGCTTGATGTGCGCGCTTTTGTAGCTCCAGGTTTTTTTCTAGCTTGTGGCATCGGGTTTTTGCGACCACCAACTGGCGCCTTCGGTCATGCAGTGCTTCGGTTAGAGCCTTTTCTCGAGTTTTGATGCGCCGGGTCTCTTCGTCTGCAAGAGCGAGGCGCTCTTGGAGGGCGTGGATCTCGTGGGATCGCGTGTTTGTTTGTTGAGCTTCTTCGAGCAGGCGACGAAGCGCCTCCTCGATCTCCGATTTGACTGGTTTGCCCTCTTCTTCGGCGATGTCCTCGATGATGTGCGCTATGAAGCTCCACGGAGGTAGGCGGTCGCCATTGAGGTAGCGCGTCACGGTGCTTGCGTTCAGGTGGTGGCGCGCCGAGTATCTACGCACGCTCACATTCAGCCTGCTGAAGAGTTTGCGTAGGTCTTCGGCGAGGGCTCGTCTCTCAGGGGCCAGGTCATCCTTGAGTGGTGCCAAGCCTGTCGTGGGGGTGTGTTTCATGTTCTTCCCGGGGTCATGGACTCTTGACCCCATTGTGCCTGGTCGTATCCTGTGCTCCCGGCCATTGCTTGCGTTGCCGCCGAAACTGGCAACGCTACGTCAGTGTTTCCAGAGAGATGGCAGCTCGTTTCCGGCATGGCAACACCTGCTCATCAGACATGATGTTCTCATGTCGTGGAAATCCAAGAGGAAGGCGCATCGTGCCGAAGGGGAAGGAGCGTCCGACGCAACGGAAGAGGCTATGCCTCGGGTTTCGCGGCTCTGGACGCTTGCGTTACGACACGTCATCATCGGGGTGGCCAGAGCCATCGGTTCTTTGCTGGTTGCCTGGCTAATCACCTGGCTGGAGGGCAGATAATCCGTGAGCGTGCCGAGGTAAAAGCTCCCGTCATCCAGGGGTGCCTGGATGACGGGAGTGTCTGACGGCGACCGCCGCAGCGGGGGGATTGGAGCGCGGCATCAAAGGTCTCGCGTCGCCTCATAGCGCTCGCCCCCCATACGTGCCCCTGGGGAAAAGGTCTCTGCTTAAAAGTAGCTGATGGATCGGTCGTTTGTTGATTTGGTATTGGCTATCGGGGTGGGTGATCGGACGAATAGCAGGCGTTGAGCGAGCCGTCGGGGTGGGAGGCGGACCGATCATCGGATGGTCATCGACGTGATCACCTGGCGCTTCCGGGGCAACAATTCATGGCCTGATCCGCCCGTATGCTTCGGCCCGTGGCAGACGGTCTGCCACCGGTTCGTCGCGTGTTCCCAAGGCGGCACTTGTCGCCGCCTCCTGACCGAACTCCGGGTCCGCGCGGACACGACGGCGATCTGGACTGGCTGGTGGGCGTGGACTCCACCGTCGTGCGCGCTCACAGCGCGCCACCGGGCCCGCACAGAAGACGGGTCCGTGGCAAATTCAGATTTTTGTCCAAAATGCTTAAACAAGTTGATCAGTCAGGTGCTGCGCCGGGAGGAGGCCCCCAGTCGACCACTCGCAGCCCGGAGTTCAACAACTGTTCCTCGGTAACGTCCAGTTGCTGTATCGGGGTTCTTCCGTGACGTTCGAGCCAGCGCTGTCTGCGGATGTGCTCGCGGGGGGTGAGGGTGTTCCAGTCGTCGTGGTGAAGTCCTGCTTTTCCGGTACACCCGGCTTCGTGTGCTGCCTGTTGTACGAATGCGAATTCTCCTGGACTGCTGGACAGGGTGACGAGCGCCCAGGCTGTGACGTAGTCGAGGGACGGGCCGTGCTGGCGCATGAGGCGGTGGGTGCGCCACTGGCGCAGTGGAGCGAGTAGCCAGCGTCGAGCACGTAAGTTCATGCCGTGTCAGCTCCGGGTTCGGTGGGGCGAGTGGACATCCAACGGGCTGCGGCGTTCTGTAGGTCGGTGCTGCCGAGCGCGTGCAGGGTCCGGGTGAGGGCGCGGAGGAACACCTCGCGTTGCTGCGGGGTGCGCATCTCGACCAGTAACTGATCGACGAAACGGGCTACTTCGTTCCGCATGGTGTCGCGTGCGGAATCGCGTGGCGGGGTGATTCCCGCGACCGCGGCCTTCACCTGGTCGAGCTCGGCGAGCCGGTCCGCATACTGGTCGATCCACCAGACGGTGCACTGTTCAGGGTCGGACAGGATGGCTCGGAGGAAGGCGATGCGACGGTGTAACTCCTCTCGTTCCAGGTCTTCTTGTCGTGTGCGTCGGAGGTGTTCCTCGGCGAGAGCGATGTCGGTTTCCGACACCGTCAAGCAGGCCGTGCCGTGCACGGTGAGCCCGGGCTCGGGGGAGAGCGGGCGGGCGATGACAGCGTTCACCGCATCCTCTGCGGCAGTGATCTCCAGGACGCTGTGGCGCTTGAGGGCTCGAGCCGCTTGCTCACGCAGGTGTTCTCGTGCGAGCGAGAGCGGCGCGTGGCGCTGGGACGGGGGTCCGTCGTCCGGCCGCCAGGTGCCGTCGATGGAAACGGTGAAGTGAAGGCTCGGCACGCGACTGGGCATGCGCTCGTCACTCATGCTGAAGTCGGTTCCCGCTTCGCCGGTGGCCGGGGCCGTCACCGTGTCGTGCGCGGACGGGGACGGCCCCGGGACTCTGCGGCGCCAGGCGAACAGGCTCATACGGCGGGCTCGGTCAGCACCCCTTCGTCCGCGACTTGCGCGGGCTGCCGCGCGGCTTCCCGCGCAGCGAGGAAGGCGCCGTGGAGGCCGGTGCCTCCTTCGCCTCCTCGTTGTTCGCGCTGCACCGCATGTCGTCCGGCGACCGGCGGGACTACGTCCAGGACGCCATGACGAATCCGCCGTCGAAGCGGCGGCTGGACACCGACGCCGTCGCGTTCCGCGCGCGACACGGTCTTACGGAGACAGGACACGTCCTGAACGGGAACGGCGACGTCATCGAGGGGACGAGGTTCCTCTCCGAATGCCATCCGACGCTCGGCGCCTACCGCGTCGAGGACTCCACCGCGGACCGGTTCGAGGTGGACTACTGGATGCCGTGCCTGCTGGGCACCGTGAACCAGGACGGTCGAGCCATCCATGTGCAGACCCGATGGCAGATGGGGCGGATGGCCCTGAACTGGCACGACGGGGACTGGCGCGTCGACCAGTTGACGCGTGGGCCGTTCGACGAGCCCGTCACGCCGCCCGACGAGGGCACCATCGTCACCTCGCTGTCCCAGCGCGCCGCCCTCCTGGGCGCGGGCTGGCTGACCTTCGCCGACGCCCGCGAGAGCAGCCCGGACGAAGCCCAGCCGGAAGACGCGGGATGAACGGGCCGCTGGCCGTGCCCGTTTGGCGACGATGGACTGTCGGCCTCCTGATGTCGCTGCTGCTGTCCCTGTCCCTGTCCCTGTGCTTCGCCGAGACGGCCGCCGCTGCCGACGACGGCAGCGGGTGCGAGGATGCGCTGCTCGGGGAGTGGGCCTGCGAGAGGCTGAACGACATCCCCGGCGTCAACAGCGTCTACGAGTACCTGGGTGACGTTCATCGGGACAAGGTCGAGCAGGTCACGGGGAGCCTCGACGACATCGTGCCGGAGAACTTCATCGAGGAGTGGGTGACGGGGATGGCCGAGTCGACGGTCACCCTGCTCGCCTACATCCAGGAGTTGGGCGAGCGGGTGACCACGCCGGCGTTCGACCAGCGCTGGTGGGCCTCCCAGTACGCCAGCAGCTTCGGCCTCTCGCTGATCCTGCTCACGCTCCTGCTCGTCTGGCTCACCGCCCAGTGCGCCGCAGCGGGCGCGTCCGCCTCCGGTGTCGACCTGTTGCGGCAGTCGGGCTGGCGCCTGGTGTTCGTCGTGCCGCTGATCTCCGCCGGGCCCGTGGTCCTGCTGGAACTCCAACTGATGGCCAACGAGTTGGCGCGTGTCTTCGCCGACGAGGGCACGGCGCACGCGGGAAGCGCGGTCGAGCAGCTCATGCAGCTGATCGTCGACACCGCCGGTGACTGGGGCGTCTTCGGCGGCAGCGTGCTCGCCCTCATCCTGTTCCTCGCCATTCTCTGCCTGGGGGTGGTGACGCTGATCGAGATGGCCATCGCCCAGTGGGGCCTGCACCTTGGTGCGTTGCTGGTTCCGCTCGTGCTGGTCGCCTGGGTGTACCCGCCGTGGTCGGCCGCGTTGCGGCGCCTGGCGGGACTTCTCGGCGGCCTGATGCTGTTGCCCGCCTTCATCTACTTCTTCTTCAACACCCTGTGGACCGCGTTCGACGGGTTGATGCGTGACCGGCCCGAGGACGACGGCCTGGCCATTCTGCTGTTCCTGCTCGTGGGGCTGTTCATGATCGACAGCTTTCCGGCGGTCGCGATGTGGTTGATGTCGATGGGCGCTTCGGGAGCCACGGGCATGGACCCGCAGGTGCGCGGGGCCGTCGACCACCCGTCCGGCGGGGAGATGATGGCCGGCGTCACGGACCGGTTCGAGGCCCGCATGAGCCGGCTCGGATCCTCGAAGTCGAGCGGCGGTGGCGGTTCTTCGCCGGATGGTGGCTCGGCCGACGACGACCAGGACGACCAGCCTGACGCCGACGGCGCCTCCTCACAGGGCGGCCACGGGGCTGTCGACTCCGCCCAAACCGCCGCGGCCGCAGGGGCGAGCGGCGGAGCGACCGCGACCGCCGCCGCGACGCACGAAGCCACCGAGCACGACGGCGACGACGCCCCGGACACGCCCGGCCCGAGCGGCGGCGACCCCGGCACGTCGAGCAGCACGGGCCCCGAACCACCACCGGCCCGTCAGCCCGAGGCCGACGACGGCCCGGAGCCCGCAGAACAGCAGGAGGACAACTCGTGACCAGCGCTGAACGCGCCTATGTGCTGGGCGGCGAAACACGCCACCGCTCCCTCTTCGGTGCCGTCACGCCGCTCCAACTCACCGTCCTCGCGCTCTACCTCCTGGTCTGGCTGCTGCTGCTCGTCGCCACCCGATCCCCGGTCGCCCTGGTCCTCGGCCTGGTGGGTGGCGCGGCGGGCTGGCTGACGGCCCGCCGGCCGCGAGACGGTCGCGCCAGGCGACGGTGTCGGGGACGGGCTCGGGTTCGGGGTCGTAGGAAGCGGCCCAGCCGAGGTCGGCGTTCGCGTCGCGACGAGCTTGTTCAGCGAGCACGGTGGAGCGTTCGCGGAGCTGCCGGGCCAGGGCGTGTGCGTACTCTCGACGGTCGTCCTGGTGGTCGTCGTCCGGGAGTCGAAGTCCGACGGCCTTGAGCACGTCGGTGGGATCGGCCACCGGGTCCGTCTCGTAGCTGGTCGCGGAGGACGCGTTCGACGGTGATCCCGACGCTGGTGAAGAACGCTTGGGCGCGGGTCCAGAAGGCGGTGGCGGTCTCCTTGCGTTCGTCCGTCAGGATTTCGCTGTAGGCGAGGCGGGAGTGGTCGTCGACGGCGGTGTGGAGGTAGCTGTAGCCGGCGGCGGCGCGGGTCTTTCGTCCGGCGGCCCGGCCGAGGACCTTGTGGCCGCCGC
>NZ_SMKI01000770.1 GCF_004348415.1 Streptomyces hainanensis
CGTTGGTGGGGGTGTCTGTGGGTGGGGCTTGTTCGAGGATGACGTGGGCGTTGGTGCCGCTGATGCCGAAGGAGGAGACGGCCGCCCGGCGTCGGTGCTCGGTCTCGGGCCATTCCCGGGCCTCGGTGAGGAGTTCGACGGCTCCCGCAGACCAGTCGACGTGCGGTGAGGGCTCGTCGACGTGCAGCGTCTTGGGGAGGAGGCCGTGTCGCATGGCCATGACCATCTTGATGATGCCGGCCGCTCCGGCGGCGGCTTGGGTGTGGGCGATGTTGGACTTGACCGAGCCGAGCCACAACGGTTGGTCCTCGGGCCTGTCCTGTCCGTAGGTCGCCAACAGCGCTTGGGCTTCGATGGGGTCGCCGAGGGTGGTGCCGGTTCCGTGTGCCTCCACGACGTCGACGTCGGAGGAGGACAGGCGTGCGTTGGCCAGGGCCTGGCGGATCACCCGCTGTTGCGAGGGTCCGTTGGGCGCGGTCAGGCCGTTGCTGGCCCCGTCCTGGTTGATGGCCGAGCCACGTACCACCGCCAGGACCGGGTGGCCGTTGCGGCGGGCGTCCGACAACCGCTCCAACAGCAACAGACCCACCCCCTCGCCCCATCCGGCGCCGTTGGCCGCGGCGGCGAACGGCTTGCACCGGCCGTCGGCCGCCAGGCCGCGCTGCCGGCTGAACTCCACGAAGGCCATCGGGCTGGTCATCACCGACGCCCCGCCGGCCAAGGCCAGACTGCATTCCCCGGCCCGCAGGGACTGAGCGGCCTGGTGGAGCGCCACGAGGGACGAGGAGCAGGCCGTGTCCACCGTCACCGCCGGCCCCTCAAGACCGAACGTGTAAGCCAACCGACCGGAGATCACACTGGCGGCGTTACCGGTTACCGCGAAACCTTCGGTGCTGCCGCCCCCGGGAGTCGTCGTGTAGCTGTACTCCGACCCCATGGAGCCAACAAACACCCCTGCGGGGACTCCGTTCACCGACGGCGGGGCGATGCCCGCGCGCTCGAACAACTCCCATGCGAGTTCCAGTAGGTGGCGCTGTTGGGGGTCCATGGCGAGCGCCTCGCGTGGGGAGATCCCGAAGAGTTCCGTGTCGAAGTCCGCGACGTCGGCGAGGAATCCCCCGTGCCGGGTGTAGGACTTGCCCAGGCTGTCCGGATCCGGGTCATAGAGCCCGTCGACATCCCAGCCGCGATCGGTCGGGAACTCCGACACCGCGTCCCGGCCCTCGACGACCAACTCCCACAGATGCTCAGCGGAGACCACTCCACCGGGATACCGACACGCCATACTGACGATGGCGATCGGCTCCAGAGACCTCTCCTCGACCTCCCTCAACCGTTCGCGGGTCTGCAGCAGTTCCGTCATGAGCCGCTTGGAATAGTCGAGAATCTTGTCGTTCTGCTCGTTTGCCATCTGAACGCTTGCCTCCAACGTAAGGGAACGAGTGCGGCTTCAGCCGACCTAGTTGATGCCGAGCTCCTTTTCCATCAGAGCCAGCATTTCGTCGTGGCTCGCCGACTCGATCGCGTCGCGTTGGGCGGCGGTTTCCGATGCGTTTCGCGTGTTATCCAACTGCTGGAGCAGCGCTTGCAGACGTTTGACGACGTCGATCCGGTTGGTGGCGTCCGGTGGCGCAGCGGCCAGTGCGGCTTCGAGGTTGTTGAGCTCGACCAGCGTCGACGTCGCCACTGCGGATGGTCCGCCCTCGTGCGTCCCGACGAGTTGGCTGCGTAGGTATTGGGCTACGGCGGTGGGTGTGGGGTGGTCGAAGATGAGGGTGGCGGGGAGGCGTTGTCCGGTGGTGGTGGTGAGGCGGTTGCGGAGTTCGACGGCGGTGAGTGAGTCGAAGCCGAGTTCTTTGAAGGCTTGGTCGGTGGTG
>NZ_SMKI01000771.1 GCF_004348415.1 Streptomyces hainanensis
CCTCGGGGTGGGGGGACGGGGGCCCCGGCCCTGGGCCGTTGCTCGCGCCGGAGGCCGTCGCGGACTGCGTGGCCTGGGTGTTGGCGCAGCCGGCGGGGACGGACGTGAACGAGGTCGTGGTGCGGCCGACGGGGCAGAAGGTGTAGCGCGTAGCGCGGGCTACGGCTTGCAGCGCTTGCCGTCGTCGGGGACGTCGCCGTTCAGCAGGTAGTCGTTGGTGGTGTCCTGCACGCACTTGTTGCCGCTGTTGTAGGCGCCGTGGCCCTCGCCCTCGAAGACGAGCTCCACGCCGACGTCGTCGCCCAGCGCGTCCTTCATGTGGGCGGTGCCGTCGAAGGGGGTGGCCGGGTCGCCGGTGGTGCCGATCAGCAGGATCTTGGGGGCGCCGTCGGCGCTGACGTCGGGGTGCGCGCGCTGCCCGTCGACGGGCCAGTGGGTGCAGTTGAGGAGGCCCCAGGCCATCTGCGGTCCGAAGACGGAGGAGGTGTCCTCGAAGTCGTCGAGCTTGTCGCGGACGTCGTCGACGGTGAAGCGCTGGTTGGAGTCGGCGCAGCTGATGGCGGTGAGCGAGGACTGGAGCGTGCTGTAACTGCCGTCCGGGTTGCGGCCGTTCATGGAGTCGCCGAGGGCGAGCAGCACGGTGCCGTCCGGGTTGTCCTCGGTCATGGCGTCGTCCAGGCCCTGGGTGAGGTAGGGCCAGAAGGTCTGCGAGTAGAGGGACTGGGCGATGCCGCTCCAGGCCAGCGACTGGGTGAGCTTGCGGTCGTCCGGGTCGCGGGTGTCGAGGGGGTGGTCGCGCAGGCCGTCGAGGAAGTCGCGGAGCTTGTCCTCGGCCTTGTCGGGGTCGGTGCCCAGCGGGCAGTCGTCGCTCTCGGCGCAGGCGTCCAGGTAGTTGCCGAGGGCGAGTTGGAAGCCCGCGGTCTGGCCGAGCGCGCCGTCCTCGGCGCTGCCGGTGGGGTCGACGACGGCGTCGAGCGCGGCGCGGCCCACGCGGCGCGGGAACAGGTGGGCGTAGACGCCGCCGAGTTCGGTGCCGTAGGAGATGCCGAAGTAGTGCAGCTTGTCGTCGCCGAGCACCTTCCGCATCAGGTCCATGTCGCGGGCGGTGTTGGTGGTGGTGAGGTGCGGCAGCAGGTTGCCGGCGCGGTCCTCGCAGCCCTGGTCGAACTCCTTGAGCCGGTCGATGAAGGCGCGCCGTTCGCCGGCCGTCCGCGGGTCGGCGTCGGCGGCGAAGTACTCGTCGAGCTGCTGGTCGTCGAGGCACTGCACGCCCTCGCTGTCGCCGACGCCGCGCGGGTCGAAACTGACCAGGTCGTAGCGGCTGTTGAGCTTGGCGTAGTCGGAGCCGAAGGCGGGCAGCGTGGCGACGCCCGAGCCGCCCGGGCCGCCGAAGTTGAAGAGCAGGGAGCCGATCCGGTCGTCGCCCTTCGCCTTGGTGCGGGCGCGGATCATGGCGATGTCGATGGTGTCGCCCTCGGGGTTCGTGTAGTCGAGGGGGGCCGTCATCCTGGCGCACTCCCAGTCCTCGCCGTCCGGCAGCGGTGAGGGGCTGGCGGCGCCGTCGCCCTCGGCCGCGTCCGGCTTGGGGCAGGCGGACCAGTCGAGGCGCTGGTCGGTGAAGCGCCGGGGGAGGTCGTCGGTGTCGGTGGCGTCCTGACGGGCGGCCGGGCGCACCCGGACCGAGTCGCCGTCGGCCGTGGCGCAGCCGGGGACGGTCAGCAGGGCGGTGGCGGCCAGCAGGATCGGCGTGCGCAGCCGGGCTCGGGTCATCGGGGTGGCTCCCATCGGTCGCTCCGACCCGCTCATCGTGTGCGGGGGCGGGCCGGAGGCGCACTTCGGGCCGGGACAACCGGGTGAC
>NZ_SMKI01000772.1 GCF_004348415.1 Streptomyces hainanensis
CTTCCCAGGTGTTCAACCACTCTCGTCAGCGGCCGCTCCGCCGCGCGGCGCTGGCCGGCGGTGTCGTGGCGCTGGCCGCCACCGTCGTCCTCGGTCAGCCGGGCGCCGGGGGCGCGCGCCGACCCTGGTGTCAGAGGTGAGCGTATACGTCGGACAGCGAGAGCCCGCGGGCGACCATCATCACCTGGAGGTGGTAGAGCAGCTGGGAGATCTCCTCGGCGGTGCGGTCGGCGCTCTCGTGCTCGGCGGCCATCCACACCTCCGCGGCCTCCTCGACGACCTTCTTGCCGATGGCGTGCACCCCGGAGTCGAGCAGTTCCGCGGTGCGGGAGGTTGCTGGGTCGCCGGCGGCGGCCTTCTGCTGGAGCTCGGCGAAGAGCTCGTCGAATGTCTTGTTGGCCATGGTGTTCTTACCCTACGGCGTGGCGGGGGGTCAGCCACGCCGGGGTCGTGGAACGGCACGGAGGGTGGTGGCGGCGGCCACGGCGGCGGTGGCGGCCTCGTGCCCCTTGTCCTCGGTGGATCCCGGCAGTCCGGCGCGGTCCACGGCCTGCTCCTCGGTGTCGCAGGTGAGCACGCCGAAGCCGACCGGGATGGCGTGGCCGACACTGACCTGGGTAAGGCCCTGGGTGACGCCCTGGCAGACGTAGTCGAAGTGCGGGGTGCCGCCGCGGATGACGACGCCGAGCGCGACCACCGCGTCGTAGCCGCTCTTGGCCAACGACTCGGCCGCGAAGGGCAGTTCGAAGCTGCCGGGCACCCGGACCACGGCGGGCTCTGGCACGCCGAGTTCCTTCAGGGCGCGCAGGGCGCCGGACAGCAGCCCGTCCATGACGGTCTGGTGCCACTGGGCGGCGACCACCGCGACCCGCAGGTCGGTGTCGCCGGTCACGGTCAGCTCGGGGGCTCCCTTGCCGCTCACGTTCTTTCCTCCTGGTGCTGGTTCGGGGTTACTGGTTGCCGCAGGACGCGCCGGGGCCCTGGTCGAGCCAGGGCAGGTCGTGGCCCATCCGGTCGCGCTTGGTCCGCAGGTAGCGCAGGTTGTGCTCGTTCGGGGGCACCGGCATCGACTCGCGCCCGCTGACCCGCAGGCCGTGCCGCTCCAGGGCGGTGACCTTCTCCGGGTTGTTGGTCATCAGCCGCAGCGAGCGCACGCCGAGGTCGGCCAGGATGCGGGCGCCGACCGCGTAGTCGCGGGCGTCGGCGGGCAGCCCGAGCTCCAGGTTGGCGTCCAGCGTGTCCCGGCCGGCCTCCTGGAGCTGGTAGGCACGCAGCTTGGACAGCAGCCCGATGCCGCGGCCCTCGTGACCGCGCAGGTAGAGCAGCACGCCGCGGCCCTCGGCCTGGATCCGGCTCATGGCGGCGTCCTTCTGGGGGCCGCAGTCGCAGCGCTGGGAACCGAGGACATCGCCGGTGAGGCACTCGGAGTGGACCCGGACCAGCACGTCCTCGCCGTCGCCCAACTCGCCGGCGACCAGGGCGACGTGCTCGGCGCCGTCCGCTGCGGAGCGGTAGCCGTGGACGCGGAACGTGCCGTGCGCGGTGGGCAGCGTGGTCTCGGCCTCGCGGCGCACGGTGGGGCCGACCTCCTCGCCGGCGGCGCGCCGGTAGGCGATCAGGTCCTCGATGGAGATGATCGGGATGCCGTACCGGCGGGCGAAGCGGCGCAGCGCGGGCAGCCGGAGCATGGTGCCGTCCTCGGCGGCGATCTCGCAGATCGCGGCGGCCGGGCGCAGCCCGGCGAGCCGGGCGAGGTCGACGGCGGCCTCGGTGTGGCCGTTGCGCACCAGCACGCCGCCGGTGCGGGCGCGCAACGGGAAGACGTGTCCCGGGCGGGACCGCGAACCGGTAGCGGT
>NZ_SMKI01000773.1 GCF_004348415.1 Streptomyces hainanensis
GCGGTGGGCGGTGGGGGAGGGCGTCGAGCCAGCCGCGCATCACGGCGCGGATCTCGTCGGGAGGCGTGTTCTCCGGCCACATCGCGGCCTTGAAGGACAGGCCCTCCGTCAGCGCGCGGAACTCGGCGACCAGGGTCTCCCGGTCGTGGTCCCGGGCGATGACGCCGTCTCCGGCGAGCCGGTCGATGGCGCGCCGGCAGAGGGCCACCACCTCCTCGTCGAACGAGGCGACGATCTCGCGGAACGCCGGCACGACCTGAGCCCGCGCCATGAAGGAGTAGAAGACGCGGTTGGTCTCGCGGGAGTCCTCGTCCACCGGGAGCAGCGCCCACAGGTACCGCTCGACGACCTCGCGCGCCGTGCCGCTCTCGTCGATCGCGGCGAGCCGCGCGTTGTCGCGTTCGTCGACCAACTTCAGGGCGTAGAGCTGTAGTTGCTCCTGGCTGGAGAAGTAGTGGCTGATGGCGCCGAGCGAGAGGCCGGCCTCGGCGGCGACGGCGCGGACCGTGGCGCGCTCCAGGCCGTCGCGGAGGACGACGCGCCACAGGGCTCTGGCCACATGGCTGCGGCGTTCGGCGGGATCGGCGTGGCGGGGCACGACGGCATGGTAATTCCCCTCCGTTGTAGATCACTTGTTCTGTTACCGTGGGTGCGTGGCCATATCCCAGGCGGACGCCCGGTCGCCGCGGCGCGAGGCACGAACCCTGCTGGCCGCGGCCCTCACCAACGGCCCCGCCGAACTGGTGGACTTCCTCCTGCCGTTGTGGGCGGGCGTCGCCCTCGGCGCGGGTCCGACCGAGATCGGGGTGCTGGTCGCGTTGGAGATGGCCGTCTCCGTCGTGGTCCGGCCGTTCGCCGGAGTGTTGGCCGACACCAGGGACCGCCGCCGGGTGGCGGCCGTCGGCGCCGCCGCGTACGGAGTGGCCTGCGTGGGTTACGCGTTCGCCGGTTCCCTCGGCCCCGCCTACGCGGCCGCGGTGCTCAGCGGAGTCGGCGGCGCCCTGCTGTGGGTGACGCTTCGGGCGATCGTCGGCGAACGCCTCGCCGACGACTCCGGCGTGTATCCGCGGCTGATGGCGGCTCGCGAGAACGGCGCGTGGATCGCCTTCGTCGTCGGCATGTCCCTGATGGGCCTGATCGGCTTCACCGGCCTTTTCCTGGGATGCGCGGCGGCCTGCCTCCTCGCCGCCGGGGCGCTGTTGGCCAGCCCCGACCGGGACACCCGGCCGGCGCCGTCCGGTCGCGGAGGCGTGGCGGTGGGCCTCGGCGGGCTCGGCCGCAGGCTCCGCCCCATGCTGCTGGCCGTCGCGTTCACCATGACGGCGGAGGCCGCCGTGGGCATGCTCCTGCTGCTTCACCTCCAACACGGTTTCGACCTCGACGTGGTGGCGATCGCCCTCGTGTTCCTGCCCGGCGCGATCGTGAGCGGCCTGCTGCCCGGCCGCCTGCACCTGTTCGTGGTGCGCTTCGGCCGTGCCCGGGCGGTGGCGGCCGCCTCGGTGGCGAGCGCGGGCTTCGCGCTGAGCCTGTCCTGGGCGCCGGGGCCCTACGCCATCGCCGTCCTGTGGATCCTCAGCGGAGTGGCCTGGGCGGCCGTGCTGCCGGTGCAGGAGGCCGTGATCGCCGAGGCCGCCGGCGAACAGACCGGCCGCGGGATGGGCCTCTACGAGGCGGCGGCGCTCGTCGGCGGCGCGATCGGCGCGCTGGCGGCGGGGATTCTGTACGACAGCAGTTCCTGGACGACGGCGTGCGTGGTCGCCTCCGCGGTGATCCTCGCCGGCGCGCTGATCACGCCGCGGGCCGTACGCGCCCTCCGTGTCGCCGACTTCCCGCCCCCGCCCC
>NZ_SMKI01000774.1 GCF_004348415.1 Streptomyces hainanensis
CTGGTGCCCCACCTGCCAGCCCGGCCCCCACCCGCCGTCCCGCTGACGGCGCACGCGCTCGCTCGTGTCCTTTCGGGCCTGAGCGATCATGGCCGGGTGACTCTTCGCACGTTTGAGTGAATTACCCTTTCTCTCCTGCGTGTTGACTCCAGTCCTCCGGAAGGAAGCGCATGGTGCGGGTGCTCATCTCCCCGTCGTACGGCAGTCCCGAAACCCGCCGGCACTGGGCCGACACCGTGGATCAGGAGGTCTCCTTCACCGAGCGGCGTCTCGACGAGCAACTCACCACGCGGCAGCGCCGGTCGCTCATCGAGTGCCACCCCGAGGGGCGTGCCCGCTTCTGGGGAGCGACGGCGACCCACGACGCGAGGATGGCCGACGTGGCGAGGGGCGACATCGTCTTCTTCACCGGGCAGAACAGGGTCCGTGCGGTCGGCGAGGTCGGAGTCATCTTCCGCAACCGCGAGTTCGCCGACCTGATGTGGCCGCCGACCCCCGACGGCAGGAGTTGGCACATCGTGTACAGCCTGCTCGACCTGGTACCCGCGGAATTCCCCTACCAGGACCTCAACCGCGTCCTCGGCTACAAGGAGGCCCACACGTTCCCGGGCCAGATGGTGGTGCGAGGGGAGAGGGCCCGGAAGGTCCTCGACGAGTTCATGATCACACCCGGCACCGGCGAGGTCGAACCG
The DNA here is from genome assembly GCF_004348415.1 of Streptomyces hainanensis. Classification (GTDB taxonomy): domain Bacteria; phylum Actinomycetota; class Actinomycetes; order Streptomycetales; family Streptomycetaceae; genus Streptomyces; species Streptomyces hainanensis. The sequence goes on from NZ_SMKI01000774.1 coordinate 693, forward strand.
GGCGAGACGCCGCCCTCACCTTCCGAGGAGATGCCGCCCGCGTCGGCGCGCGTCGTACCGTTGGAGGAGGGACGCACGCGTCGCGCCGACTACCACAGGTCCGGCCGGCTGGTGGTGGTCGAGCGGCGCGAATCCCAACTCGTGGCCGAGTACCGGCGACACCTCGAAACACAGGGCCGGCATCCCTCGCGCTACCGCTGCTCCGCGGGCGTCAGCGACATATACCTCCCGGACGCGAAGGAGCCGGAGTTGATAGAGGCCAAGAGCCAGGCCGGACACCACCACGTCCGAGAGGCCCTGGGCCAGTTGCTCGACTACGCGCCACACAGCCCCCTCCCGCTGGCCCGACTCGCCGGCCTCTTCCCCGTCCGGCCGGCCGCGGCGGACACCGCCCTGCTGCACCGGTACGGAATAGACGTCATCCATCGCGAGGCCCCCGAGGGCTTCCAGCGACTGCCGGCCCCGGACGAGAACCGGTCGCTCATGCGCCGGGCCTGGGGTGCCGGTAGCGCGGACCGCACATGACGGGACCCACCGCGCGACGCTACCCGTCGTCCCGCTGCCGCCGCGCCAGCGCGTGCGCCGCCTCCCGCGTCGCCGGGTACAGCTCCCGATAGAGCCGGTACAACTCCCCGTACCCCTCGTGCACTTCGGGTTCAGGCTCGACCACCTGCTCCACCGGGTTCCACTCCGCGATGTCCGGTTCCGCGGCCCGCCCGGTGCCGACCGCCGCCAGGAACGCGTCGCCGTACGCCGCGCCGACCGTGTGTCGCGGCACCTGCTGCGGCCGGCCCGTCACGTCCGAGACGATCCGCGTCCACAACTCCCGCGCGCCGCCCCCCACCGCCACCAGCCGGGACGGCGCGCCGCCCGCCTCGGCCATCGCCTCCAGGTTGTGCCGCACCCCGAACGCCGTGCCCTCCAACGCCGCCCGGTACAGGTGCCCGCGCCCGTGCCGCAACGTCAACCCGAGCACCAGCCCTCGCGCGTCCGGATCGAACAGCGGCGTCCGCTCGCCCGCGAAGTACGGCAGCATCAACAACCCCTCCGCGCCCGGCGCCACGGCCGCCGCCTCCGCCACCAACGTCCCGTACTCCGCCCCGGTCAGCTCCCGCAGCCACCCCGTCACCGCCCCCGACGTGGCCATCC
>NZ_SMKI01000775.1 GCF_004348415.1 Streptomyces hainanensis
GCCCTGGGGGGTGGGACGGGCTGCGGGGCGCGCCCCGCGTCGTCACGGCGGTTACCTCGGGTCGCTGTTGAACCTCGCGGTCGACCAGAGGTAGCCGAGGACCGCGAGGCCCAGGCACCAGCCGACGGCCAGCCAGCCGTCGACGCCGATCTCGGTGCCGAGCAGCAGGCCGCGCAGGGTCTCGATGGCCGGGGTGAAGGGCTGGTACTCGGCGATCGGCTGGAACCAGCCCGGCATCGCGTCGACCGGGACGAAGGCGCTGGAGAGCAGCGGCAGCAGGATCAGCGGCATCGCGTTGTTGCTGGCGGCCTCGGCGTTCGGGCTGACCAGGCCCATGCCGACGGCGATCCAGGTGAGCGCCATGGCGAAGAGCACGAGCAGGCCGAACGCCGCCAGCCACTCCAGGACGGTGGCGTCGGTGGACCGGAAGCCGATGGCCACGGCGACGGCGCCGACGAGGACCACGCTGGCGACCGACTGGAGCACGCTGCCGACGACGTGTCCGACGAGCACGGAGCCGCGGTGGATCGCCATCGTCCTGAAGCGGGCGATGATGCCCTCGGTCATGTCGTTGGAGACGGAGACCGCGGTGCCGATCACGGTGCTGCCGATGGTCATCAGCAGCAGGCCGGGGACGAGGTAGGCGATGTACGCGGAGCGCCCGCCGCCGCCGATGCCCTCGCTCATGGTGCCGCCGAAGATGTAGACGAAGAGCAGCAGCAGCATGATCGGGGTGAGCAGCAGGTTCAGCGTGAGGGACGGGTAGCGCCTGGCGTGCAGGAGGTTGCGGCGCAGCATCGTGGCGGAGTCGCGGACGGCGAGGGTGAGCCGGGACGGCTGGGTGGGAAGTTGCGCGGTGCTCATCGGACGGTCTCCTCGGGCTGGTGGGGGATGTCGGCGGTGGTGCTGGTGAGGGCGAAGAAGACGTCGTCGAGGTCGGGCGTGTGCACGGTCAGCTCGTCGGCCTCGACGCCGGCCGTGTCCAACCGGTCGAGGACGGAGCGCAGTTCGCGCTGGCTGCCGTCGCTGGGGATCTGCAGCGCGAGGGACTCGTCGCCCCTGGCGGCGTCGGTCAGGGCGGTGGCGGCGCTCCGGTAGGCGGCCGGGTCGGTGAAGCGGAGCCTGACGTGACCGCCGGGGACGAGGCGCTTGAGCTCCTCGGCGGTGCCCTCGGCGGCGATCCGGCCGTCGTTGAGGACGGCGATGCGGTCGGCGAGTTCGTCGGCCTCCTCCAGGTACTGGGTGGTGAGGAAGACGGTGACGCCGTCGGCGACGAGTTCGCGGATGATCCGCCACATGTTGTGCCGGGAGCGTGGGTCGAGGCCGGTGGTCGGCTCGTCGAGGAAGATGATCCGCGGGTCGCCGACCAGGGTCATGGCGATGTCGAGGCGTCGCTTCATGCCGCCCGAGTAGGTGGAGGCGGGCTTCCTGGCGGCGTCGACGAGGTCGAAGCGCGCCAGCAGTTCGGCGGTGACCCGCCGCCCCTCGCGCTTGGAGAGGTGGTGCAGGTCGGCCATGAGGAGCATGTTCTCCTCGCCGGTGATGAGGCCGTCCACGGCGGAGAACTGTCCGGTGACGCCGATCGCGGCCCGGACGGACTGCGGGTGGATGGCGAGGTCGTGGCCGCCGACCCGGATCGGGCCACTGGCGGGGCCGGGGGAGATGAGGGTGGTGAGGATCTGCACGGTGGTGGTCTTGCCGGCGCCGTTCGGGCCGAGCAGGGCGAAGATCGTTCCCTCCTGGACGGCCAGGTCGACGCCGTCGAGGACGGTCTTGTCGCCGTAGGACTTGCGCAGCCCGTTCGCCGTGATGGCCGGGTCGGTCATGGGTGGTGCTCCGT
>NZ_SMKI01000776.1 GCF_004348415.1 Streptomyces hainanensis
GCCCCCAGCCTCGCCAGCAGCGTGAACTCCCCTATGGCCACCGGATCCTGGCCCCGCAGTGCTTCCACGGGCAGCCACTCTGCCCTATCGGGCCCCGGGGCGAGGGGGTCAGGCGGCGGCCGGCTCCACGTCGTCGTCCGCGGGCTCGTCCGGCGTGCGGAGCACCGCGGTCCACAGCGGCAGCAGCCACTGCGTGAGGCCCAGACCGAACAGGGCGGCGAGCAGCACCTCGGCGGAGACGCCCTCGTCCGCCAGCAGGTGGAGGAGGCCGAGGCCGCCGACGACGGCCAGCGTCAACGACAGCTGCACCCGGTGCGCGACGGTGAACGCCTGGGCGCGGTCAGCGAGTTGCCGCTCGTCCAGGGCACGGTCCCGGAGTTCGAACAGGCCGCGGGTGGCGGAGTTGAGCACGCCGGTGCACACGCACCACAGCAGGATCAGCGGGATCACGAGGCCGATCAGCAGCGCCCCGTTGTCGCCGGCGAGCGGAAACGCCGCCGGCGTGGCGGCGGTGAGCACGACGTGCGCCACCGTCCAGGCCCGCCGCCGACCGTGGCCGGCGTACCAGTTCCTGGCCTCCTCCCGGTTCATGACGCGGATCATGGTCTCGTCGTACCTGGTCGGCCGGGCGCTCATACGGCCCCCCCTTGCGGTGTGCTCGTGTTCGGTGCCTGTGAAGTACCGCCGTACACCTCGTCGGTGAGCGGTCGGAACGGATCGAGCGAGAACAACGCCTCCACGGGGAGCGTGAAGTACGCCGCGATCCGCAGGGCCAGGTCGAGGCTCGGGTTGTACTGCCCGCGCTCGATGTGCCCGATCGTCTGGTAGTGCGCCCCGACGGCGGCCGCCAACGCCCGCCGCGTCACGTTCCGCTCGGCACGCACCACCGACAGTCTGTTGTGGACCTTATCGCTCATGTATAAGAAGTACTACATCCAAGGGTGTCTTGGCTACCCCCGGGAGGCGCCGTGCTCAGCCGGTGATGCCGTACCCGAGTTCCTCCGCCGCGACCGACCAGAACGCGTTCTCGCGATCGACCGCCGCCGGGTCGATCGCGCGGAATCGTTCGAGTAGCGCGTCGGTGAGCGCGTCCCCGGCGTCCTCGTCGTCCGCGTCGATCTCGCGGGCGGCCGCCTCCGCGTAGGCGCGGGAGCAGTCGACCAAGGCGCGGACGGTCGAGTTGACCAACTCCGGCGGCGCCCCACCGTCTTCGGCGAGGAGCCGGACGTGGCCGGTGGCACGGTCCACCGCCAGCGCGCTGAGCCCGGGGTCCTGGGCGATCACCGCGTGGCCCGAGCGCTCGGGGAAGGGCGCGGGCAGCCAGGTGCCCGGGTAGGGCACGGGCTCGCGCTGTTCGAGGGCGTCGGCGATGCGGCGGTCGTCCATGGCCGGGAGTGTAGGCACCGCCTCGGACAGTGTGCGGTGATCCGGATCCGGGACCGTCTAGACCACGCAGTAGACGCTGAAGTGCTCCGCCGGCGGGGCCGGGGCCGTGTGGCCCGGGTCGATCTGGTCGGTGGGGGCCGAGTCGTCCTGGGCGTAGAGCTGCAGCGGGACGTCCGTGTTGTTCTGGATCGTGCCGTCGCCTTCGAGCTGGTAGGTCTGGCCGGGCAGGGGGTTCTCGATGACCCGGTCCGGGCCGTCCTCGCGCGACCAGAGGATCGTGTCGGTGACTGCCATCTCTTCGTCTCCCGCGGTTCGGGGCCTGTCAGGAGATGGCCGAGTACCCGCCGGGGAGGATCCGAAGCCTCACGGCGGAGGGATCAGGGACGGCAGCGGGATGACGTACTCCGGCGTGACGGGTGGGAGGCGGGGAACCTCGAACGAATCCCACGAC
>NZ_SMKI01000777.1 GCF_004348415.1 Streptomyces hainanensis
TGGTGTACGTCGGCAGCGTCCAGAGGTGTATAAGAGACAGGGCCAGGGCCGGGTCGGTGGGGGTGTCCTCGGACCAGGGGAGAACCGCCGCCACCGTCAGCGGGCCCTCGGCGGCCGGCCCGAGGGCCATGGCCAGCTCCGCGGCCAGCTCGGGCCGGGCCGGGTCGCCTGGGTCGGCGGTCAGGACCGCGCGTAGCAGCGCGCCCACCCGCGCGCCGGCGCGCGTCTCCGCCGCGAGCAGGGCGCCGATCGGGGCGGCCGCCGCTATCGCGGCGGTCAGCCGCGGGTCGTCGAGCGGCAGGCCGCCCTCGTCGAGCAGCCAGATGTAGCCCTGCACGACGCCCCCGTGCCGCACCGGCAGGCAGATCCGGCCGGTGAGCACCCCGGCCGCCGGGTCCGGCGGGATCCGCACCGGGCCCGCGGCCCGGGTGATGCCGAAGCTTTCGAACCACCGCCGCACCGCCGTCGTGGAGCGTCGGCGCAGGATGGAGCGCGTCCTGATCGGGTCCATCACCCCGTCGTCGTCGCTGTCGTGGACGCCGTAGGCGATCAGCCCGAAGTCGCGGCTCTCCAGGGTCGCCGGGGTCCCGAGCAGCGCGGAGACCTCGTCGACCAGGTCCTGATACTCCGTCCGCATCCCTCGGCCGTCACCTTTCCTGTCGCGTTTCCGGCCCCGCCCTGTCGTGTCCCGTCGCGGCCGGCAGGGCCCTCCGCGACCATTTTCGTACAGCGGTCATACACATGTCTGAGATCCCGGACATGGCGGCAGGACAGCTGTCGATGGCGGGTGTTCCGGACGTTCCCTACCTTCACGGGTAACCCGCACCGTCCGGTTCGTCTTCGCCGACTCTTTACGTGGAGGTGCCCGTGCTGGGACCTGTCCTTCTCGCGGCGGCACGCAGCGACACCGTCCGGCGGATCGTCTCGGCGGCGCCCGTCACCCGTCCGGTCGTGGACCGTTTCATCCCCGGTGAGCGGCGGGACGAGGCGCTCGTTGCCGCGTCGGAACTGCTCGCCGAGGGGCTCGACGTGACGTTCGACCATCTGGGCGAGGATGTCACGGACACCGCGAGCGCGCTGCGCAGCCGGGACGCGTACCTGCGGCTCGCCGAGGCGCTGGCCGACGAGGGCCTGGGCGCCAGGGCCGAGATGTCGGTCAAGCTGTCGGCCTTCGGGCAGGCGCTGCCCGGCGGCGACGACCTCGCGCTGCGCCACGTGCTGCCGGTGGTGGAGGCGGCGGCCGCGGCCTCCACCACGGTCACCCTGGACATGGAAGACCACACCACCACCGACTCGACGCTGGCGATCCTCGCCCGGCTGCGCGAGCGCTTCCCCGAGACCGGGGCGGTGGTGCAGTCGTACCTGTTCCGCACCGAGAAGGACTGCCAGACGCTGGCCGCCGCCGGGGCCCGGGTGCGGCTGGTGAAGGGCGCCTACCGGGAGCCGGTCTCGGTGGCCCACCAACGGCGGTCCGAGGTGGACCGCGCCTACGTGCGCTGCCTGCGGATCCTGCTGGCCGGCGACGGCTACCCGATGGTGGCCACCCACGATCCCCGGCTGATCGCCGTCACGCAGTCGCTCGCCGCCCGCCTCGGCCGCCGGCCCGGCTCCTACGAGTTCCAGATGCTGTACGGCATCCGCCCGGTCGAGCAGCGCCGGCTGGCCGCCGAGGGGCACCGGATGCGCGTCTACCTCCCCTACGGCACCGACTGGTACGGCTACTTCATGCGCCGGCTGGCCGAGCGCCCCGCCAACCTCGCGTTCTTCGCCCGCTCCCTCGCCGGGCGCCGCTGACCCGCCCCGGCCCTGTCTCTTATACAGCTCTGACGC
>NZ_SMKI01000778.1 GCF_004348415.1 Streptomyces hainanensis
CGCCCCGACGCCCCGACGCCCGCCGGCTCAGCGTGGCGCCGCCTCCGTGGTCGCCGCCGCGCGGTAGCGCACGCTGTGGCGGTGCCAGTCCCAGGCGCCGCGGACGGCGGTCGTGACGCGGGTGGCGAGGAGGCGGGCGTCGGGGCCGAGGCGGTGGAGGTCGCCTCGGGCGGCGAGGAGGTGGTCGGTGCGGGCGGCGATCAGCCGCTGGACGGCGGCGGTGGCCGCGGCGTCGTCGGGCAGGGCGTGGCGGTCGCGGACCAGGATCACCAGGTTGGCGCGCTCGCCCGCGGCGAGGTCCCGGGGGAGCGAGTGCACGTCGTTGGTCCACGCCATGACGTCGCTGGCCGCGGCCGTCAACTCCCGGACGGGGGCCGCGTCGAGCAGCATCGCCGCGAACTCGCGGCGCTCCACGAGCTGGATCAGCTGGAAGATCGGCAGCGCGCCGAACGAGAGCCGGCGCCAGACGACGTACTGGGCCAGCGTGGGCGGCGGGCGCAGGCCGAGGCGGACGCCGGCCTGCCAGTGGTAGCCGGCGAGGCAGCCCCGCAGGTGGCGGGCGAAGCGGCGGCGCCAGGCGGGGGACATGGGCGCGGCGGTCGGTGGCCAGAGTTCCTCGGCGAGGGCGCGCCGGAAGTCGTCCCAGGCGGGGCCGCCCCGGTCGAACCAGTCGTCGGCGGTGAGCAGCCAGACGTACCAGCGGGCCAGCAGCGCCATCTCGGGGTAGGGCGCGGCGCGGTAGTAGCTGGTGGCCAGGGTGACGACGCGGGAGGCGGCGAGCCGGTGGTGGCCGGCGGCGTCGACGAGGCCGTGCCGGGCGGCCCAGTCGTACGCCTGCTCCTCGATCTCGGCGGAGCGGGGGTGGAGCGGCTGGCTCGGGATGGGCATGTGCACGAGGGGTGTCCGGAGGGCTAGAACGTGACGGGCAGGGCTTCGAGGCGGCGCGTGCGGTGCGTCGGGCGCCAGGTCAACTGGCTGGTGGGCACGGCCAGTTCGATCTTGGGGGTGCGGCGGAGCAGGGTGGCGAAGACGACGTCGGCCTGGAGCCTGGCGAGGGGGATGCCGAGGCAGCGGTGGGTGCCGCGGCCGAAGGAGAGGTGCGGGTTGGGGGCGCGGTCGAGGACGACCTCGTCGGCGCAGGGGAAGTGCCGGGGGTCGCGGTTGGCCGCGGCGAGCGAGAGCAGCACCGAGTCGCCGGCCGCGATGTGGACGCCGCCCAGTTCGAGGTCGGCGGTGGCGAACCGGCGGATGGCGAGCGGCAACGGGCCGTCGAAGCGGAGCAGTTCCTCGATGGCGGTGGACAGCAACGCGGGTTGGGCCAGCAGGCGTTCCCAGTGCATCCGGGGGTCGAGGAGGGCCAGGATGCCGTTGCAGACCATGCTGGCGGTGGTGTCGTGGCCGGCGGCGAGGAGGATGAAGGCGAGGCTGACGAGCTCGTCCTCGGTGAGCCGGTCGTCGGCGTCGCGCGCCTCGATCAGGGTGCTCAGCAGGTCGTCCGCCGGGTGGCGCCGCTTGTGGGTGATGACGTCGCGCAGCTGGGCCTCGGCCTGCCGCATGGCGTCCAGGATGGCGCGGGGGCGGCCGGGGATCAGCAGGGCGTCCGTCCAGGAGGCGATCTGGGCGCCGGCGGAGGCGGGGAGGCCGAGGAGGTCGCAGATGACGCGGAGCGGCAGCGGCAGCGCGAGCGCGGCGAGCAGGTCGGCCTCGCCGGCCGGGTAGACCGCGTCGATCAGGGCGTCCGTGTGGGCCTGGACGCTGGGGCGCAGCCCCTCGATGGCGCGGCGGGTGAAGGCGGGGGCGACGAGGCGGCGGAGCCGGGTG
>NZ_SMKI01000779.1 GCF_004348415.1 Streptomyces hainanensis
AGGTGGGGGTGGTCGGCGGGCAGGTCGGTGTGTCGGTGTTCCAGCGTCTCGGTGTCCCCGCTCGGCCAGAGGAACGCGCCCCCGAGCCCCGCGGCGAGTGAGATGACGGCGAGAAGGAGAGCGGTGGTGGGCAGGCCGATGCCGGTGGCGAGCCAGCCGGCGAGCGGGTAGGTCAGCAGCCAGCACGCGTGGGCGAGGGAGAACTGCGCGGCGTACGCGGCCGGCAGGTCGGCGTCGGCGGCCGAGCGGCGGATCACGCGGCCGGCGGGGGTGATGACGGCCGAGCTGCCGGCGCCGATGAGCGCCCATGTTCCGAGCAGGGCCGTCCACGACCAGGTGCCGGGTGGGACGGCGGTCAGCGTGGCGGCGGCGACCAGGACGGCCGGCAGCATGAGGGCGGCGGGCACCATCACCGTCCGGTCGCCGCGGCGGGCCAGGACGCGGGGCAGCAGCAGGGCGGTCAGCATCGAGCCGGCCCCGTAGGCGCCGAGGGCCAACGAGAGGGCGCCGGCGGGGCGTTCGAAGTGGTCGCGGACGATGACCACGGTGTTCACGTACACGATCGCACCCGCCGCGGCGACGGCCAGGTTGAGGGCGAGCAGCGCCCGAAGCCGCGGTGTGGCCCGGAAGAGCCGCGAGCCGAACGCGATGTCGCGGTAGACGCCGCCCGCCCGCTCGCCGGGGGACGCCTTCGGCAGGACGGCGGCGACAACGAGTGCCGCCGAGGCGAGGAACCCGATCGTGGTGCCGGCGAACAGCCAGTCGTACGTCGTCACCGTCAGCAGGAACGCGGCGAGCGCCGGGCTGAACAGCGACTCCAGGTCGTAGGCGAGCCGGGACATCGACAGGGCGGTGGTGTAGTCGCGTTCGTCGGGCAGCACCTCGGGGATGGCGGCCTGGAAGGTGGGGGTGAACACGGCGGAGGCGGCCTGCAGCAGGAGGACCAGCAGGTAGATCTGCCAGATCTCGGTGACGAGGGGCAGGGCCAGGGCGACGCCGGCGCGGGTGACATCCATGGCCGCCATCAGCCTTCGTGGCGATGCCCGGCCGGCGAGGGCGCCCGCGAGGGGTGCGATGGCGACGTAGGCGACCATCTTGATCGCCAGTGCGGTGCCCAGCACGGCGGAGGCGTCGGAGCCGGCGAGGTCGTAGGCGAGCAGGGACAGCGCGACCGTTGCCAGGCCGGTGCCGACCAGCGCGATGACCTGGGCGGTGAAGAGGCGACGGTAGGTGCGGTTGCGGAGTACGGACAGCATCGGCCCCGTCTCGGGTCGGTGGAGTGCGACCCCCGCATCGTAGTAAACGCGTGCATACCTTTGCACCTGTTAGCGATGGGGTCCCCGGGGGTGTGCCGTGGGGCGCGGGTCAGTCGTGGGGCGGCAGGGAGCGGATCTGGTGATCCGCGACGTTCAGCGCCTCGTCGACCAGGCGCCGCAGGTGTCCGTCGCGCAGGGAGTAGATGACCCGGCGCCCCTCCTTGTGGGTGGAGACCAGGCCGGCGAGACGGAGCTTGGCCAGGTGCTGGCTGACCGAGGGGCGGGCGACTCCGGCGAACCTGGTCAACGTGGTGACGTCCGCCTCGCCTTCGCCGAGCCGCTCCAGCAGCGCCAGCCGGGTGCGGTCGGCGAGCAGCGTCAACACCGAGGCGGCCACCTCTCGGCGCGCGTCGTCCTCCGGCTGCTGCGAGTGGTGCGCATCTGCCATCTCGCCGCTCATGCTCATGCGCACATCGTAGAACCGGCCGCTGTCGCCCGGTGTGGTGCGGGTCGGGCGAACCCCTGGGGGGGTGTCCCCGTCCGGGGCGGGCCCGTTCCGGAGC
>NZ_SMKI01000077.1 GCF_004348415.1 Streptomyces hainanensis
CCGCCGCCCCGGGCTCACGGACGCCGGCGGGGCGCCCCACCAGACACCACCGCCCCGGGTACTCCCGGCGCAGGAAGCGAACCCGCCAGGGACGGTGCCCGGCCAGCCAAAGACCCGGGCGGGCAACACGGCAGGGCATCCGAGCACGGCCCCGCCAACCACCCACCGACACCTCGCCCACGAAGAACACCACCGTGGTCCGGCCGCTCCTGTTCCGGGGGCCGTGACTCGCGGGCGGACACGCCCGTTGAGCACGAGGCACATCAGCTCGTTCTCAAGAAGAGGGGCACCCATGGCGACGTGGAGCCATTTCGTCCAACTCCTCACCACATCGCTCGGCGCGGCGAACGTCGAAGGGGGGACCGGGGAAGCCGACACGACGATGGTGGCCACCCTCGAGGCCACCGTCAAAGGCGAGGACGGCACCGAGGAGAAGCGCCGTCAGAAGCTGCACTTCGAGTACGACGGCAAGGACGTGAACTGGATCGCCGTCACGTCCTTTGTCGCCCCCGCTTCTGACAACGCCGAGGACCTCCGCGAGTTCCTCGAATACCTCGGCGAGGACTGGGAAGAAACCGGCCTCGTCATCGTCGACGGGCAATTCGCCCTGCGCCACCACATCAGCCTGCACGACGCCCACGACGGCAAGGACTGGAACGCCGGGAGCGAGCGGGTGATCCTCGAGGCCTACCGGGCAGCCGCAAACGTCGCCGGCGCGGCCGACTTCCTCGAAAGGCATCTCACCAAGGAAGATGCGATGTAGCCCTCCCCACTCCGGCACGCCGGGGTTCCGGCGGCGGGCACCGCCCGCCGCCGGAAACCACACAACGATGAGGCGCGGCCGGGAACTCCGGCGGGCGCGGTCGGGTCTCAGGTGAGCCCGTCCAGGTGCTCATCGAGCTGCTTCAGGTCGGGGTTGTCGAGGATGTCGTCCATGACCCGCTGCCGCATCTCGGGGAGGTAGGCGTCGGTGACCTCCTGCGGGGCGACACCGAACCCGCGCGCGAGGTGGGCGGTCTGCTCAGGGGTGAGGCCCTCGCTCAGGGCGATCAGCGCCCACACCAACAGGATGTGCGAGCGCGGCGTGGCGACGCCGTCGACGTCCTCGGTCTCCTCCACATCCCAGCCCGCCGACCGGGCCTGACGAAGCATCAAGCGGTAGAACTCACTGTCCCGGGCATGAGTGCGTGTTTCTGATCCTGGCTGGGCATTCGCCGAAACGAGGCGGCGGGCCGGGGAAGCCGTGATGGCTTCCCCGGCCCGCCGGGTGACGTTGTGATGCTGAGTCAGGTGTCGGTTGCTGCGGTGTAGCGGCCGGTCACGTCTTCCCAGTTGACCAAGTCCCAGAGCTTGGTGACGTAGTCGGGGCGGACGTTCTTGTATTGCAGGTAGTAGGCGTGTTCCCAGGCGTCGAAGACCAGTAGCGGGGTGGTGCCCTGGCCGACGTTGCCGTGGTGGTCGTAGACCTGCTCGACGATCAGGCGGCGCCCGAGCGGTTCCCAGGCCAGGACACCCCAGCCGGACCCCTGGACGGACGCGGTCGCCGTGGTGAGCTGCCTCTTGAACTGCTCGAAGCCGCCGAGGTGTTCGTCGATGGCGTCGGCGAGGGCTCCGTCGGGTCGGTCACCGCCGTTTGGGGAGAGGTTCTGCCAGAAGATCGAGTGCAGGACATGGCCGGAGAGGTTGAAGGCGTAGGTCTTCTCCAGCCCGACCAGGCTGGTGGGTGCGATCTGGTCCTTCTCGCGGGCCTCGGCGATCTGCTCGAGGGTGTCGTTGGCGCCCTTGACGTAGGCGGCGTGGTGCTTGGCGTGGTGCAGTTCCAGGATCTGCCCGGTGATGGCCGGCTCCAGAGCGGCGTAGTCGTAGGGCAGGTCGGGAAGCGCGTATGTGCCCATCAGGCACGTACCCCTTTCCGTGTGGGTGATCGTCCGGGGACACCCTATGCCTCTATTGCGAAAGACTTGCAACAACCATCATGGTGCATCAACATGATTCCTGGCGGGGTCGGCCCGTCGGCTTTCGGCAGCGCGGCATCCAGGTGGTGCCGCTCCTTCCCGAGAGGTGATCGTCTTCTCAACCGGCGCCCGCCGGATCCGGCCGACCCCGCCGCGGTGCGCGTCAACCACGGCCTGCTCAGCCACTGGCAGGCGCCGGTTTCCTCGGCCAGCTTGGGGTGGCTCCCCTGCGGGCCAGCCGTCTGGTCATGAGGGTGATCGCGGCCCAGGTGATGAGAGTCTCGGAGTGCTGGACGAGCCGTTCGTAGTCCCTCGCGTGGCGGCGTGCGTGCATCATCCACGCGAGCGACCTCTCGACGACCCAGCGGCGGGGCAGGACGACGAAGCCGGAGGCGTCCCGAGGCCGGCTGACGGGCTTGATGGTGAGGTTGAGGTACTTCTTGGCCCAGGTCACGAGCTTGCCGGCGTAGGCGGAGTCGGCCCAGACGATGGTGATCTCCGGGTGCATCAGGCGGAGGCGGAAGAGGACTTCCTTCGCGGCGGCGGAGTCGTGGAGGTCGGCGGGGGTGACCATGACGAGCAGGGGCAGGCCGCGGGTGTCGACCACGAGGTGGCGTTTGCGGCCGTTGATTTTCTTGCCCGGGTCGTAGCCGCGGCTGGTGCGGCTGACGGTCTCGGCGGCCTTCACCGACTGGGAGTCGATCACGGTGGCCACCGCTCGGGGGCCTTTGCCCATCTCGCGGCGGATCCGCCCGGCGAGCTGGTCGCGGATCTGACCGATGACGCCGGCGGCCGCCCAGCGAGCCATGAAGCCCCAGACTGTTCGCCAGGGCGGGAAGTCGACGGGGAGGGCCCGCCATTTGCAACCGGTGTCGACGACGTAGCGAATGGCGTCGACGATCTCTCGCCGAGGGTGCTTCTCCGGCCGGCCGCCGGTCGGGCTCTCGCAGGCCGGTGTCGGGAGAAGGGGCTCGATCAGGGCCCATTCGGCGTTCGTGGTGTCCGAGGGGTAGCGGCGGCGACGCATCACGGGGTCTTCCGGCCAGCGGGTGCCGTCCCCGGGCGGCTCCGGCCCCCAGATCGCGAGGTCTGCCCGGGGGCGGCGGTCTTAGGCGCTGGCCATGAGGTCGAGGGTGGATTCGATGGAGTTGAGCTGGGCGACGATGTGGCGGATCCACTTGTCGCGCGGGTGGGCGGCGGCGTGCGGGGCGACCGTGCCGGTGATGAACCGGCGGAACGAGGTCAACTTCTCGCCGATCACCTGCCGTTCGTAGGCTTCCAGCGCGGCCTGTTCGGCGCCAAGCTGGTAACCGTCCGCCCTGGTCCAGATCAGCGGCGGCCAGCCCTGTTCGGCGGCCTGGTCCCGCAGCGCGGCCAGTCCGGAGCGGACCTGGTGCGGGGACAGGTCGCTGGCGCGGACCAGTTGGTGGAACTCCGGGCCGGCCGGGCGGGCCTCGAAGAGCACGAACCGGATGGTGTCCGCGTGCCTGCGGGCGGCGTCGCCCCGTCGCCGTGAGGCGCGGGGCATGCCTACTCGCCCCGCAGCATGCGGGCCAGTTCGTCGTCCATGTCGACCCGGCCGGTGTCGACGGCCTGCTCGATCCAATCCAGCGTCGCCCGCACCCGGGCGACGTTCCCGCGCACGATGGCGCGCTCGTCCCCGCCCAGCTGCCGGTCCCGCAGACCGGGCACGACTCGGCCGGCGGCGGCCACGAAGGCGTGGCTGGCGGTCACCAGGTCCAAGAACTCCACCGACCGCTCGATCCGACGCACCGCCGGCGCGACGGGGCTGTCCCGCTCGAAGTCCTCACGGGCTTGCCGGTGCCGCTCGTTCTGGGCATGGTTGACCTGGAACCGGGCGGTGTCGTCGCTCATCGCCTTGAACGCGACGTCCGGGCGCCGCAGCAGGGTGGTGGCCGCGGTGGTGGCCACCGAGTCGTCCCGGGTGAACTCCTCCACCACCCGGACCTTGTCGCCGGTCGGCACTTTGGCCGCGACCTGCGGACGCTTCAGCAGATCCGTGGTCACCGCCGCGGCGACATCCTCGTCCCGAGCCAGCGAACGGATCGCGGTGATCTTCTCCTGCGGGGAGACCGGGGTCTCGACCTGCTGGCCGACACGCCGGCTGGCATCGTCCGTCGTCCATCGCCCCTTGCCTTCCGGCGGTGTCAGGATCGCGGCGAACCGCTCCTCCTCGTCCTCGATACTGGCCAGAATCCGGTGGACGGTCCAGGACACGCCGGGCTGCCGATGCTCCTTCGGCCAGCGCGAGGCCACCCACCGCGTCGTCTTGACGTTGCACAGCCGCAGCCCGAAGTCGTCCGCCATCCGCCGCAGTGACACATCCACCGTCCACTCCGGCCCCGCGGCGACCAGACCACCACGCGACCGCATCGGCACGACCTCCACGGCGCGGTCCCCGATCGTGAACTGCCCCCGCGTGGTCTGTCCGACCACTTCCCGCAGCTCGGCCACGATCTGCTCGTAACGCTGCTGGCTGACGTTCCCGACCTTCTCGATCTCCTCCGGCATGGCCTCTCACCATCCAAGTGAGGCTTGACCACGAGGCTTGACCAGATTGGTCAAGCCCCGTGGTCCAGCCCGCTGACCTGCGGTTGACCATCCGGCGCCGGGCCGTCAGTCGCCAAGGAGGAAGCGGGCCAGCCAGTTGCGGCCGGGCGGAGGGGTGAGCACCTGGCGGCAGGCGGCGCAGTGGAGCCCGTCCGGTGCGGGGGCGTGGTGAAGGACGGGGTCGGTGGTGGGTTGGTCATCGTCGCGGGGGTATCCGCAGCGTCGGCAGGCCTGGCGCCTGGCGGCTTCTCTTTCGGCTCGGGCGCGGTCGGCGGCCGTTCGGACGCAGGGGGCCGGACAGGTGCCGGTGCGGGTCGTAGGCGGCGTCCCGGTACTGGGTGTACTTCCAGTGGTCATCGGTGAACTTGGTGCCGCACTCACCGCAGGTGGGTCGCTTGGCTTCGCGGGCGGCTGCCTGCTCTGCCTCGTACTGGCGGGCCCGCTCCCGGTAGCGGGCGTGGCTGCGGGCCAGGGCGGTGTCCCGGCGGGCGTTGCCGATCGCGTTGGGGAGGGTCTGGAAGTGTTGCCGGCCCGCGCGGCGGAACGCCGCGCCGGCGGGGCCGTGTTCGGTCAGCAGGTCGATGGTGGTGAACAGCAGCGGGATCTTGTCGTTGTAGTCGTGGAACTCTTCCGCGGCCCAGCGGCCGGCCCAGTGCGGGCGGGTGAGGTCGGCCACCCGCTCGAAGGAGGCTTCCGGGGAGCGGGCACCGATTTGGTGGAAGGCCAGCAGGAGAGGCGGGTGCAGTACTTGGCCGGGGTGGCTGTTGGGGTGTTCCCAGCGGGTGCGCCACATCGCGCGTTGCTGGCCGTCGACGTCCGTGACGCGGCGGCGCAGGAACCGCATGTACTTGCCGAGCTTGGTGGCGATGCGTTGGGCGTCTATGTGGCAGGTGTCGACCTCCAGGAACAGCGGCTCACTCGCCTCGGGCGCGGCCGGGCCGCCGCCCGCCAGTACCTCACCCGCGAAGGCCACCTGAAGGTCCCCCGCAGCTACGTCGAGCACCTGGACATCGAAGACGTCGACAGCGACGACGATCAGAAGCAGCCCGAGGCCGAGGGATTCGAGGTGCGCCTGGGATACGGCGCAGCGACATGCGCTCGAGGCGGGACACGTTGCCCGCCGGCGGTGGGCTGCGACGGCGTTCTCGCACCCCGCTCTGGTGTCGGTCCCTTGAGTCTCCGGCCCATTGGTTTCACTTCTTCGAAGGGTTCGCGTGGTGGCATCACCCACGGTGTCTGCCTGACATGCAGGATCGTGCACCAGCCGTCCGACAACCGGAATGAGGAGCACGACCATGACCTTCCTGGCCATCAACAGCGCGATTGACGACGAGAACAGCGACGAGGACGCCCCCGACGCGACGACGGAGGTGCGCGACCTGGTTCGCGACGTCGCTGAGCGGGACGACGTTCCAGGACTTGCGGCAGCGCGCCCAGGCGATCAAGGACGAGGAGGACGCCGGCACGGCCGGCTGATCCTTCCGTCCGGTCCTGGAACCCCACGGTTCCAGGACCCCCGTCGTTCCGCGGGCCCATGCCACGTGTCCCCGTGTTTGGGGTGTGTACGCGTGTGAGCGCCCGCCGGCTGGTGGTTGTTCTCCTGCTGTTCGCGTCGTCGCTCGGTGGCGCCGGTGGCGTCTGGGCCACCACCAGGCCCGGCGAGCGTCCGGTGGCGGTCACGGATCCCCCGGTGGCGGTTCCCGGCGAGTACATCGTTGACCTGCGACCGGACAGCACTTGTTCACATCTTGGGGAGACACCTCGTCTCAGTCCTGTTCGATGGGTCTGCTGTGGGCGCCGTTAGCCGCCGGCGCGGACGAGGCCCGTTTCGTAGGCGAGGATCACGAGCTGGGCGCGGTCGCGGACGCCGAGCTTGGCGATCGCGCGGGTGACGTGGGTCTTGGCGGTGTGCGGGCTGATGAAGAGCTGTGCGGCGATCTGGTCGTTGGACAGGCCGGTAGCGATCAGGCGGGTGACCTCGCGTTCCCGGGCGGTGAGCACGGCGAGCCGTTCGGCGGTGTCGGTGGGGGCCGTCGGGCGGTGCGCGAACTGCTCGATCACCCGCCGGGTCGCGCTCGGTGAGAGCAACGCGTCGCCGGCCGCCACCGACCGGACGGCCTGACGCAGGGCGTCCGGTTCGATCTCCTTGGTGAGGAAGCCGCTCGCGCCGACGCGTAGGGCCGCGAAGACGTATTCGTCGGTCTCGAAGGTGGTGAGGACGATGACCCGGCAGTCCGTCAGTTCGGGGTCCTCGGTGATCGTTCTGGTGGCGGTGAGGCCGTCCGCGCCGGGCATGCGGATGTCCATGAGGACGATGTCGGGGCGGACGGCACGGGCCGTGCGGACGGCCTCGTCGCCTGTGCCCGCCTCGCCGACGACCTCGATGTCCTCGGCCCGGGCGAGGAGGCTGCCGAATCCGGCCCGTACCAGGGCCTGGTCATCGGCGAGGAGCACCGTGATCGTCATGGGCGGAAGCCTGGCACAGGGATGGCGGCCCACACGACCCATCCCTCGCTCCGGCCGTGCGATCCGGCGGAGAAGTCGCCGCCGAGCGCCCGGACCCGCTCGTCCATCCCACGCACCCCGTGCCCGGCCGCCGCTGGTGCCTCCGTCGGGGCCCGGCCGTCGTCGGTGACGCGCACCTCCACCCGCCCGCGGCCGCACCGGACGGTCACGTCGGCCCGTGATGCGCCCGCGTGGCGGACCGTGTTGGTGAGGGCCTCCTGGACGATCCGGTGGACGGCGAGGGAGACCGGCGCGGGTACCGCGGCGAGGTCACCGGACGTCTCCAGCCGGATGTCCAACTCCGCTGACCGCATCCGGTCGACGAGCGCCGCGACTTCGGGGGCTCCGGCAGCGGGGCCTTCCGGGGTCTCCCCCGGCGCGCGCAGCACGTGGACGAGCGCACGGAGGTCCCGTACGGCCTGGGTACGGACTTGTTGGGCGGTGGTGAGCGCGGCCCGCGACTCCTGCGGTGAGTCGTCCAGAGCCTCGACGGCGACCCGGAGCTGGATCCCGACGACGGTGAGGGTGTGCCCGACGACGTCGTGCAGTTCGCGGGCAATGTCCAGGCGGGCCTCCGCGATCCGCCGGCCGGCCTCCAGGTCGCGTTCCCGCACGGCCCGCAGCAGGCGCGTGTCGAGCTCGGCGCGCCAGCGGAGGTGGTTGCGGTAGGCGGCCGCGGCAGCGAGGAGTACCGCCAGCCACAGGGACTCGGCACCCAGGGAGCCGAGGCCCTCGCGCGGGGCGGCGCCGCCGGCCGTCGTCTCCCAGGTCACGGCGAAGGCCAGTTCCGTCAGGCCGACTCCGGCCGCCCACCGAAGGCCGGGGCGGCCGGGCCGGTCGTCGGCGGCCAGGGCGACGTACGCGGCGGAGACGGGCCACACCCAGCCGGCGTCGGTGAGTCCCGAGGTGCGGAAGACGACGACGGCCTGCACGCTCAGCAGCAGCACGGCGAGCGGCCACCGGCGGTGCGCCAGGAGGAGCAGGCCCAACCACAGGGCAAGCGGCAGGGCTCCCGCAGCGTCCAGCCGGCCGCCGAGCCGGGCGGTACCCGCCAGGACGGCGACGACGGTGACAGCCGCGAGGAGCCCGTCGACGAGCCGAACCGCGCGAGGGGCGGCGGGGGCGGGGACGGCGAGTCGGGCCATGCGCCGATCATCCACGACGATCCCCCCTACTCGTTGCGGGCGCCCGCCGCTGCTATGGCGAGCGCGACCCACCCCAGGTCGGCGGCGAGTACCAGGCGTTCGACGAGACCGACGAACGTGGGGATCCCGCCCAGCCCCAGCGACGGGCCGCCGTCCATCACGTCGATCAGGAAGACCGCGAGCGCCGCGGTGGCCGTGACCGAGGCCACGGTCAGGGAGTTCAGAGCCGGGCGCAGGCCGGGCCGCTGGGCCGCGAGCGGACCGCGGAGCAGGACGGCGGCGGTCGGCAGGGCGGCGAAGGCGAGGAAGGCGGCATTGCCGTGCACGAGTTCGGAAAGGGAAGGGCGATTCCAGTGGCCGGGCGGGTCGGCCGGAAAGAGGGCCGCGACCAGGATGCCGACCGTCCACGCCGCCAGTGCCGCCCGGCCTGCCCGCCGGGTTCCGGCGCCCAGCCGTAGCGTGAGCAAGGCGGAGGCGGCGCCGACGGCCAGCAGCGCCGCCGGGAGCAGCCAGCCGGCTGTGCCGTGCACATACCGGCTCAGAGTCTCGCTCACCGGGTCGTACTCCGGGTTGAGCGTCTCCACAGCGACCATCGCCAGGGCCCCGATGCCGATCAGGGCGAGCGGGGCCCGAGGCTCCGCTGCCGGAGCCGTGTTCGTCGTGTTCGTCGCCGTCATGTCGTCCTCCTCGGTGTCGTTCCGGTGATCCAGAACCTACGGAGGGGGCGGGGCGGCCGCGTCGTCCCGATGCGGGCACACGGGTGTACACCGAACGGTGTTGTCGTCCAGCCCGCTGCACCATTCGGTGTACGTGCACGGGCCGTGGCAGGCACGCGGGGTCATTCGAGCGGGGCCTGGCCGCCGCCCACCAGTACCTCGCCCGCGAGGGCCATCCCCGCGTACCCCACGCCCACGTCAAGCATCTGGACGTACGCGGGCGAGATTGTGGAACCGGCCGGCCACCCTGATGGGGGTGGCCGGCCGTTGTCGTACCCGAATTAGTGTCCGGATCACGAAGCGGTGCGGTGTCTAGACGCGGCGACCGGTGACCGTGAAGGCCACCGAGTACGTCAGCGTCTCCTCGCTGTCCAGGTGTGCCAGGAACGCGTCGACGGCCTCTTGTGCCGCCTGCGGTGAGCCGAGGGCGCGGGCGAGGAGTGGGCGGGCGATGTCGAGTTTGAGTTCCCACTGGGAGCGTTGGACCGGGTCGATCCGTCCGGCGATCAGATGGTAGGGGTCGACTCGGACGTCCAGATCCGTGAGCCCGGTCCTGTGGGCGAGCCCGTACAGGCGGCGTCCGGTGTGTGGGTCGAATCCGGCCGCCGTGAGCGCGGTCGTCACCGGCTCGAGCAGGGCGCTCAGTTCGGGGCCGAGGGGGTCGTGCCAGATGAGTTGGCCGTCGAGGTCGAAGAGCACGACCGTGCCGCCGGGCCGGGTTACTCGGGCCATCTCGGCGATGGCTACGTCTCGTTCAGCGATGTACTGGAGCATCAGGCGCGAGTAGACGACGTCGAAGGACCCGTCGTCGAAGGGCAGCGCGCGGGCGTCGCCCGAGCGTCGTAGCGGGCCCGCACCGTCCGGACCGCCGGACGCGAGCCGTTCGGGGTTGCCGTCGAAGGCGACGACCTGTGCCGCTGAGCGAGCCCGGAGCACGGCCTCGGCGATGTGGCCGGGGCCGGCGCCCACGTCGAGTACGCGGGCGCCGGGGGTCTGCGGCAGCACTGGGTCCAGGTAGGTGTGAACCCATGCGTCGGCGTCGACCTTGGCCACCAGCCGGCCGGCCTCGCGTTGGTCCTCCATCAGGTACGGGACGGTCACGCGTCGCTCCTAGGGTGGGTGCCCCGGCCGCGTAGCCGCCGGGCGTACAACTCGTCGATGTGCCGGTAGAAGTCGGGGTACGCCTCCGCGAGCCATAGCGCGCGCGTGTACGGGCGTACGGGTTCGGCCCCGGCCTGGATCAGGTGGTCGACCGGGGTGGCGGTGGTGAGGGGGACGGTGCCGGGCTCGAAGTCCGCGTAGGCGTGGGAGGCCGCGGCCAGCAGAGTGTCCGTCGCGTCTCGGGTCTCGGCCGCGTCGAGGCCGGGCGCGATCAGCAGGTCGCAGCGATTCTCCAGGAAGGAGAAGTTGAAGCCGAGCGGGCCTCGGTAGGCGAGCGCGGCCGCCTGCACCACGCCGCTGGCGTCGTGCAGAACCCAGATACGGCGGTGGCGGCGCAGCCCGACGAAGCGGTAGAGCTGGTCGACGTCGGTGAGACGTAGGTCGTCGCGGTCCAGTCCCTCGGCCCGCACGTACACCTCTCCTCTGCAGTGACGGGCCAGCTGCGCCAGCTCGGGGCACGCGCCCCCGTCCAGTTCAGTGACGGACCAGGCCGCGCGGCCCGCCCCGAGCGCGTGGGTGAGTGCCAGCGGAACCATCACGTACTCGCCGGGGGCGACGAGGGAGCGTTCGGGGCCGATGCTGCGGGCCATGGTGCCGAAGGCAAGGGCGGCGAAGCGGTTGGACGGACTGAACCAGTTCTGCTGGGCGACGTCCTGCTGCCCGGCCATCCGGGCTGCCTGCCCGGCCAGCATCACCGCCCGGGCACCGGCGAGGGTGCCCGTACTGACCAGGTGCTGGGTCTGCCAACCCGCGTGCGTGGAACGCCACGAGGTGAGGGAGGCCCAGCCGCCACCGCGCTCCTCGTAGCTCGCGACGCAGTGCAGCAGTTCCCCAGCCCGGCGAGCGCGCTGCCAGTTCTCCAGGATCAACGGCCAGAAGGGGGCGAGCCGCACCCGTTTGGCCGGGTAGAGGAAACGGGATTGCCCGTACCGGTCGAAGAGCTCGGCCGGAGTGAGCGCGTTTACCTCACATCCGAAGTCGGCCCACGTGCTGAGGGTGATCCGGTCCGCGACTGCGGCGACCGTCATGTGGCGTGCCCGTCCCTTCCAGGGAGTCTCAAAAGATCAACGGAGACTCCAACGGCCAACACCACTAAAAGTGACGGCAGTTCAGACAGCATCCCGAAAACCCGGGCGCTCCTGGCCCACCTGCGCCGGCCCGCCGGTGGCGGGGACCAGGAGCAGCCCGAGACCGCCGTCGTGAAGCTGGGGTGTGGCGCAGCAACATGCGGAGCCGGAGGGACGGGTTGCCGGTCGAGCAGCAGACCGCGCTGGATGAGGTGGGGTTGTAAAGCGCCTCAGACACAGGCGGGGTTGGGGAACGGGCCGGTCGCCTTGGCGGCGTCGGCCGGCCGCCAACCTGCGCTGGCCTGGCGGCGATCGATCCGTTTCTGGAACCGGGCCTGGCTCGTGGAGTGGCAGCGCAACTGCGCGGACCACGAGGATGTCTTGCCGGGCGTGATGGTGTTCCGGGCGGACCTTGAGGTCGTCGGCGGGGCGCCGGCGTCGGCGGGTGATGTGCCCTGGCCATCCTCCGCCCGGATAAGATGATCCGACTGCAGCTCGGGGGGAATGGGGATCACCATGCTGTTTTCAGTCTCGGAATCAGGGTGGCGCATCATCGCGGTGGTGGCGACGGGATTCTTCATGATCGGCGTGCGGGCCCTGAGCTTCGGGCTGAAACTCCCCGACGACGTCCGCGCACGGATGCCGCAGCAGTCCCGACGACAGGAGCTGGCTTTCTACATCCTGACTCCTGTGTTCGCCGCCGCCGTCCTGGGCGTGAACCTGCTCCGGCCGGAGCCAACATCGGCGATCCTCTTCATGTACAGCGCCGCGATGGTCGCCATACCGCTCGGGTTTCTCCCGGTCCGCGGCAGGATGGTCAGGGCCTACGTCGCCCAGCAGCGGAGCCCCGACACCCCGATGAAGCTTGACCGGCCCAGCATGGTCTGGGTCGTCGGCTTTTTCTCCGTGGTGATCCTGGCGGCCACGCTCGCGCTGATGACGACGACGTACGGCACCAACAGCCACTGAACCCGATCGCGACAGCCACCCCGTCTTGAGGTCAAGCCGGGGTCTGATGCTGACGACACGGCCAGGCGTTGGAGACCGCTGATAGGTTCCTCGAGGTGAGCGAGCAACTGCCCAGCGGCGGCATAGAACTGTCACCCGACGAGATCGATGGTCTCCACGCCAGGTGGTCATCCTCGTGGACTCCGAGCGAGGTCGCACGGCGGTTGGCCGGGATCCGTACGCCCTGGTACGTGGCCGCGGGCTGGGCTCTGGACCTGTTCCTGGGCAGGCGGACACGCAGTCACGGCGACATCGAGATCGCGATTCCGGACGCGAGCTTCCCCGAGGTCCGTCAGCGCTTTCCGGGATACGTCTTCGATGCGGTAGGCAGCAGCCGGATCTGGGAGGTCACCACACCGGAGGTGCTGGCCGCCGTACATCAGACATGGCTGCGCGATCCGGCCACCGGGAACTACCTGCTCGACGTGTTCCGGGAGCCACACGACGGCGACACCTGGATCTACCGACGTGATGAGAAGATCCGGCTTCCCTACAGCGACATCATCCACCACACCCCAGACGGCATCCCGTATCTGGCGCCCGAACTGGTACTGCTGTTCAAGGCCAAACACGCCCGCCGAAAGGACCAGGGAGACTTCGACACGACCGTCCCGCACCTGACCCGGGCTCAGCGCGAAACCCTGGCGGAGCTACTCGCTCGCGTACACCCGGGGCATCCCTGGCTCGTGGATCTCTAGCCGCCCCGTGGGGTGTGGAACGCGCGCCACGTCCCGCTCACACGCAGCCCTGCTCACCAGCTCGATCACGCCGTGGCCGCGCGAGGCGGCGGAGCCTGGAACGTCGCCTCGCCCCGGATCATGGCCCAATGGACGTTGACCAGTGCTGCGGTGCCGGGGGCGAGGAATCCTTCCGGCGGCCGGAGCGGGTCGGTCGAGCGGGGTGCCTCGCGGCCGCGCGTCAGTACTTCGCGAGGGAGGCCCATCTCCGCGTTCCCCGCAGCCATGTCGAGCACCTGGACGTCGACGGGGGCACCGGCGGCGGGGACCAGGAGACCCAACATGCGCAGCAGGCGAGACACCCTTCCCGTCGAGCAGCAGGCCGCCCTTGATGAGCTCGGACTGTAGGGAGGGGCAAGGTGACTGGGCCTCAGGAGGCTTGCTGCGGTTTCCGGGCGCCGGTGTGTCAGTGTGCGGGCTCCCACTCAAGTGGGTGACGTGGCTGGGGGCCGCAGCCGCCTAGGACGACGAAGGTGCCCTGGATTCCGTTCCCGTGAATCCGCCTGTCGCGCACGGGCTTTCAGGGCTCGCACGCCCCGCGCGATATGTACATGCGGGTCGCTCAATTTATGGCTTATCACACTTTTCAGGGGCAGGTCACTTGAATACGGTGTTTTGCCGAATCGTTGCTGGTGATGAGGGAAGGGTTTTCACGCAACCCGTATCGCGATGGAGAAGGGGTAATTGCCGTGGAGCAGGAAACGCGTGTGGTCGAGGCTGAGGTGTACGAGCCTCCGGTGGTCGCGGAGGTCGGTACCTTCGTGGAGGAGACCCAGGGGCTGCCCTGGACCAGGACCGAGGCCCTGTACGGGTACAAGATCACCTAGTCGGTGAGTACTGCCTGTGGCGGGCGTTGGTTCGTGGTCCTTCCGGACCACGAGGCGGCGTCCGCCGTCACCGAGCGTTTGGGCCGGTTCGCATGCCGCCTGGTGTCGCACGCCTCGGGGCGCCCCTGGCTGGTCGGTTGCTGGCCCGACGACGAAGCCGTGGCCGCGGCCGTTGGGACGACGAGGTTGATGGCGCTCGGCCCAACGAGCCTGACATCGCATGATCTCGTCGCGCGGGGTGTCAGCGCCGCCGACGGCGCCGCAGGGTGTTTCCACCTGCTCGCCTCGCTCGACGGCCGGGTATACGCCCGGGGAACAGCGACGGGCACGCGCCGCTTGCACACCGCGCGGGTCGGTGGGGTGGTGTTGGTCGCCGATCGGGCCCGGACGTTGGCGTGGCTGACAGCCGCTGAAGTAGATCCGACTGGGCTTGCCCTTCGCATGCTCCTGCCCATGGCCCCGTATCCGCTCGATGTGGCCGGGGTGTGGCGGGGTGTGGAGTCGGTGCAGCCGGGAGAGGCGCTCCACCTCGGGGCGGACGGCTCGGTTCGTACCGAGCGGTGGTGGCAGCCGCCCCCCTCCGATCTACCGTTGGCCGAGGCGGCGCCGCTGCTCCGGGACGCGCTGGGAGCGGCGATCGCCGCTCGCGTGAGGCCAGGCCAGATCTGGGGTGCGGATCTGTCCGGCGGCATGGACTCCACGTCGTTGTGTTTCCTGGCCCACGAGGCGGGTGCCGAACTCGTGGCCGTGACGCTCGAGTGGGCCGCGCTGACGAACGAGGACGCGCACTACGCCCGCCAGGCCGCGCGGCATCTGCCCGGGATCACGCACCTGACGTTCCCCTCCGGCACGCTACCGGGCCACTTCGCCCATCTCGATGAGTCCCACCCGCCGTTGGACGACCCCAATGTACTGCTGCGCGACCGGGCCCAGCAGGAACACATGGTCCGGGCTCTGCGCGAACACGGGGCACTGCGGCGCCTGTCCGGCCACGGTGGAGACCATCTGGTCGCGCCACAACCCGCGTACCTTCACCGACTGGTGCGCCGCCACCCCGTCGCCGGGGCGCGGCACGCCGCCGCCCATCGGGCCGCTGGCCGCTGGCCTCTCGCCACCATGCTTCGCCAACTGTCCTCGCGCCGCTCGCTGACCGAATGGCTCGCTGCGCAGGCCGACTCGCTGGCCGCCACTCGGCGCGGCCAGCAACGCAACTGCGACTGGGGACCACCGCTGGCACTGCCGTCCTGGGCCACCAGCACTGCCCGCGGCCTGGCCGCAGAGGCGTTCCGGCAGGCCGCCGACTCCTCTCTCGAGGCGTTCGGCCCGGACCGCGGCACCCACGCCTGGGTCCACATGGCCCGACTCGCCGGTGTCACGTCCGCTCTGTTGGACGAGTGGTCCCAGGGAGTGAGGCTGCCCTTCGAAGCACCGTTCTGCGACGACGGCGTCCTCACTGCCTGCTTGCGCGTCCGCCCTCAGGAAGCTGGCCACCCCGCCGCCTACAAGCCCCTCCTCAAGGCTGCCATGCACGGCGTCGTCCCCGAGGAGATCCTGGCCCGCACCACGAAGGACGACAGCAGCCAAGAGTGGTACGCCGGCCTCACGGCCCAGCGACGGACCTTTGCCGCTTGGGCAGCCGACTTCCACCTTGGTGCTCTGGGCCTCATCGACCCGGCTGCCCTCCGCCGGTCGATGCTCGCCCCCAGCCTTGTCGCCGGCGGCGCCCCGGAGCTCGAGTACAGCCTCGGCATCGAGAAGTGGCTTCGCGAGCTCGACATCCACCCGGACCCCAGCCATCTCAAGGATCATCCCCGTGATCGACACGCCTCCACCTCCGCCCCTTCGTCTGACGCGTGATGTCTCCCTCTGTGAGACCCAGGCCGGGATGGCCCTACTGAACGAACGCACCGGCCGCTACTGGCAGCTCAACCGCACCGGCGCCACCATCCTGCGCCGGCTCCTGGACCATGCGGCCATCGAGGAGGTCGTCGACCAACTGGCCGACCAGCACTCTGGCACCCCTCGCGACGAGCTCGCCGCCGATGTCGGCGCCTTCGTCGAACAACTGGCGACCGCGGGCCTCATCCAGGCCACGAAACCGCTCCGCAGGAGAGGTCGATGAGTCAAATCCTCGATGCCCAGGGCGTCAAACCACCGCTACAACGGCGTCTCGCCGTCCACGCCGTCATCGTCACGGCCCGCGCGCTCGCGCATCTGCCGCCTCGACGCATCCGTGCCATCCTGACGCTGCTCCGCCGTCGTGCCGCCCCCGCCAGCTACGCCCAGGCACAGGCGGCTCGCCGTGAGGTCACCGCGACCTCAACGCTCTGCTCCGGACGCTACTGCCTGCAACGCTCCTTGGCCGCCACGCTGTTGTGCCGTCTGCAGGGCACCTGGCCCACGTGGCACACGGGCGTGCGCATGCCGCCGTTCGCTGCCCACGCCTGGATCGAAGCCGAAGGGAGGCCCGTCGACGAGCCCGCCGACACCATCACATACCGCCCCATCATCACCATCCCCCCAAGCTCCTGACCTGTGGTTTCCCAGTCTGCGTGTCAGGCTTCGGCGTTGGCCTTCCTGATGTGGGCCACAAGGTCGCCGACGGTCGGGAACTCGTCGGGGTCCTCGGTGCTGATCTGGATGCCGAACTCCTCCTCCAGCCGCATGATGATCTCCACCCGGTCCAGATCGTCGGCGCCCAGGTCCTCGACGATGCGGTCCCGCTCGGCGACCTCGTCCACCGAACGGTTCAGCTCGGTAGCCACGATGTCCCTCACCCGGACAGCCAGACGCTCGTCGTCACTCATGCTCTTCAGGCTCCTCACCCACGGGCCGCACAGCCCGGCGTATCGGCCACCGTCGAAGCCACTCGACGGAGACACTTCAAGAGCGATCGACGAGAGGGCGGCGGGCATCGAGCTCGGTCGGGCCCGAGCACGAAAATGCATAAGCGACGTGCGAGCCGTCGGGGACCGCGCCGGGCGGGACGCGGGCGCCCTTGTGGCTTCACTACCGCCTCCTACGGTTGGCTCGCACGGGTTGGTAGTGGTCGGGAGTGGATTCGAGCACACCCTCGCCGTGAGCCGCGCCGTGCAACCCGGCACGTACCGCGTTCACCTCTGCCTTCCGCAGGGTTCCGGTGATCACCGCGACGGGCCCGATGGTCCGGGGGGCCTCGGGGACGGCACCGTGGCGGCCCAGCAGAGCGAGTACGGTGGACAGCTCATCCGCCGGCGCTTCGAGCACGAACCGGTCGACCGGCTCGCAGACAACCGTGCCGGATCGCCTGAGTGCTTCGCGGACGACCAGGTAGGTGGTCCGCCGGACCTCTGCGGCGCGCGGGCCCGGTGGTTGGTAGCCGCTGTCGGTGACCGTGATCCGTACGTCGGTCACCCGCCACCCGTGCGGGCCGACCGCCAAGGGTTCACGAAGGTACTCCAGCAACGCGGCCCGATAGCCGCCGACGTTGCCGTAGACGTGCAGGGGCAGTGTGGAGCGGTCCGCGGGGACGACCAACTCGACTCCGGCACCGGGCTTGGCCGGTTCGACGGTCACGGCGAGGGTGTAGTCGAACAGGTGGCCGGGTTCACCTCGGCGCAGCACGGCGCTGCCGGTTCCCGACGGTCGTTCGACGCAGACCACGCCGGTGTCGCGGAAGTCGACGTCGATGCCGTACTCGGCTGCCAGTTGGTCGGCCAGGACCTCCTGCTGCACCTCGCCGTAGATCCTGATCCGTGCGGCACCGTGTTCGGGTCGCAGGGCGATCAGCGGGTCGATGTCGGCGAGCTCGGTCAGGGCTTGGTGCAGCTCGCCCTGCCGGGCGGGATCGCGGGCGATCACCCTGGTCTCGAAACCTGGTTCCGGCAGAGCTGCCGCCGCGGTGACGGCCGCCGGGCGGCC
The DNA here is from genome assembly GCF_004348415.1 of Streptomyces hainanensis. Classification (GTDB taxonomy): domain Bacteria; phylum Actinomycetota; class Actinomycetes; order Streptomycetales; family Streptomycetaceae; genus Streptomyces; species Streptomyces hainanensis. The sequence continues at coordinate 17,593 of NZ_SMKI01000077.1, forward strand.
GCCGATCCAGTCTCCGATCCGAGCGCTGTCGAGGCCCCGGACGCGGGCGATCTGGCCGGCGGCTGCACGGGGGCGGTGGACGGCGCCGCCGGGTTCGAAGACCTCCAGGGCCGTCACTGTCGCCGGTCGGTCGCCGCCGAGCGACACGCGATCGCGGACGCCGAGCGTTCCGGCACGCATCCGTACCGTGCAGACCCGCTGCCCTCCTGGCGACCGTTCGACCTTGAACACCTGCGCTGCCGCCGGTGCGTGGTCGTCGCCGGAAGCCACGGGCAGCAGATCGGTGACGGACTCGATCAGCGGGCGGACGCCCGCTCCGGTCCTGGCCGACCCGAACAGCACCGGATGGACGCCACCGGCACGGGTGAGGTGGCCAAGGGCTGCGCGCAGCCGCCGCGGTCCGATGGGGCGGTCCCGGGCGAGCCAGTCCCGGAGTAGATCTTCGTCATGGTCCGCGATCAACTCCGTCAGACGCTCGGCCTCCATCGGGTCCTCCCACGCGCACGCGGCGGCCTCGGCCGCGGCCGTGCCGGGGTTGCGCACGTGCCCGAGCGGTACGAGAGCCGTGCTCAGGCGGTCGCGGATTCCGGCGAGGACCCTCTCGGGCGCGGCACCGCCCCTGTCGATCTTGTTGACGAAGAAGACCACGGGGATGCCGAGGCGGTTCAGCGCCCGGTACAGCACGATGGTCTGGGCCTGCACGCCCTCGACAGCGGACAGCACCAGGACCGCTCCGTCGAGGACCGCCAGCGAGCGGTCGACCTCGGCGATGAAGTCGGGATGGCCCGGGGTGTCGACGAGATTGACGGTGACGTTGTCAATTTCGAATGTCGCGACGGCAGAGCGGATCGTGATGCCCCGTCGCCGTTCCAGGGACAGGGTGTCGGTCTGAGTCGTGCCGTCATCCACCCGGCCGACGTGTTCGATGGCGCCGCCGGCGTGCAGCAGCGCCTCGGTCAGACTGGTCTTGCCGGCGTCGACGTGGGCCACCACGCCCAGATTGAGCTGTCGGGCGCTGGGTGCCGCGCCGGTAGCAGCGATGTCATGGCGAGCAGAGGCTGGAGAGTGCGGACGGTTCATGGCTCCTCGTGTGCAGGTCGGCGACGGCGGGGCACACGAGTTGGCGCATGATGGGTCCGTTTCTCTCAGTCGATCACGGGACTACTGGTCAGACGTGATGTTCCAGGAGGCCATCCGGAGCTGTCAACGCAGTTCCGTGCGAGCGCGTGCCGTGGCGGCCCGGTGCCGAAGGGGAGTCTCCGAGTACAAGGCCCTCGCCACGGGCGCTGGCGGCCTCGGCGGGATCTCCCGGTGCCGTCTCGGTGAAGCTGGGAGGTGCGGTGCAGCACCATGCGCGGACGGCGGGGCGCGCTGCCCGTGGAGCGACGGGCCGCTCTCGACGAGATTGGCCTGTAGGCGCCTCGGACAGGCCCTGGAGGGCCGGGACGATCGCTCGGCCACCGTCAGGAGGAGGGGCTGTCATGTTCAGTGCCGCTGGTCCGGGTACCGCCGAGCCGCCCGCCATCCCCGCGTTCCCCATGTCGAGGGCAGCGGGCTGCCCGTTCGACCCGGCGCCGGGACTGCGCGCCGGGCAGGCTCAGGCACCGCTGGTTCGAGTACGGCTGTGGGATGGCAGCACCCCCTGGCTGGTGACCACACACGCCGAGCAGCGGGCGCTGCTCGCCGACCCGCGAGTCAGGTCCGATGCGAGGAAGCCCGGCCTTCCCATGGTCCGTGCGGCCGACGGTTCCGGGCTCAGCTTCGTCTACCGGGACGGGCCGGAACACGCGCGGCTGCGAGGGCCGCTGACTGTGGGGCAGGGTGGACGAATCTGATTCTGGGACCCGGCTGCGGCTTCAATGCGTGCGATGCCTTTCTGACCAATTTCTCCATGTCACGGAGTTCCGAACTTCATGGATCAGGGAACGAGACAGCAGATGCCATTTTCTCCCGTGAGGGAATTTGAAACCGTCCTGCACGCCAATCTCGGCTTGCCAGCGAGCCACCGGCTCGATTATGGAATACCCCTCGCGGACTACGGCCTTGATTCACTCACCGCGGTCAACATCATGGGCGATCTGGAGGACCGGTTCCAGATCACGTTTCCGGACGAAAGGATCACGCACTCGATGTTCTCCACAGCCGGCTCCCTGTGGGACGCACTCGCGGAACTGCTCCCGAAGTGGAAGACCTTGCCCAGCGCGGTCGTCGCGGATGTCGTGGCTGCCGAACCGCTCACCGGGGGCATGGCCAACGACGTCTGGCGGCTGACCCTGACCGACGGTTCCCGCCTCGTCCTCAAGGGCTCCTCCCGCGCCCCGGCCGACCTGTTCCCTCTCGAGGTGGAGGGATTGCGCGCGTTGGGGGGCACGGGCGGGCTCCGCGTCCCCCGGGTGATCGAGGTGAGCGCACGTCACCTCCTGTTGGAGTCGATGGAGTCGAACCTGCCCGGCACGAACGTGTTCTGGGAGGCGGCGGGCCGGGCCGTCGCCGCGCTGCACTCCGTAAGCGCAGACCGCTTCGGCTGGGACTCCGACGGATGGCTCGGCCTCCTGCCCCAGGAGAACGGGTGGCTGGATGGCGGGCACGAGTTCTTCGCGGAGCGCAGAATCCTCCGCTATGTGAGGGAGCCCAAGGTGCGTCAGGCACTCGACTCAGCGGATGTGGCGGGCCTGGAGAGGATCTGCGCCCGCCTGCCCCAACTGGTCCCGCCCGCGCCGGGTGCGCTGAATCACGGCGATCTGTGGCGCGGAAACATTGTGGCTACCGCCGCCGGCGAACCCGCGTTCATCGATCCGGCAGTGTGCTGGATGTGGCCCGAGTCCGAGCTCAGCATGATGTACTGCACCGCCCCGCCATCGGAGCACTTCTTCGGCGCCTATCAGGAAGTCTCTCCGCTGGCCGACGGCTGGCGGGAGCGTATGCCGCTCCTGCACCTGCGCGAGCATCTGAGTGTGCTCGCCCACTTCGGTGCGGTCGGGGATCACGTGGAGAAGATCCGAGCGGTCATCCGCACCTTTTCCTGAGGCACTCGTCTCGTCGGCGAGGCCAGCACCGTGGGCCGCGGCTGGTCGTGAGCAGCCCATCGCGTCCTGCCTCGTCGGCCGGTCCGGCCCCCGCGGTCGCGGCAGTTGCCGAACGTCGTCGCTGCCCGGCAATTCTGCTATATCACACGTGGCGGTCGATGTGTGTGTCGGCCCGACGGCCTCGGGGGGGCGGGCCTGTTCTGAACCCGTTGGGGCGGCTGGCGTGGGACCTTCGGCCAGGTGTCGGTGGGGGCGCGTACGGCCTGTGCGTGGCTGATCAG
>NZ_SMKI01000780.1 GCF_004348415.1 Streptomyces hainanensis
CCCCAGGACCAAGGCGGCGGCCGAGGCCCTGGCCCTGGCGGCCAACGGCCCCGGGCTGGCCACCGTCGCGCTGCGCCCGCACCTGATCTGGGGTCCGGGCGACCCCCATCTGGTCCCCCTGCTCACCCGCGCGGTGCGTGGCCGTCGGATCCCCATGCCGGGCGACGGCGGCAACCTGGTGGACGCCACCCATGTCCGCACCGCGGCCCACGCCCACCTGCTCGCCCTCGACCTGGTGCACGGCGGCCATCCCGTGGGCGGCCGCGCCTACTTCGTCGCCCAGGGCGAGCCCGTTCCGCTGCGCGCCCTCACCAGCCTGCTGCTGGGGGCCACCGGCCGGCGGGCCGAGTGGCTGGCCCTGCCGCCCCGCCTGGTCCACGCCGCCGCGGCCGCCCGCGAGGCGGCCGGCCGCCTCGCGGGCGAAGCCGCCACGCACGGGCTGAGCCGCTACCTGGTGGCCCGGCTGACCCGCCCGGCCTGGTTCGACCTCACGGCCGCCCGGCGGGACCTGGGCTTCCAGCCGCCGATCGGCCTGGTGGCCGGCATCGGCGAGCTGATGTCCGCCGGCGGCGGGCCCGGGTGGTGACTCCGGCGCGCACCGCCGGAGTCCCGGATATGGAGAAAGTGTTGCGAATGGCGCAATAGCGGCGGGATGGTGGTGCCGTCCCATCCCGGTCCCGTCCCGTCCCGGTCCCCGCCCGTCCCGTCGCCCCGAGGAGCACACCATGGCCACGCCGTCGCCTACCCCGTCAGGACCCGTCGGCGTCGTCCGCGTGCTGACCAGCGCCGACGCGGCGTTCGTCGGGACCCACGGCCGGGTGCTGGCCGAGGCGTACGGCCTGGAGACGCTCTCCCGCTGCATCCCCGACCAGCCGCACGGGATCCACGACGAGGAGTCGGAGCGCCGCGCCGAGCCCAAGATCGTCGCGCTCGCCGAGGACATGGTCAGGGACGGGGCGCGCGCGATCGTCATCAGCTGTGCCGCCGACCCGGCGCTCGCGCTCGTGCGGCGGGCCGTGCCCGTCCCGGTCGTCGGCGCCGGTTCGGCGGCCGCCGGTGTCGCGCTCGGCCTCGGCACCCGGGTGGGCGTCATCGGCATCACCGAGGGCGCCCCGCCGGCCGTGCGGTCGCTGCTCGGCGAGCGGTTCGTCGGCGCCGAGCGCCCCGAGGGCGTGCGCCGCACCACCGACCTGCTGGAGCCCGAGGGGCGGCGCGTCACCGTGGAGTCCGCCGAGCGGCTGGTCGCCGCCGGCGCCGACGTGCTGCTGCTGGCCTGCACCGGGCTGACGACCATCGGCATCGGCCCCGAACTCCGCGAGCGGTTCGGCGTGCCGGTGGTGGACGCGGTGCTCGCCGCCGGCCTGTTGGCGTCCTTCGTCTGACTCCACCGGACCTTCCCGGCCGGCCGGCCGCCATGGGCGCGCGTTCACTCCTGAGGGTGAGGGCCGCCGGGGGCGCGGCCGTCGTGCGCTCCATTCGCCCAGGTCCTGACCGGGCGGTCTTCGAGGAACAGCCCGCGGCGTCAGACGCGGTGCATCGCAAGGCGCCGGATCGCAGCTCATACTTGGCCGTATTCGCGCGATTCGGTAACGCAGCGAGGTGCCGTGTATGGCGTCGCGGGCCCGAAGAAGACCGCCCGGACAGGGCCTAGCGTGCTCGCACGGTTCGGGGTGGGAGGGGTGAGTGCGCTGTGGCGGCGAGGGAGCGGCCGGAGACCGGGATGTCGGTCAGGGCCCGGGACGCGGCCCGGGTGTACGCCGCCGGGCGGGACCAGCACATCCAC
>NZ_SMKI01000781.1 GCF_004348415.1 Streptomyces hainanensis
ACCCCGAGGTGTCCACCCGGCCCGGCGCGACCAACGTCACGCCGACGCCGTCCCTGGTCACCAGCATCCTGGTGTTCTCGGCCAGCACCCGCACGGCCGCCTTGGTCGCGCCGTAGAGGCTCCCCGCCACGTTCTTGGTGCCCGCCACGCTCCCCATCAGCACGATCCGCCCCCGGCTGCGACGCAGCGCCGGCAGCGCGGCGTTCACCAGCAACGCCGGGCCCAACACGTTGGTCAACACCATCCCCCGCCACTCCTCGGGGTCCCCGCTCGCCACGGTGTCGTGTGTGGCGTACCCGGCGTTGGCCACCACGTGGTCGAGCCGGCCGAAGGCGTGCTCCGTCATCTTCACCGCCTCCGCCACCGCCTCGTGGTCCGTGGCGTCCCCGGGCAGCGTCAACAGCCGGTCCTCCGCCCCCGTCGCCTCCGCCAGCCGCCCGAGCCGCTCCGCGCTCCGGCCGGTGGCGGTGACCCGGTACCCCCGGTCCAGCAACCGCCCCACGATCGCCGCGCCTATCCCACTCGCCCCGCCCGTGACGAGCGCCACCGGCCCCGCGTCCTCACCCATCGCTGTCCCTTCTCCTACCCTCGGCACCATGACGCAGCCCATCTGGTCCCAGGTCGACGACTACTTCAACGACCTTCTCGTCCCGGCCGATCCGGCCCTCGACGGCGCCCTGGCAGCCAGCGACGCCGCCGGCCTGCCGAACATCAACGTAGCCCCCAACCAGGGCAGGTTCCTCCATCTGTTGGCCCGGATCCACGGCGCGCGGAGCATCCTGGAGATCGGCACCCTCGGCGGCTACAGCACCATCTGGCTGGCCCGCGCCCTCCCCGCCGACGGCCGCCTGACCACCCTGGAGGCCGACCCGCGCCACGCCGAGGTCGCCCGCGCCAACCTGGAGCGCGCCGGCGTCGCCGACCGCGTCGACGTCCGCGTCGGCCCGGCCCTGGACACGCTCCCCTCGCTGGCCTCCCTCGCCCCCTTCGACCTCTTCTTCATCGACGCCGACAAGGTGAACAACCCCAACTACCTGGACTGGGCCGTCCGATACTCCCGACCGGGCTCCGTCATCGTCTTCGACAACGTGGTGCGCGGCGGCGGCGTCCTGGACGCCGACACCACCGACCCCACCATCGTGGGCACCCGCCGCCTCGCCGAACTCCTCGGCTCCCACCCGCGCCTGGACGCCACCGCGCTCCAGACGGTCGGCCACAAGGGCTACGACGGACTCGCGATCGCCGTCGTCACCGGCGTCTGACGCCCCCGCCCGGCGGCCGTGCCGAACATCACCGCGCATTCCCGCCCCCAACCGGGGCCGCTACCCCTAACGTTGGACTCCGCACGCGAACGGGAGGCCCGGTGAACCGAACAGCTCGCGGCTCGGCCGCCGCCCCACCGACGAGGTCCCCCTACCGCCTCGACGCGGACGAGGGCCCCCAGACCATCGCCGAACTCAAGGCGGCCCTCGCCCCCTGGCCCCAGGAACTCCTCTCCTTCACGGCCCGCCTCGACGCGGCCGGCTTCGACGAGATCCCCGGCATCATCGCCGCCTACCGCATCGCCTGGCTCACCCGCGTCCACCCCGACCTCCAGGAGGCCGGCCAGGCCAGCGAGGACGAGGCGGCCGACACCATCAGCTGGGACGAACTCATCGCCGACTACACCCCGGACAGCCTGGAAACCAGGCGCCGGTGACCTACAAGGTCGAGGTCATGGCCGACGCCCGCCGCGGCATGGCCTCCCTCACCCCTGTCTCTTATACACA
>NZ_SMKI01000782.1 GCF_004348415.1 Streptomyces hainanensis
CACCCCGCCCCCGCGGCGGGCTGGCTCCACTGTGCCCCCGGCCTGCCGGGCGGACAATGGAATTTTCCGGGGATGTGACGCGAAACCCGGTGGGCGGGGCGGCGAACGGAAGATGACGCGTCAGCCGGCCGGAACCTCGTACTCACCGATCAGCTGCGCTCGACCGATCGCGTGGAAACGCAGATTGAATCCGACGTACGCCGGCGTCGCGTTCTCGTCGGGCCCCAGCCGCTCGTCGTCCACGGCGTACACGGTGAAGACATAGCGGTGCGGCCCGTCGCCGGGCGGCGGCGCCGCGCCCCCGAAGTCCCGGGTGCCGTAGTCGTTGCGCACCTGCACCGCGCCGTCGGGGAGCCCGGCCCCGTCCACGGTGCCGACACCGGCCGGCAGCTCGGTCACCGTCGCCGGGATGTCGAACACCACCCAGTGCCAGAAGCCGCTCCCGGTCGGCGCGTCCGGGTCGTAGCAGGTGACCGCGAAGCTCCTGGTGGACTCGGGGAAACCCGACCAGCTGAGCTGCGGTGACCGGTTGCCAGCGGCGTGGACCTGGTCCTCCTTCAGCCGCTCGCCCTCCCGCACGTCGTCGCTCACCACCGTGAACGAGGCGACCGGCGGGTGAAAGTCGTGCGGAAGCGGTCGCCGGGCCGGTCCGGACATAACGGAACCTCCTCGTCGGGGGGAAAACTCGGCGAGGCTAGCCTAGTCAGCGTGATCAGGCCCGTACCCCCGGCCGACGACCGCCGGGAGCAGCGATGACCGAGCAGACCGATCAGGCTGCACAGCCGCTGCCGCGCGAGTTCTTCGATCGACCGGTGCTCGAGGTCGCCCCCGACCTGCTCGGCCGGACCCTGGTCAGAACGACCCCGGACGGCGTCGTCGCGGTACGACTGACGGAGGTGGAGGCGTACGCGGGGGAGATCGACCCCGGGTCCCACGCCTACCGCGGCCGCACCGCCCGCAACGCCACGATGTACGGACCCCCCGGGCATGTGTACGTCTACTTCACGTACGGCATGTGGCACTGCATGAACCTGGTCTGCGGCCCCGAGGACCACGCCGGCGCCGTACTGCTCCGGGCGGGCGAGGTGCTCGACGGCGCCGAGCTGGCGCGGGCCCGCCGCCCCAAGGCCCGAGGCGACGCGGAACTGGCCAGGGGGCCGGCCAGGCTCGCCACCGCGCTCGACGTGGACCGGGCCCTGGACGGCGACGACGTCTGCGGGCCCGATCCCGAGGCACCGCTGCGCGTCCTGCGCGGCACCCCGGTGGAGCGCGAGCGCGTGAGCGCCGGCCCCCGCACGGGGGTGTCGGGGCCCGGTGGCGTCCACCCCTGGCGCTTCTGGATCACCGACGACCGCACGGTCAGCCCGTACCGGGCCCACCAGCCCAAGCGCCGACCTGCGCGACTTGACTCGCGCGTAGTGAGCTCGTAACGTAGGTCGAGTCGCCTGAAGCGGGGCAAGATCATCAGGGCGGTCGAAAGACCAGCGGATGAGTCCCGTAGGCGGCCAACCACCTAGCAACAACCTCCCTTCCGAGGGGCTGATTTTCGCACGCCGAAAATCGGGTTCGGGAGACCGGATTAGGAAATAGTCCGGAGGTTGGCTAAGCTGGTGAACACCGAAGGGAAGCCCGGAGGAACCCGAGAGGGAGCCGAAGGAAGCGTCCGTTCCTTGAGAACTCAACAGTGTGCCAAATAGTCAATGCCAGATTTTTTGAAGTTGGATCCAAGATCCAAGCTTTCAGTGAAGCATTCACGGAGAGTTTG
>NZ_SMKI01000783.1 GCF_004348415.1 Streptomyces hainanensis
GGCTGGGCGGCCGGCCGACACCCGGTCGCGAGGCGATGCCGGGCGGGTGGGCGAGCGCGACGGCGGTCACGCCCACCACGGCGCCCACAGCATGATGATTACGCCAGCCGGGCGATTCATTCCGCCGAGCGCTCCGGCTCACCCGGGCGGGTGAAATCGTCATACCGGAGCGCGGTCGTGAAGGTCAGCTGGCGGCCGCCTTGCCGGGATTCCAGGGGCAGTTGGCGGCGTGGTCGTCGTTCACCACGATGCCGTGGCGGCAGTAGGAGCAGGTCACCGGCGCGGTCGGCTCCACCGGGCCCTCCAGGCCGGTGACGACCGTGACGTCCGCCTCCGGGGCCGGGAGCTCGGGCAGGGGAAGGTCAGGCACGGCGCGGCCCTCCGGGCCCGACCTCCGCTATGGCCGGGACACCGCGACGGACGGCGGTACGGGTGGTCACCAGATCCCCCCAGGGCGTCGACGACAGTGGCTCTCCCCAGCCTGCCGCCGCGGGGAGGCCGTAAGTGTCACCGCCGGGTGACACGCGTAGCGTTCAGAGTCCGGCCCACGCCGCCAGGCGGGACAGCGCCTGCGGCGAGCGCCGGCGGATGTGCAGCAGGCCGCGCAGCGTGTCCAGGACCCGGGGGTGGAACCGGGTCTGCTGGGGGGCCAGCTTCCTGGCCAGCGTCAGCGAGGCGAGCGCCGCGTCAGTCCGGCCGGTCTCCAGCTCGGCGCGCGCCTGGTCGACCAGGTGCGCGGCCCGGCGCGAGGTGGCCCAGCCACGGGGCGCCCGCACGGAACGCGCCGCCGCGTACGCCGCGTCGAACTGCCGCAACTCGAGGCGGGCGAACGTCTCGTGGGCGGCCACGTTGGCCGGGCCGAACGACAGCCAGTGCACGTGCCCCGCCTCGCCCGTGCGCTCGGCGATCTCCCGGGCCTGCGCGAGATGCGACTCCACCCCCGACAGGTCGTGGGCGCGGGAGGAGAGGACGGCGGCCGCGAGGTGGAGCTGGCCGGTGACCACCCGGGTGGCCTCCCCGCCGTCCGCGGCCTTCAGGATCCGGTGCCCGTCGGCGACCATGCTCAGCCCGATGTGGTGCCGCGCCGTCCGCGACCGGTAGGACAGCGCGCGCTTGTACTGCCGGATCGCGGCGAACTCCGGGTCGGACGCCCGCTCCGCGGCCCATCCCATCCGGTCGAGCGCCAGCGCCGCCAGGTCCTGGTAGCCGAGCTTGGTGGCCACGTCGTGCGCGCTGCGGCACGTCGACGCCAGGGCGCGCCACAGCTCGGTCGTCGGCCGCTCGCGGCAGGCCACGATGAGGTCGACCAGCAGGCTCGGCAGCGACGCCGCCGCCAGCTGGAGGCGGGCCGCCCGCACGTCCCGGCAGAGCCCGTCGGCGGCGGCCACCAGCTCGGCCGCCGGGGCCTGCGGCAGACAGGGGTCCGTCGGCAGGTCGTAGAGGTCGAGCGCCTCGCGGACCGGCCCGATCAGGGCCGCCACCCGGTGCGGGCGCAGGGCGTGCGCGGCCGGCCCGATCAGCGCGGTGACGGGAATGTCCAGGGCCCGCGCGACGGCGGCGGTCAGCTGCGGCGACGCCTTCTTGTGGCCGGCCTCCACATGCCGCAGAAGGCTGTACGAGTAGGGGATGCGCAGGGCGAGACCGCGCTGGGTCAGGCCCGCGCGCTTGCGCTGCGCGGCGATCCTGGCTCCGGTGCTGTCGTCGTCGGGATCGGCGTCCGGCATGCGGGGCTCCGTTTCCGGTGTGGGTCCGGTGGGGGGGCCGG
>NZ_SMKI01000784.1 GCF_004348415.1 Streptomyces hainanensis
CAGGGTGAGGTCGAAGCAGGCGGCGACGGCGGCCAGGTTGCCGCGCGGCTCGGGGACCGGGGGCGGGGTGGTGTCGCCGGCGGCGTGGGCGTCGAGTCTGGCCAGTACGGCGGCGACGGCTTCCGGCAGCGCGCCATCGTCGGACCCGGTGTCCGGGTCGGCGTAGCTGGTGCCCATGGTGTCCCCCCTTCCGGGTGTCCTGTCGGCCGATCAGTCCTGTTCGCGTGGTGGTGCGGTGAGGTCGAGTGCCGGGCCGGCGAAGGTGCCGTCCGGGGTCTGCTCGATGGCGCTCGGCACGCCGTCCACCCGCACCCGTACGAGGTAGCCGGCGGGTTGGACGTCCTTGACGGGCACCCGCAGCGTGGCGGGGTCCTCGCGGTCGGCGGCCGGGAACGGGGCGTGGAACCGGTAGCTGAAGGCGCGGCGGTTCTCGGGCGGTCGCAGCTCGTCGAGGAGCAGTTCGACGCGCTGCTCGTCGCCGATCGGCATGTCGAGCCGCAGCGCGACGGTGCCGGTGCGGAGGTCGCCGCCGGCGGTGTCGGTGAACCGGGCGGGTTCGGCGAGGCCGGCCTGGCGGGCGAAGGTGACGGCGTTGGAGTCCAGGCCTCTGGCCGCTCCGGCGTAGACGAGGCGCAGTCGGTGGGGTCCGGGCTCCAGGTCCTCGGGAGGAACCACGACGACCTGGCCGTCCTTCACGTCGTCCGCCGCCACGGGGACCTGGTGGCGGCCGAGGTGGGCGGTGACGGGTCCTGCGGCGAGTCCCGAGCCGGTGAGGACGAGTTCATGGCCGAGCGGCACGGGTCCTTCCACCTCTGGGGTGGGGTAGTCGGCGCCGGCCGGCCGGGAGCCGACGCGGTCCAGGCGGGGTCGGAGGCCGGGGACGGCGGTGACGGAGCGGCGCAGCACGGGCTTGCCGGCGGCCGGGTCCTCGCGGCCCTCGAGCAGCACCAGCGTGGCCTGGTAGACGACGGACAACGCGTAGGGGGTGTGGTGGAGCATGCCCCAGAGCTTGGAGGTCTCGTCGACGTCCATCTGGGTGGGTGTGAACCTGACGCGCTGCGGGGAGGTGGCGAGGTCGGAGCCGGTCAGGTGGCTGCTCTGGGCGGCGCGTTCGATCAACTCGCGGGAGAGGACCGGGATTTCGTGGAGGGTGCGGACGACGGCGCCGATCAGCCGCTGGCCGGTGAGCTCGGTCTCCTCGCCGTAGCCGGTGATGAGGTAGTGGAGGTCGACGGCGGCGGTGGGGCGGCGCAGCAGGGTGCCGTCGGCGGCCCGGGTGGGGGCGTCCTGGTTGCGCAGCGCGGCGTTGGGGGTGACCTGGTAGAGGAAGACGGTGATGGTGGGTTCGGCCGGCGGTTCGGTCGGCGGGCGCTTGGTCTCGACGTTGACGGCCATGTCGATCTCGGGGCCCAGGTTCTCGGCGATCAGCAGTCGCAGGGCCTCGGAGACGGTGGCGAGGGCGAGGGCGTTGCTCATGGGCGTCGCTCCTCACGGGTCAGGTAGTCGCCCAGGCCGAGCGTCGGCGGCTGGCGCCTCGGCGCCTCCTGGCGTTCCCGTTCCCGTTCCCGGGGGGCGGCGCCGGCGGCGCGGACCTCCAGGCGGCCGATGCTGACCTGGACGGTCCGTTCCGCCGGCCGCCGGCGGTTGGCGGCGCCGGCGGCGGTGGCCCGGGCGGTGCCGGACGGGGTCCCGGCGGCACGGGGCGCCGGGGTGGCGGCGGCGCCCGCGGCGCGGACCGCCAGGCGGCCGGGGGC
>NZ_SMKI01000785.1 GCF_004348415.1 Streptomyces hainanensis
GAGTGGGGCGGTGGCGTTGGGGGCTGGGTTGGTGAGCGGGCCGTCGGTGGTGTCGGGTGCACGGGCGGCTGACGGTGTGCCGCGGCCGTCGGACCCGGGGTGGGCGTGGCGCGAGCTCGAGGCGGGGAACCGGCGGTGGCGGACGTTCCACGAGAGCCATCCGGACCGGGCCGAGAGCGTGCGCAGGGCGCTGGTGGGCGGGCAGCATCCGTTCGCTGTAGTCCTGGGGTGCGTGGACTCGCGGGTGCCGCCGGAGTTGGTCTTCGATCAGGGTCTTGGTGATCTGCTCACCGTGCGGTCGGCGGGCGAGGTCCTGGACGAGGCGGTCTTGGACAGCATCGCCTACGGGGTGCTGGAGCTCGATGTCCCGCTGATCGTCGTCCTGGGGCACCAAGGGTGCGCGGCGGTCGCCGCGGCCGTGCGGGCTGATGCGGAGGGTACGCGGCTGCCGGCGCACATCGGGTACCTGACCATCGGCTCCGGGGGGATGCTCGGGCGGACGCGGCGGTCACCGAGAATGTGCGCCGGGTGCGGACCCATCTCGCGGCCGAGCCAGACCTGGCCGACAGGATCACTGCTGGACGGCTGGCCGTGGTGGGCGCCCGGTACGAGCTGACCAACCAGCGGGTGGCTCGGGTGCGCTGACCTCGCAGGGGCCGGTTGCCGTTGCGGATCAGCGACCCCATGGCAACTAGACTTGCAGAGTTCTGCAATTCGCGAAGTTGAGAAAGTGAGCGGGGAGGCGGTGTGTCCGCATTCGCGGAAGCGGCGCGCGAACGTATCCGGGCGGCACGGGCTCGGGTGGCGGCCGCCCAGGAGGCCGGCGATGTTGTCGGGGAGGCTGGGGCGGCCGACGAGTTGGAGGAGGCGTTGCGCACGGCCCGCGAGCACGGTGTGGACCCGAGCGACGCGGGGTGATGCGGCTGTCAGCGCGGCGGGCGAGCGAGGCCCGGGGAGTGCCCGACCGTGCCGGGGTGGGCGCGGCGGCCGGCCGCCGGAGCGGAGGGCGTGCTCCTACTGGGGGGCGGCGCGTAGTCCGGCCAGCAGCTCGGCTTGACCTTGGAGGACCCCGGTGAGGATGCCGCGGGCGACGCGCAGGAGTTCGGCCAGGTCGCCGCTGGCGAGCCGGTAGTGGACGGTGGCCCCCTCGCGGCGGGTGATCACCAGGTTCGCCTTGCGCAGGACGGCGAGTTGCTGGGAGAGGGCCGCCGGCTCGACGCCGACCTCCGGGATGAGCTCGGCGACCGCGTGCTCACGGATGCTCAGCAGCTCCAGGACCCGGATGCGGACCGGGTGGCCGAGCGTTTTGAAGAACTCGGCCTTCAGCTGGTAGAGCGGAGGGTCATGCGGGGCGTTGCCGCCGCGGCCCGTGGTCGCTTGGTCTCCGTTGGTTCTGGGCACCTTGATCCACCCACCGTTTCCTCTTCGAGGGGCCCGGTCCTGATACCGGCCCTGTTCCGAACTCACGTCGACCTCCACGATTGCAGATTCCTGCAAGTCGTGAACAACCGCGGGCCTGGAGTCGGGCCGAGCACCTCGCGTGGGCGGGGTGGAGCGGGATGGAGGCGGCGACCGGTCGGGATCGTCGCCGCGTCCTTCTCGGCATCACAGGGGCAGGGTGATCCAGATGGCCTTGCCGAGCCCGTCCGCGTCCGGGCGGATGATCACCGTGCCGCCGAGGTCTGCCACGGTTTCAGCGACCAGCGCCAGCCCGCTGCCCGGAGCGGTGGCCAGGGCCCGGTAGGGGGC
>NZ_SMKI01000786.1 GCF_004348415.1 Streptomyces hainanensis
GTGGGGGACGGTGGGTGGACGGGCGGTCAGCCCCGGTACTCGCGCCACTCGGCCTGGGCCTCGTTCAGCCGCTCGGCCAGGTCGTCGGCGAACTCCTGGGCGGTGATCTCGCCGAGCAGCAGCCGCTGGAAGTTCGGCTCGGTGTCGGCCTTGCTGATGTTGTTCCAGTCCGGCAGGTAGTAGGGCAGCTGGACGATGGTGGTGGCCTCGTCGCTCAACGCGTCGACGGCGGCGGCGGTCGGCGGGGCCGCGGCGATCCACGGGTCGGCCAGCGCCTCGGTGTTGGCGGGGATCTGGCCGGCCGACTCGTTCCAGAGGCTGTTCATCTCGTGGGAGACGGCGAACTCGACGAACCGCCAGGCCGCCTCCTTGTTCTCGCTCGACCGGAAGACGCCGAGGCCGTCGACCGGGTTGGAGACGAAGGTGTGCGCGCCGTTCGCGTCGTCCGCCGGCATGGGGACGCCCGCCACGCCGTCCGCGCCGAAGGCGGCGACATGGTCGGGGTAGGAGCCGAGGTTGTGCTGGAGCATGCCGACCGTGCCGCCGGTGAAGGTGGCGACCATGTTGGTGAAGTCGTTGCCCAGGTCGGCCTCCGGGGTGGCCGTGTCGTAGAGCCCGACGTACCGCTCCAACGCCGCCACGTTCGCCGGGTCGTTGACGGTGGTCTCGTCGCCGTCCCAGAACGACTCGATGCCGGACTGGGCGTACATCATGTCCAGCGCCTGGGCGACGGAGCCCTCGCCGCCGCGGAGGGTGAAGCCGAACGCGTTGTTCCCGCGGTCGGTCAGCTCGTCCGCCGCGGTGAAGAAGGTGTCCCAGGTGGCGGGCGGTTCGAGGCCGGCCGCCTCGAACAGGTCGGTGCGGTACCACAGGACGCCCTGGTTGGCCGAGGTCGGCACCGTGTACATCTCGTCGCCCTCGCCGGTGGTGGCGCGGACGCTCTCCACCATCGCCGGCAGCAGGCCGTCCGCCAGGCCGCTCTCCGCGACGCGGTCGCCCAGTGGTTCCAGGGCCTCCTGTGCGACGAGGTTGGCGAGGTAGGCGGTGGAGACGCCGCCCACGTCGGGCAGGCCCTCGCCGCCCTGGATCGCGGCGTCGTACTTGGACTGCACCTCGCCGATCGGCACGCCCACGTACTCGACGTCGATGTCCGGGTTGGCCGCCTCGAAGGCGTCGATGATCTCGTTCCACACGTCGGTGCGGACGCCGCCGTTGTTGTCCCAGAACACGATCTCGCCGGTGCCGTCGCCGTCCGCGCCCGCCGGGTCGCCCGAGTCGCCGCAGGCGGTGGCGGTCACGGCCAGCACGAGCGCGGTGAGGGCGGCGGCCGCGCCGCGGGTCGGGTGTGTGCTCATCGTGCGGCTCCCTGGGGTCGGGGAAGGTGGGGGTTCGCTCTGATGTGCTCTCGCTTGCTCTCTTTGCTGTCGGGTGCTGTCGCTTGCTGTCGGGTGCGCTGTCGTTCTCTCGGGTTCGGGCCGGGGGGTGGGTCTCAGGTGACGCGGAACCGGGTGAAGGTGGCGGTGCCCGCGTCGCCCGCCTCGCCGACGCCGTCGGGCGCGGCGGCGAACAGGCCGAGTTGGGCGCCCGTCCAGCCCCAGCCGGCGGCCGCGAAGTCGAAGCCCGACGGGCCGGGTTCGGCCTCGTCGCCGACCGCGGCGGCGAACCGGCAGCGGCCGTCGGCGGTGATGTCGATCCGCAGCAGGGCCCGGCCGGTGGGCGCGGGGCGGGGC
>NZ_SMKI01000787.1 GCF_004348415.1 Streptomyces hainanensis
CCCCCGAGCCGCCCGCGCCGCGTCGCGTCGTGGGGGAGCGGGCCCCCCTCACGCCCCTGCAACGCGCCTTCCACACCAACGGCCGGCTGTACCCGGACGTCACCGCGTACGCGTACGTGCGGCAGACCGTCGAAGGCCCGCTGGACGGCGGCCTGCTCGGCCGGGCGTTCGCGGTGGTCGCCGAGCGGCACCCCATGCTGCGGCTGCGGATCGCCGACGACCACCAGCGCGCGGTGCCACCCGAGCCGTACCCCGCGCCGTCCTGGTACGAGGTACGGGAGGCCGGCGCGGGGCGGCCGCCGCTGGCCGACCTCGAAGAGGCGCTGTGCAACCGGCCGTTCGACCTCGCCGTCGAGGCGCCGGTGCGCGCCGTGCTGGTGCGCGAGGGCGCCGACACGGCCCGGCTGCTGCTCCTCCTGCACCACGCCGCCGCCGACGGGTTCAGCCTCAACGTGCTGAGCGAGGAGCTGTGGTCGGCCTACACCGCGCTCGCCCACGCCAGGGACCCCGAACTGCCGCCGCCGGCAACCGACTTCGCGACGCATGTCGTCGCGGCCACCGAGGCGGAACGTGCCACGCCCCGCTTCGCCGAGGACCACCGGTACTGGCGGGACCGGCTCGCCGCGCACGCCGGCCCGCTGGAGCTGCCCTGGGACGGCGATCCCACCGCACCGCCCGCCGCGCCGCTCACCGCGCACGAGTCGGCGGCCGCCGACCCCCGACTCACCACCGCCCTCCGCGAGTTGGCCGCCGCCCACGGCGTCACGCCGTTCCACCTGCTGCTGGCCGCGTACGCGCGCTGCCTGGCGCGGTGGAGCGGGCGGCACGAGATCGCGGTCAACGTGGCCCGCGCGCGCCGCGAGAACCTGCCGGCCGGGGCCGCCAGGATGGTCGGTCCGCTCGCCGACACGCTGCCGCTGCTGGCCACCGTCGACCCGGACGAGCCGCTGCCCGCGCTGGCCCGACGGCTGCGCGCGACCTGGCTGGACGCCGAGCGGCACGCCCGGCTCGGCAGCCTCGACATCGCCAGACTGCTGCCCGCCGCCGGTCCCGGGCCGCGCACCGCGTCCCCCGCCGGATTCAGCTTCGCCCGCTTCCCCGTCGCCGTGGACCCCGACTGCCCGGTCACCGTCCGCCCGACCGCCGCCCGCACCGCGTCGGCCGCCACCCGCCTGGGACTCCTCTGCTGGGAGAGCGACGGCGCCCTGCGGTTCTCCTGGAACTTCCCCGCCCAGCTGTTCGCCCGGGCCACCGTGGCACGGCTGGCCGACGAGTACCTGGCCGAACTCGCCCGACTCCAGAAGGCCACCGAGGAGGTCGGGCCGCGTGGCGGGATCGTCGAGCGCCTCGGCGCCCGCTTCCTGGCCGCCGCCGACCGGGTCGCGGTCGACACCGGCACGACCACCCTGACCTACCGCGAACTCGACCACGCGTCCGCCGCCCTCGCCGGCCGGCTGCGGGCCCGTGGCGTCGCGCCGGGAGACCTGGTCGGCCTGCTGGTGGAGCCGGGCGCGGACACCGTCGTCGGCGTCGTCGGCATCCTGCGCGCCGGCGCCGGGTGGGTGCCGCTCGACGCCACCCACCCGGCCGCCCGGCTGGCCGACCAACTCCGCCGCACCGCCGCCACGACCGTCGCCTGCCACGCCGCCACCCGCGCCACGGCCGACGCGCTCCACGGCGTGACGGCGGTGTCCGTCGACGACCCCGCACCGGCCCCGGCCACCGG
>NZ_SMKI01000788.1 GCF_004348415.1 Streptomyces hainanensis
GGGGTGGCGTGCACCAGCCCGTCGGCCGTGGGGAGCAGCGCGGCGAGGTCGGCCGGGTCGGCCGCGTCCGCGCGGCCCGTGCCGAACCGGCGGCCCAGCGCGGCGGCCAGCCCGGCGGCCCGGTCCGGCAGGGCGTCGACCACGGTCAGCCGCCCGGCGCCCAGGCCGAGCAGCGCGTGCGCCACGGCGGCGCCCGCGCCGCCCGCGCCGAGCTGGACGACCCGGCCGAGGCGGGCGTCGGGCAGCCCGCGGGCGAAGGCGGCCCCGAACCCGGTGACGTCGGTGTTGTGGCCGACCGCGCGGCCGTCGGCCAGGACCACGGTGTTGACCGCGCCCAACCGCTCCGCGCTCGGCGCGAGTTCGTCCAGGTGGGGGACGACGAGGCGCTTGCAGGGGTGGGTGACGTTCAGCCCGTCGTAGCCCAGGTCCCGGGCGGCGCGCAGCAGTTCGCCGACGGCCTCGGGAGCGACGCCGAGCCGGTCGATGTCGATCAGCCGGTAGAGGTAGCGCAACCCCTGCCGGTCCGCCTCGCGTTCGTGGACGGCCGGGCTCAACGAGGGACCGATGCCGGAACCGATGAGCCCGACGAGGTAGGAGCCCGCGGCCATCGTGCCTCCAATTCACTAACCGGTTCGTTAGTTGTAGCCCGAGACGGCCTCGGAGGGAAGACCCCGCCCGGGGCGGACCGCCGGATGATCACCGGCCCGGCCTAGACTGACCCCCGAACCGCACCCCGAGCCGCATCCGAGCCGCACCCCGAGTCGACCGTCCGAGGAGCCGCATGGCCGCCGCAGTTCCGCCGCAGAGCCCGGCCGCCGACCCGCGGGTCCGCACCCGGGACGCGGCGCGGACCCGGGCGGAGATCCTCGACGTGGCGACCCAGGAGTTCGCCCGCGCCGGATACGCCGGTGCCCGGGTGGACGAGATCGCCGCCCGTACCCGCACCACCAAGCGGATGATCTACTACTACTTCGGCGGCAAGGAGAAGCTCTTCACCGCCGTGCTGGAGCGGGCCTACTCGGTGATCCGGCAGGCCGAGCAGGAGCTCGACGTCGCGCACCTCGACCCGGTGGCAGCCATCCGGCGGCTGGTCGAGCTCACCTTCGACCACCACGAGGCCCACCCGGACTTCATCCGGCTCGTCAGCATCGAGAACATCCACGAGGCCGAGCACATCGCGGCCTCCGAGGAGCTCAGGAAGCTCGGTTCGCCGGCGATCGACGTGCTCCGCCGGATCCTGGACGCGGGGCGCGGCTCCGGGGTGTTCACGGTCGACGTCGACGTGGTGGACCTGCACGCCATGATCAGCTCGTTCTGCTTCTTCCGGGTCGCCAACCGGCACACCTTCCAGGCGCTGTTCGGGCGCGACCTGGTGGCGCCCGGACAGCGGGAGCGGCACCGCGCCATGCTCGGCGACATGGTCGTCGCCTACCTCACCGCCGAGCGCGCGGCGGACTGACCGGGACGCCCCCCGGGGCCTGTGGTCCGGGGCGTCGGGCGTCAGCGGGCGCCCCCACACGGCTGGCGAGGCGCGCCACACGGCGGAGCCGCGTCGCGAGCCGGCGAAGCCCCGGAGGGCCCCCGCGGCAAGTCGGACCCGCGCGCGACCCCTTGACAGACCGTTCGCGCCTCCCCACCATCCCGTAGCAACTCGCTACTAACTATCCAGTGGGTTAATTGCGCGCCGCCTCTCCCCACCGCGCCGTCCTCCCC
>NZ_SMKI01000789.1 GCF_004348415.1 Streptomyces hainanensis
CGCCACGCCCCGGCCCGCCGGCTGGTCTTCGGCGAACCCCTGGCCTGCGCCCACCACTGCCTGGCCGCCGCCGCCCGCCACCTCGGCCACGAGCTGGCCGGCGCCCGGCTCACCGTGCTGGGCGCCGGCACCGCGGGCGTGCTGATCGCCGCGCTGGCCGGGATGACCGGAGCCCACGTCACCCTCGCCAACCGCAGCCCCGACCGCCTCGACCTGCTGCGCCGCCGCCACGTCCTCGACGCCACCCTCGCCGAGCCGGCCGCGCTGCCGCCCGACGCCGCCGACGTCACCGTCGTCGCCACCAGCTTCGTCCGCCCCGAGGTGCTGCGCGAGGCCCTGCGGCTGACCGCCCCCGGCGGCCTGGTGCTGCTCTACGGCGGCACCGCCCCCGGCGACGCGCTCCCCGGCCTCGCCTGCGACCTCGACGCCGTGCGCCGGCGCGAACTCGCCACCGCCGCCCGCTGGGGTGCCAAACCCCTGCGGATCGGCGGCAGTTACGGCACCACCCCGGCCGACTACCCGGCCGCCGTCCGGGCCCTCACCGACTCGGCCGCGCTCCGCGTCGAGCGGCTGATCAGCCAGGAGACCACCCTCGCCGAACTCCCCGCGTTGCTCAGGACGCAGGCCGCCGGCCGCCCCCTCGGCAAGACCCTGGTCATTCCCTGACCACCCCCGCCAGCGCCAACACCGCGCCGAGACCGCGCGGACGGCCGGCCCGCCGCTCCGCCGGCAGCAGATAGACCGGCATCCCGACCCGCGCCGCCGCCCCGTCCTTCACCGGATCGTCCCCCACGAACAGCACCCGCGCCGGCGCCACCCCCAACTCGTCGCAGGCCGCCAGGAACAGCTCGGGCTCCGGCTTCACCGCACCCCGCTCGCAGGAGAGGGCGAACGACCCCACCAGGTCCGCCACCCCGAGCGCCGCGAACGACGGCCGCACGTCCCAGCCGATGTTGCTCACCACGCCGAGACCGAGCCCGGCCCCCGCCAGGCCCCGCAGCACCCCCGGCGCGTCCGGGTACGCGGGCCACGAGCCCGGGTCGGCCAGGCACGCGTACACCGCCTCGGCCAGCGCGCCGGGCGCCGCGTCCGCCATCAGCCCCGTCCACACCGCGCGATGCCGCGCGGCGGACCGGTCACACCCCTCCCGCGCGGTGAGCCCGGCAGGCGAGTCCACCGCCGCCAGCACCCCCGCGATCACCCGCGCCGCGTCGGCGGCGCGCAGCGCCACCCCGTGTCGCGCCGCCTGCGCGCACACCCCGGCGGGCGTCAGCACCGAACCGTCGTCGAAGAGCGTTCCCGAGTAGTCGAACAACACGGCGTCGAAGGCGTCGAAGTGTCGAGACACCCAGAAGCTCTACCCGCGCGGGGTCGGCACCTCACTCAGAAACGACACGACCAGCGGACCGGCGATCTCCCGGAACTCCTCGAAGTACGCGTGCCGGGCCCCCGGTATCAGCTCCACCCGCGCCCCCGGGATCCGCTCCCCGAGCAGCGGCGCGTTCGCCGCCGGGTTGAACACGTCGTCCGTGCCGTGCACCACCAGCGTCGGCGCGGTGATCGTCGGCAGCACGTCCCACGCGTCGTGCTCCGCGCTGGCCGCCAGGTGCCGCCGCCGCGCGAACGCCGTCATCGCCGGGTCGCCCACCGTCTGGTGCGGGCCCCGGTGCTCCGCCAGCCACCCCGGCGTGTACATC
>NZ_SMKI01000078.1 GCF_004348415.1 Streptomyces hainanensis
GTACCGGGCCCCTCCCCCACCCCGGCGCCGGCCTTCCCCACCGGCTCGTCGAACTCCTCGGTGGCCACCGGCCGTTCGTCCGGGCCGAGGGCCGCGAGCCGGCGCCGCTCGCGGCGGCCGATCAGCCAGGAGGCCAGCAGCACCCAGCAGATGCCGAAGGCCATCGCCGGCAGCACCGGCGTGAAGATGTCGGAGCTCTCCAGGTCCAGCGAGGCCATCGCCCGCACCGTGGGGCCGCCCCAGGGAATCATGTTCATCACCCCGGCGCCCAGGCAGACCACGCCGGTGAGCACCAGCGGGCTCATCCCGAGCCGCCGGTAGACGGGCAGCAGCGCCGAGACGGTGATCAGGAAGGTGGAGGCACCGTCGCCGTCCAGGGCCACGCACATGGTGAGCACCGCCGTGCCGACCGCGATCCGCAGCGGATCGCCCTGCGCGAAGCGCAGGACGCGGCGGATCAGCGGATCGAACAGGCCGGCGTCCACCATCAGGCTGAAGTAGAGGACGGCGAAGGCGATCATGATGCCGGTGGGGGCCACCCGGGTCAGCCCCTCCAGGATCAGGTCGCCGAGCTCGCCCGCGTGGCCGCCGACCAGCGCGGCCAGCACCGGCACCAGCACCAGGACCACCAGCACGGAGACCCGCTTGGTCATGGTCAGCAGCAGGAAGACGGCGATCGTCGCGAAGCCCAGGGTTGCCAGCATGGGTGGCTCGCTTTCTCGGGTTACGGCCCCCGGCGGCGGCACGCGGGGCGGCGCCGCGGGGGCCGCCCCGGCGCGTTGCTGGAGAGTGTCCGAGCAGCGACAGATCAGAGTCCAGCATCAAACCGAGATTCATTCATGCGATCCCCGCATCACCGCGGCGGGATCGCCCTATGCTCGCCAGCCATGGATGCCACCCTGCGCCAGCTCGCGGCCTACGCCGCCGTGGCCCGCGCCGCCAGCTTCACCGCGGCGGCCGCCGAGTTGCACGTCTCGCAGTCCTCGCTCAGCCGGGTGGTCGCCGACCTGGAGCGACTGCTCGGCGCCCAGTTGCTGGAACGCAACACCCGCAACGTGCGGTTGACCCCGGCCGGCGTCGAGGCGCTGCGGGTCGCCGAGCAGGTCGTCACCGCGCACCGGGCCGGCATGACCGAGCTACGGCGCTTCCTGCAGGGCGAGTCGGGCACGGTCACGGTCGCCACCCTGCCCTCGGTCGCGGCGGTGCTGCTGCCCCGGGTGATCTCCGGCTTCCGCGCGGCCCACCCCCGGGTGGCCGTGCGGCTGCTCGACGGGCTCGAACGCGCCGTGCTCGGACGGGTGTCGGACGGCGACGCCGACTTCGCGATCACCACCGTCGGCCGACCGTCCGACCAGTTGCTCGGCCGGCCCCTGATCCGGGACCGGTTCGTGGCCGTGCTGCCGGCCGGCGACCCGCTGGCCGAACGCGCCGAGGTGCGCTGGCGCGACCTGGCCGACCGCCCGTTCCTGGCCGTCGGCCGCGACTCCAGCGTCCGCCGGCTGACCGACGCGGCCTTCGGCCAGATCGACGTGACGGCCGCACCGGCCGCCGAGGCCGTCAGCGTCGCCACGGTCGGCGGCCTGGTGGCCGCGGGGCTCGGTGTCACGGCGCTGCCCGCCCTGGTGCTGCCGCTGCTGGGCACGGGGCCCGTGGTCACCCGGCCGCTGGTCGAGCCCGTGGTGGACCGCCGGCTCGACCTCGCGCTACGCACCCGGCGCGGGGTGCCGCTGGCCGCCGAGCGGTTCCTCGCCACCATCGAGGAGTTCCGCGCCTCGGGCGACGAACTCCCGGCCGGCGTCTCCTGGGCCTGAGCCCGCCCGCCGCCGACTCATGCGAAATCGGCATGGATTCAGGCGCGTCCTTTGCTGGACGGGCATCGGTCCCGCTGGGCACGCTGGACGGCAGGACGACGGTGAAGAGGAGGGCGCGGCGTGCCGGACGGACAGCGGGAAACGGCGAGCGGGCCCCGGCGGGGGCAGTTGCGCGGGCTGCGGGTGGTCGAGTTCGCCCATGTGGTGGCCGGGCCGTTGGCCGGGTCGATGCTCGCCGACCAGGGCGCGGAGGTGGTGCACGTCGAACCGCCGGGCGCCGGTGACCCGGCGCGCGCCATGGGGCCGCGCCGGGACGGGGTGCCGCTGTGGTTCAAGGTCGCCGGCCGGAACAAGCGGTCCGTCACGCTCGACCTGCACCACGAGGCGGGCCGGGCGGTGGCCCGCCGGCTGGTCGCCTGGGCCGACGTCGTCATCGTGACCATGCGGGCCGGGCGGCTGCGCTCCTGGGGCCTGGACTGGGAGGCCGTGCACCGGCTCAACCCCCGGGCGGTGCTGCTCCAGATCTCCGGCTACGGCGCCACCTCGTCCCTGGCCGACGCACCCGGCTTCGGCAAGATGGGCGAGGCCAGAAGCGGCGTCGTCCACCTGACCGGCTTCGCGGACGGGCCGCCGGTGCACACCGGCTTCTCGCACGGCGACGCGGTGACCGGGCTGATGGGCGCCTACGCGGTCCTCGCCGCGCTGCATCGCCGTTCCACCGACCCGGAGTTCGACGGCGAGTGGATCGATCTGGCCCTGTTCGAGCCGCTGTTCCGGCTCGTGGAGTGGCAGGTCATCGTGCACGACCAGCTGGGCGAGGTGCCCGAGAGGGCCGGCAACCGGCTCGCCGTGGCACCGGCCGCGGTGATCAACACCTACCGGTCGGGGGACGGCGAGTGGATCACCGTCACCTCGGCGACGCCGCGTTCGGTGCGGCACGTGGCGCGGCTGCTGGGGCTGCCCGAGGAGGAGTTCGCCACCGTCGAGCAGCAACACGCGGGCCGCGGCAGGCTCGACGCCGGGCTGCGGGAGTGGGTCGCAGGGAAGGGCACGGACGAGTGTCTGGCGGCGTTCGCCGAGGCCGAGGTGGTGGCCTCCCGGGTGTTCGACGCGGCCGACATCGCCCACGACCCGGTCTACGCGGAGCGCGGCGACATCGTCACCGTCCCCGACCGGGACCTCGGCGACGTGCGGATGCAGGCGGTGCTCCCGCACTTCAGGCAACGCCCGGGCGAGGTGTGGCGGACCGGACCGGCCCTCGGCCAGGACAACCGTCTCGTCTACCGCGAGTGGTTGGGCCTGGAGGAGGCGGAACTGGCGGAACTGGAGCGGAGCGATGTCGTCTGAGATCGCCAGGCCGCCGCTGCGGTCGATGCTCTTCGTGCCCGGCACCAGGACGGACTGGCTGCCCAGGGCGGCGGCGTCCGGCGCGGACGCGGTGATTCTGGACCTGGAGGACGCGGTCGCCGAGGCCGACCGGGCGGCGGCCACCGAGCGCGTGGCCGAGGTCGTCGCCGCCGCCGCGCACGACCTGGCGCTCTTCGTCCGGATCAACCCTCTCGACGGCTGGTCGGCCGCCGCCGAGCTGCGGGCGGTGGCGCGTCCCGGCCTGGCGGGGATCGTGCTGCCGAAGGTGGGCGACCCGGAGCAGGTGCGGTTCGCGGACCGGCTGCTCTCCTGGTGCGAGCGCGAACACGGCCTGCCGGACGGCACGTTCGCGCTGGTGCCGCTACTGGAGACCGCGCGCGGGCTGCGCTCGGCCTTCGAGCTCGCCGCGGCCGCCCCGCGCGTCGGCTACGCCGGCGCGCTCACCGCGCCGGGCGGCGACGTCGAACGCGCGGTCGGCTACCGCTGGACGCCGGAGGGCGAGGAGACGCGCGCGCTGCGCTCCCGGGTGCTGCTCGACGTCCGGGCGGCCGGCGTGGCGCACCCGGTCGGCGGGCTGTGGACCCGGATCGCCGACCCGGCGGGGCTGCGGGCCTTCGCCGAGCAGAACCGCGGTCTCGGCTACGCGGGGCTGATGGCGATCCACCCCTCCCACGTCCCGGTGATCAACGAGGTGTTCTCGCCGAGCCCGGACGAACTGGCCCGCTGCGCACGGCTGGTGGCCGCCGTGGCGGCCGGCCAGGCGGCCGGCGTCGGGGCGGTGGCGTTCGAGGGCGAGATGGTGGACGAGGCGATGGCCGCCACCGCCCGCCTGCTGCTCGCCCGGCACGGGGGCGTCGGCTGACTCAGCTCCCCGGCGGGCCGTCGTGCAGGAGCCGCTGGAACAGCACGTGGTCCCGCCAGTCGCCGGCGATGTGCAGGTAGCGGGGGGCGAGGCCGATCCGCTCGAACCCGTTCTTCGCCAGCACCCGTTGGGACGCGACGTTGTGCGGGAGGGTGCCGGCGCCGACCCGGTGCAGCCGGAGCCGGTCGCGGGCGTCGGCGAGGACGTGGGCGACGGTCGCGCCGGCGAGGCCGCGGCCGGTATGGTCGGCGGCCACCCAGTAGCCGAGGCTCCCGCTCTGCAGCGGGCCGCGCACGATGCCGGTGAGGGTGGCGACGCCCACCACCCGGTCGCCGTCCTCCAGCAGCCACGGCACGACGCGGCCGGCGGCCGCCTCCGCGGCCTGCTCGCGGAGCCGGGCGGCCTGGCCCTCCGGGGTGTAGAAGAAGTCGGGCCGGTGCGGCTCCCAGGGCGCCAGATGGGCGCGCTCCCGCAGGAGGGCGGCGCTCAGGGCCACGTGGTCGTCCTCCCGGACGGGCCGGAGTCGCACGCCGCCGCCGAGGTCCGCGGTCTCCGCGGTGCCGATGCGCATGTCCGCATCATCGCACTCGGGCGGCGGCGCGCCGTCGACCGTCAGTTCTTCCGGGCGACGCCGCCGACCATCAGGCGCTGGGCTATGGAGAGCGGCGTGGCGACCGGACCTTCGGGACGCCACATGGGCAGCGCCACCACGCCGGGGTCGAGCAGCTCGAACCCGTCGAAGTAGGCCGTGATCTCGTCCATGGTGCGGAAGCGGCCGGTGCCGAGGAACTCCAGCATCGTCTCCTCCACGGCGCGGGCCTCGGGGCCGGTGTCGCAGAAGGCGGTGATCATCAGGTGGCTGCCGGCCGGCACCGCGTCCATGTACGCGTCGACGATCCCCTTCGGGTCCTCGTCGTCGTGCAGGTGGTGCAGGATCCCGATGAGCAGCACCCCGACGGGCTTGTCGAAGTCGATCAGCCGGCGCACGTTGGGGTTGGCGAGGACCTTCTCCGGCTCGCGCAGGTCGGCGGTGACGACGGCGGTGTGCTCGTTCTCCTCCAACAGCGCCCGGCCGTGGGCGAGGACGATCGGGTCGATGTCGACATAGACCACCCGCGCCTCGGGGTCGTGGCGCTGTGCCACCTGGTGGGTGTTCTCCAGTGTCGGCAGGCCGGCGCCGAGGTCGAGGAACTGGTTGATGCCGGTCTCGGCCGCGAGGTAACGGACGCCCCGGCCCAGCACCGCGCGGTTGAACCAACCGACGTCGCTGATGTGCGGCATGTCGAGCCGCACCTGGTCGGCGACCACGCGGTCGACCTCGTAGTTGTCCTTGCCGCCGAGCACCGCGTCGTAGACGCGGGCGATGCTCGGCCTGCTCAGGTCGATGTCCGCCGACTGGCCCGCCGATTGTTGCGCCGTCGAGCCGCCATCCTGCTCCACCACCGAAGCTCCGTCTCTCAGTCTCTGGAGTTGCCGCTGTTACCCATGGGTTCGTCCCCGGGTCAGAGTAACCCGAACGTGTGATCCCCGAATCGGGGGTTCACCGAATCCGGGTAACGGTAACCCCCTTGGTTTCACGGCGGGTTACAGGCCTTCAGCCTGGCCGGTTACCGACGGGGGTTCCCTTCCGGATCCGGATACCTTCCCAGGGAGCGAGAAGTATGCGGAACGCACCACGCGGTGTCGCGACCGTGGCCCCGCGCACCGGCCGAGGAAGGGCGGTCTGGCATGACGCAGGAAGTTCGGGGAGTCATCGCACCCGGCAGGAACGAGCCGGTCCGGGTGGCGAGGGTGCTGGTGCCGGATCCCGGCCCGGGCGAGGTGGTGGTGCGGGTGCTGGCCTGCGGCGTCTGCCACACCGACCTGCACTACCGGGAGGGTGGCATCGGGGACGACTTCCCCTTTCTGCTGGGTCACGAGGCGGCCGGCACGGTCGACGCGGTCGGCCCCGGGGTCACCGAGGTCGCGCCCGGCGACTTCGTCGTCCTCAACTGGCGGGCGGTGTGCGGCCGCTGCCGGGCCTGCCTGCGGGGCCGGCCCTGGTACTGCTTCGACACCCACAACGCGCGGCAGCGGATGACGCTGGCCGACGACGGCACGGAGCTGACGCCGGCGCTCGGCATCGGGGCGTTCGCCGAGAAGACGCTGGTGGCCGCCGGCCAGTGCACCCGGGTGGACGGCTCGGTGTCGCCCGCGGTGGCCGGGCTGCTGGGGTGCGGCGTGATGGCCGGGATCGGCGCCGCGATCAACACGGGTGGCGTGGGCCGCGGGGACAGCGTGGCGGTGATCGGCTGCGGCGGGGTGGGGAGCGCGGCGGTGCTCGGCTCGCGGCTGGCGGGCGCGTCCCGGATCATCGCGGTGGACCTCGACGACCGGAAGCTGGCGGCGGCGAGCGGGCTCGGCGCCACCCACACCGTCAACTCCCGTGAGACCGACCCGGTCGAGGCGATCCGCGAGCTGACCGGCGGCTTCGGCGCCGACGTGGTGATCGAGGCGGTGGGCCGCCCGGAGACCTACCGGCAGGCGTTCTACGCCCGCGACCTGGCCGGCACGGTGGTGCTGGTGGGCGTGCCGACGCCGGAGATGACGATCGAGCTGCCGCTGCTCGACGTGTTCGGCCGGGGCGGCGCGCTCAAGTCCTCCTGGTACGGCGACTGCCTGCCGTCCCGGGACTTCCCGATGCTGGTGGACCTGCACCTCCAGGGCCGGCTCGACCTGGACGCCTTCGTCAGCGAGACGATCGCGCTCGACGAGGTGGAGTCGGCCTTCGACCGGATGGGCGCCGGGGAGGTGCTGCGTTCGGTGGTGGTCCTCTGAGCGGGCCGGCGGCCCGCTCGGGGCGGGCCGCCGGTGGCGCGGGGTCAGTCCAGGTAGCTCGCCGCCGCGGGCGCGGCGAGCGCGCCGCCGAACGCGTTCTCGACGCGGGAGCGCTCGCTGCTGTTCGGGTAGGGGTTGGTGCAGGAGACGCCGGCGGTGGAGCCGGACATCAGGCTGGTGCACGGGCCCGGCTTGATGTCGGGCAGGCCCAGGATGTGGCCCAGTTCGTGGGCGGCGATCCGGACGGTGTTGTGGCCCTCGTTCACGGCCTGCCGCCCCATCCAGACGGTGCCGTTGCCGAGGCTGGTGGTCTGGGCGCGCGGCCAGCCGTTGTCCGCGACGACGCGGATGTTGGCGCGCTGGCCGGACTGCACCGGCACCAGGTCCACGCTGGTGACGCTCTCGTTCCAGATCGCGGCGCCGCTGGCCACCGCGGCGGCGAACTCGGCGCTGCCGCTGGCGTCGTACGTCAACACCGTGGCGGCGAGTGGGCGTTCCGCCGCCTCCTGCGGCGCGGCCACCGCCTGGCCGCCGGCGGTCCACAGCACGGACGCCAGCAGCGCGGTCAGCAGCAGCCTGACGGCCTTGGCCAATGTCACGATCAGCCTCCCGGGGCAGAATAGACATGGGCATGACATCTTGCATGCCATCCCGCATCTGCCCGCGCCCGGCCCCTTCCATGCGGGTCCCGTCCGGGCGGTCTTCGGGGATCAGCCCCCGGCTCCCCCGCGCGGCGAGGCGCCGCGGCCGCCGGGGCGGGCCCGGCGGCCGCCCACACGCCCGACCGGACGGCCTCGGGTGGCCTCGGACGGCGTCAGACGGCGTCGGCCAGCTCGGCGAACTCGTCGTCGGTGAGGGTGATGCCGGCCGCCCCGACGTTCTCCTCCGCGTGGCCCACCCGGGAGGTGCCCGGGATCGGCAGCATCACCGGGGAGCGGCGCAGCAGCCAGGCGAGCGCCAGCTGGGACGGGCTCGCGCCGTGCCGCGCGGAGATGGCGTCCAGCGGCCCGCCGGGCCTGGCAAGCTCCCCGGTGGCCATCGGGAACCACGGGATGAACGCCAACTGCTCGCGCTCGGCGTACTCCAGCACGTCCTCGGCCTGCCGGGTGGCCAGGTTGTAGAGGTTCTGCACCGAGACCACGCGGGCGATCCGCCGGGCCTGCTCGATCTCGGCGACGCTGACCTCGGAGAGCCCGATGTGCCGGATCTTCCCCTCGCGTTGCAGCAGCACCAGCTCGCCGAGCTGGTCCTCGAGCGGCACCTTCGGGTCGATCCGGTGGAGCTGGAAGAGGTCGATCCGCTCCACGCCGAGGTGCCGCAGGCTCAACTCGGCCTGCTGGCGCAGATACTCGGGCCGCCCCACCGGCCGCCAGTCGTCGGGGCCCGACCGGGTGAGCCCGGCCTTGGTGGCGATGACGAGGTCCTCCGGATAGGGGGAGAGCGCCTTGTGGATCAGCTGCTCGCTGACGAAGGGCCCGTAGGAGTCGGCGGTGTCGACGAAGGTGACGCCGAGTTCGACGACCCGGCGCAGGACGCGGACCGCCTCGTCGGGATCGCGGGGTTGGCCCCAGACACCGGGCCCGGTCAGCTGCATGGCGCCGAAGCCGAGCCGGTTGACGACGAGGTCGCCGCCGATGGTCAGGGTGCCCGAGCCGGCGGCGGGTCCGCCGGCGGAGTGCGTGCTCATGCTGCTCCCTGGTGAGTCTGGTAGGTCCGGGGTCCGGTGGGGGCTCCCGCCGCTTCCGGTGCGGCTCAGCGGGCCGGGGTGAGGACGACGAAGTCGGCGCCGGCCGGGTCGACGCAGACGGCGAGGCGGCCGACCCCCTCGACGTCCTCGGGGCCCATCTGCACGGTGCCGCCGTGCGCGGTGATCCGGCCGACCGTGGCGTCGCAGTCCGCCACGTCGAACACCGGGTGCCAGTAGGGCCGGCCTCCGGTGAGGGTGAGCAGGTCGGAGGTGACCTGCATGATGCCGCCCTGCATCTGCTCCTCCCCACCGCCCGCCGGGCTGATCAGCGCGTAGGTGCCGCCGCCGCCCGGCAGCTGCATGTCCTGGGTCTCCCAGCCGAAGAGCCGGCCGTAGAACTCCTTGGCCGCGGCCGCGTCGGTGGTGTACAGCTCCGTCCACGAGAGGCTGCCCGGCGCGTCCACCTTCTCCAGGCCCTGGCCCCCGCTCACCTCCCAGACGGCGAACTGGGCGCCCTGCGGGTCACTCAGCTGGGCGATCCTGCCCCACTCCGAGGAGCCCGTGGCGGGGGCGCGCACGGTGCCGCCGGCCTGCTCGACCGCCGAGGCCGCCGCCTCCGCGTCGGGCACGCGGAAGTAGAGCATCCAGGCCGGGCGGGCGCCCTCCTCGGTGAGCTTGCCGCCGGCCGCGACCACCTTGCCCTCGTGGGTGAAGGCGCCGTAACCGCCGGCATCCGGGCCGAAGGAGCGGAACTCCCAGTCGAGGACGGCGCCGTAGAACGCGGTCGCGGCCGCCTGGTCGGGCGCGCCGAGATCCAGCCAGCAGGGCGAGCCGGTCACGTGGTGGGTGGTGATCATGAGACTTCCTTCCGCCGCCTCCGTCGCATTCCCCGGAGGCCAGCCTGACACCCACCACCGACAATCGCCCGCCGACCGGTCCAGCCGGGTCACCCCCGTCGCACGGCACTATTGCCAGGTCACGGACGGCCGGGATTAAATACGGGACGAACTTCTTACATAGAATGCAAGAACTAGGTCGGGGGCGCGCATGCGAGTGGAGAACACGCACCAGCCGCGGATCCTGACGCTGCTGCGCACCGAGGGCCCGCTGCCGCCGGCGAGCCTCGGGAGCCGGGTGGGGCTCTCCCGCTCCAAGATCGGGCAGGAGCTCGGCCGTCTCGAGGAGTTGGGCTTCGTCGAGAAGGCGGGGCACGCCGCGTCGAGCGGCGGCCGCCGCTCGGGCCTGGTGCGGCTCTCCTCCCGGCTGCGGTTCGTCGGCGTGGACATCGGCGCGACCTCGCTCGACGTCGCCGTGACCGACGGCCGGCTCTCCGTGCTGGAGCACCTGGCCGAACCCTGCGACGTCCGGGCGGGCCCGGAGGCCGTGCTCGACCGGGTGGTGGAGCTGGTGAACCGGATGCGCGCGTCGGGTCTGATGACAGAACTGCACGGCGCCGGCGTCGGCATCCCGGCCCCGGTCAGCTTCCGGGACGGCAGCCCGGTCACCCCGCCGATCATGCCGGGCTGGGACCGCTTCCCGGTCCGGGACGCGCTGGCCGAGCGGCTCGGCTGCCCGGTGCTGGTGGACAACGACGCCAACACCATGGCGCTGGCCGAGAGCCAGGTCGGGCTGGCCCGCGGGGTGCCCGACTTCCTCTTCGTCAAGCTCGGCACGGGGATCGGCTGCGGCGTGGTGGCCGACCACCGGGTGCACCGCGGCGGCACCGGGAGCGCCGGCGACATCGGGCACATCGCGCTGGAGGACGCCGGGCCGGTCTGCGCCTGCGGCAGGACCGGCTGTCTGGAGGCCTGGTTCGGCGGCGCCGCCCTGGCCAGGGACGCGCGGGCGCTGGCGGCCGACGGCGGCTCGCCGCTGCTCGCCGAGCGGCTGGCGGAGCGCGGCGGGCTCTCCGCGCGGGACGTGTCCTGGGCGTTGGCCTCCGGCGACCCGGCCGCCCTCGACCTGGTCAGGCGCGGCGGACAGCGCCTCGGCCGGGTGCTGTCCGGCCTGGTCAACTTCTTCA
The DNA here is from genome assembly GCF_004348415.1 of Streptomyces hainanensis. GTDB lineage: Bacteria > Actinomycetota > Actinomycetes > Streptomycetales > Streptomycetaceae > Streptomyces > Streptomyces hainanensis. Next base: position 10,569 of record NZ_SMKI01000078.1, read on the forward strand.
ACCCCTCGATGATCGTGGTCGGCGGCGGCGTCGCGGGGCTCGGCCACACGCTGCTCGCCGAGGTGCGCAGCGAGCTCTACCGCCGCTCCACGCCGCTGGCCACCAGCGACCTGCCGGTCGTGCTCTCCGAACTCGGCGGCAGCGCCGGGGTGGTGGGCGCCGCCGGCCTGGTCAGCGACCGGGTGTTCGCCTACCTGCCCGAGCCCCCACACCTCCCCTGAACCCTGACCCACTGATCGGACGGACTATGCAGGATCTCGGTGTCGCACTCATCGGCCACGCGTTCATGGGCCGGGTGCACTCCCACGCATGGCGCTCGGTGTCGGCCGTCTTCGGCCTGTCGCTCGAGCCGAGGATGACCATCGTGGCGGGCACGGACCGGGCCAGAACGGAGGCGGCGGCCGCCCGGTTGGGCTGGCAGCACGCCACGGACAACTGGCAGCAGGCCGTGCACCGGGACGACGTGCAGGTCGTGGACATCTGCTCCCCGGGGGACAGCCACGCCGAGATCGCGATCGCCGCGCTGGAGGCCGGCAAGCACGTGCTGTGCGAGAAGCCCCTCGCCAACACCGTCGCCGAGGCCGAGGCGATGGTCGCCGCCGCGCGGCGGGCGCGGGAGCGCGGGGTCCGGTCGATGGTGGGCTTCACCTACCGCCGCACCCCGGCGCTCGCCCTGGCGCGGGAGATGGTGGCGGAGGGCCGGATCGGCCGGGTGCTCCAGGTGCGGGCGTCGTACCTGCAGGACTGGTTGCACGACCCTCAGGCACCGTTCACCTGGCGCCTCGACCGGGCGCGGGCCGGCTCGGGGGCGCTCGGCGACATCGGCTCGCACATCACCGACCTCGCCGAGCACCTGATCGGCGACCGGCTCGACGGGGTGTCGGGCCAGACCGCGACGTTCGTCGACAGCCGCCCGGTCCCCGGCGCCCCCGAGGGCACCAGGGGCGAGGTCACCGTGGACGACGCGGCCGTGTTCACGGCCCGGTTCGCCGGCGGTGCCCTCGGCGTCTTCGAGGCCACCCGGTTCGCCGCCGGCCGCAAGAACGCGCTGCGCATCGAGCTCAACGGCACGGACGGCAGCCTGGCCTTCGACTTCGAGTCGATGAACGAGCTGTGGTTCTACGACGCCAACGAGCCGAACACCACGGCCGGTTACCGCCGGATCGTGGTGACGGAGGCCGACCACCCCTACCTGGCGGCCTGGTGGCCGCCGGGCCACGGCCTCGGCTACGAGCACGGCTTCACCCACCAGGCCCGCGACTTCGTCGAGGCGATCGCGGCCGGCACCGACCCGGAGCCCGGCTTCGAGGCCGGGCTGCATGTGCAGCGGGTGTTGGCCGCGGTCGAGGCGAGCGCCGCGAACGAGAGCCGCTACACCCGGATCGAACCCGAGCAATCCCTTCAGAACCCGTAAGGAGCTGAGCCGCGATGGCGCGTCCCGTCACTCTGTTCACCGGTCAGTGGGCCGATCTGCCCTTCGAGGAAGTCTGCCGGCTGGCCGCCGGCTGGGGCTATGACGGCCTGGAGATCGCCTGTTCCGGCGACCACCTGGAGATCGACCGGGCGGTGGCCGAGCCCGACTACCTGCCCGCCAAGAAGGCACTGTTGGAGAGCTATGGCCTGAAGGTGTTCGCGATCTCGCACCACCTCGTCGGCCAGGCGGTCTGCGACCACCCGATAGACGAACGGCACCGCGGGATCCTGCCCGGCAGGATCTGGGGCGACGGCGAGCCCGAGGGCGTGCGGCAGCGCGCGGCCGAGGAGATGCGGAACACCGCCCGGGTGGCGGCGGCGCTCGGCGTGAACACGGTGGTCGGGTTCACCGGCTCGTCGATCTGGCACACGGTCGCGATGTTCCCGCCGGTGCCGGCGGCGATGGTCGAGGCCGGGTACCAGGACTTCGCCGACCGCTGGAATCCGATTCTCGACGTCTTCGACGCCGAGGGCGTTCGTTTCGCGCACGAGGTGCACCCGAGCGAGATCGCCTACGACTACTGGACGACGCAGCGCGCCCTGGCGGCCGTCGACAACCGGCCGGCTTTCGGCCTGAACTACGACCCGTCGCACATGGTGTGGCAGGACCTGGACTATGTGGGATTCATCTCGGACTTCCGGGACCGGATCTACCACGTGGACCTCAAGGACACCAAGAAGCGGCTCAACGGCCGCAACGGGCGCATGGGTTCGCACCTGCCCTGGGCGGACCCGCGGCGCGGCTGGGACTTCGTCTCGCTGGGCCACGGCGACGTGGACTTCGAGGGCATCGTGCGAGTCCTCAACTCGATCGGCTACGAAGGGCCCATCTCGGTGGAGTGGGAGGACGCCGGCATGGACCGCCTGATCGGCGCCCCCGACGCGCTGGCCCGGGTCCGTGAACTGGTGGCAATCGAGCCGCCGGCCCAGGCCTTCGACGCGGCGTTCAACACCGGCGACTGAGCGACAGATACCACGGTAATATCGCATTACCTATGCGATATTACCGTGGTGATGCCGGAACACGGATTCCCGACCAGCAAGCCTGAGCGGATCAATTCCCGTCTCCCGCCCCACCCATTCCGTTCCGTTCCGTTATACGGAGAATCGGTTTCCCACTCCCCGGACTCGGGATAAGCACCCTTGCCAGGAATTCCTGGAACGAAAGGGGAATCCCATGCCCGTCATTCACGAAGAGGTCGGGAGACTGATCGCCGAGGGCGAGAGCTCGACCACCCACGGCGCCGGTTCGGCGAAGAACGCCGAGATCCTGCTGCTCGGCCTCGCCAGTCTGCTGTCGGCCAACCCGCGCAGGAACGAGCCCATCGAGGACTCGTGCCAGGGCGCGGTCCAGAACCTCGCCTGCGCGTCGGCGTTCTGAGGTTCACGCCGAGATGTCCCTCACGCACCAGCCGACACCGGGCTCCGTCGAGGAGGCCACCGGCGCCCTGGCCGGCTCGCTCGCCAGGGCCCTGCGAGGCACGTCCGACGGCGTCGGAACACGTTCCCCCCTCGCCTCCTGGGACCGACGGGCCGGTGGCCTGGCCGCGATCCGGGTGCTGGGCGCCGACGTGCTCGCCCCGTTCCTGCTGACGGGTAAGCCCCTGCGGCAGGAGGAGGCATGGCTGGTGCGGGCCGCGGTGCGGGACCATCCCGCACCGCGTGGCCACACCCCGGAGGCCGCCCTGTGGGGCGTGCGCGACACCGCCCTGACGGCGGCCCTCGCCCGGCTCGGCGTCGACGCCTCCGGCTGGGAGGGTCTTGCCGAGCCCCGGGCCCCGGGACCGCTGGCCGACGACTGGGTGACACTCGCCGCCGACCTGGTCAGGCTCTCCACCGCGGCACACCCCTCGCTCCATCCGGAGCTCCGCGAGCGTCTGCTGGACCGGCGCCTCGACGTGGCGCGCGGCCTGGTGCGCGCGATGCTCCGCCGCGACCTGCTCAGCGCGGCCCGGCTGACCCGCTGGCTGCTGACGCTCGCCCCCGATGACCTGACGTCCGCCACGCTCGTCCATCTGGAGATCGCCGGCCACCACGATCCACGGGTGCGGTTCGAGGCCGCCATCGCCCGCCTTCTGAGCGACAACCGCTGAGAGGAGACAGCATGGACGCCACGGCGGTCCGCCTGGCCCAACACGTCGGGGAGCAGGCCATGGACTGGCTCGGACGGCTGCGCACCAGCTTCGCGCTCCATCGCGACGTGCCCGACTACGACATCAGCGGTGAGAGCCTGAAGTCGTTGAGCGAACTCGCCCTGGCCGCCGCCGTGGTGGCGCGCGAGGCGGTGGCCGGCCCACGCTGCGCCGCGACCGCCGGGTCCCTGCTCGGCTTCGCCTGGCGGGAGTTCGACACGGGCGCGCTGCTGTACCGCCTCCAGGCTCACACGCCGGCCGCGACCCACCCGATGGAGATCTACTCGTACTTCATCCCCGCCGGCTACCGGCACGCCCAACTCGACCGGCTGGCCGACCACCTGCTCTCGCTGCGCGCCGCCTCGGCGGTCGAGCACGTGCCGAACCGGCGGCTCGCCGTCTGGGCCGCCGCCCGCCGGATCGGCGCCCGGCCGCCGGGCGACCGGGACACGTTGACCGCCGGGACCTGGCTGGGCCGCATGCCGGAACCGTGGATGATGGACGCCAACAACGCCTACGGCGTCACCCACACCGTCTTCCACCTCACCGACTGGGGCGCCGACCCGGGCGGCCTGCCGGAGCCGCTGTGCGACTACCTCCACCGCTGGCTGCCGGTCTGGGTCGAGGTGTTCCGCGAGACCCGGTTCTGGGACCTGCTGCTGGAGTTCCTGATCGTCGGGGTCTGCCTGCCGGAGCCGATGTTCTTCCCCGAGGTCTGGGAGCGGGTCGCCGAGGCCCAGCGGCCGGACGGGATGATGCCCAACGGCCTGACCGCGCCGCCCGTGGAGCCCGAGCACGCCTGGCTCAACCACCACCATCCGACCATCGTGGCCGTCGTCGCCGGCACCCTCACCGTCTCCCGGGCGCTGTCCACCGCGACGGCGGGCGGGGGCCGGGCATGAGCGACCCGGCCACCACCGCGGGGCTGCTGAGCAGGCACATCGGCGCGCTCGTCGCCGATCGGCACGCCCCGGCCGCGGTCGGCGCCGCGATCCGCGGCGCCGACCAGTCGGTCGCGGTCGCCGGTGACCGGCTGTGGCCGCGTCGCGCCCGCCGGCACCGCGACCGGCACCCGGTGGATCCCGACACGCTGTTCGCGCTCGGCTCGCTCACCAAGACCTTCACCACGCTGCTGCTCGCCGAGCTCGTGGCGCGCGGCGAGGTGGCCTACGACGACCCGATCGAGCGCTTCCTGCCGCCCGGCGCCGCGCCGCGCCCCGGGCCGGGCGCCCCGCGCACCCTGGTCGACCTCGCCACCCACAGCGCCGGGCTGCCCAGGCTGCCGGGCAACCTCTACCTGCGGGGACTACGTCAGTGGCGGACCGACCCCTACGCGGGGTACCGCCCGGTCGACCTCTACCGGGCCACCGCGCGGCTCAGCAGGAACCCGCGGCGCGCCACCGTCCGCTACTCCACCTTCGGCGTCGGCCTGTTGGGCCAGCTGCTCGCCAACGCCGCCGGCACCGGCTACGCCGAACTGCTGGCCGACCGGGTGCTGCGGCCGCTCGGCATGCGGGACACACTGGTGCCCGACGAGCCGACGCTGGCGGAGGTGGCGGCGCACGGCCACCGCCGCGGCCGGCCGGTCCCGCACTGGGGTTTCGACGCGCTCGCGCCGGCCGGGGCGCTCTACTCGTCGGCCGCCGACATGCTCCGCTACCTGCGGGCCCAGATCTCCCCGGCCACCGTCGCGGCGACCGCGCTCTCCTCCGCCGTCGTCGACTCCCACTGGCCCAGGCGGGCACACCGGAGCGGCCCGGACGGGATCGGGCTCGGCTGGGACATCCGGGTGGTCGACGGCCGCACCCTGCTCTGGCACACGGGCGGCACCGGCGGCTTCACCGCGTTCATCGGTTTCAGCCCGGACGCCGAGGCCGGCGTCGCCGTGCTCGCCAACACCCGGCCCACGCACCGGCACCCGGTGCTCCGCGCCGGCCGCCGGCTGTTCCGCGCGCTGGCGCTGCCGTGAGCGCGGCCGGCGGGGCGGCTCAGCGCCCGGTGGAGCCGTCGGCGAGTTCGCGGAGGATGTCCGCGTGGCCCGCGTGGCGCGCGGTCTCCTCGATCAGGTGGGTGAGGGCCCAGCGCACGCTCGGCGCCGGGCCGGAGCGCCCGGGTCGCGGCAGTGGCGCGCCGAGGTCGGCGCACTCGTCGAGTACCCGGTTCGCCCGCTCCACGGTCGCCAGGTAGCGGGCGACGACGTCGGCGACGCCGTCCTCGGGGTCGGGCCGGAAGGTCGCCCGCCAGTCGGTGACCCGCTCGCCGAGGAACGTCGCGCTCTCGACGGCGACCAGGTGGCCGAGCAGGCCGAGCAGGCTCGTGCCCGAGTCCACCATCGGGGTCCTGACCTGGGGTTCCGGGGCGCCGCCGACCTTGGCGGCGATCGAGGCGCGCAGGTAGTCGAGGAAGCCGCGCAGCACGTCGGTCTCGCTGTTGGCGGTGCGGGGCGGCGGGGTGTCGCCCCGCGCCCCTCGGGGCGGCATCACGCGGGGTGCCTGCCGCGCCGCGCGGATCTCGTCCCGGCGCCGTGTCGCGTCGACGTTCTCCATGGGTTTCCCTTCCCTGTCGCTTCCGGGTGGCCAGTCTCGGCCGGCGGGTCGGGAAGTGGCGCCTGTCCGTGCCGTTTCGGCACGCTCCGCGTTCCACGACGTGCCGCACGACGATCCGGTCGGCGCCCCGCGCGCCGGCGACCCGCCGGCTGAACGGGGCGGCGGCTGAACGGGGCGGCGGTGGTCACGGCCGCTCCGACTCCAGCCGCCGGCCCTCGATGTCGGGGTCGGGCACCAGCCGGTCGAACCAGGCCGGGTGGTGCCAGATCCGGGCGCCGGCGATGGCCATCACGGCCGGCACCAGGGTCAGCCTGACCACGAACGCGTCGAGCAGCACGCCCACCGCGAAGGCGAAGCCGATGGCCTTGATGGTCGGGTCGGCGCTGGCCATGAAGGCCACGAAGATGGAGAACATGATGAGCGCCGCCGCCGTCACCACCCGGGCCGCGAGCCCGGTGCCGCGCGCCACCGCCGCCCGCTCGTCCTCCTTCGTGCCCTCCGGTCCGATCTCGCCGTGCGCCTCCTTGATCCGGGAGACCACGAACACCTCGTAGTCGCTGGAGAGTCCGAAGATGATGGCGAGCATGATGATCGGCAGGAAGCTGACGGTCTCGGACGGCGTGATGCCGAAGAGGTGCTCGCCCCAGCCCCACTGGAACATGGCGACCTGCGCGCCGAACGCGGCGGCGACCGAGAGCAGGAAGCCGACGATCGACTTGAGCGGCACCAGGAAGGTCCGGAAGGCGAACGTCAGCAGCACGAAGGCGAGTCCGACCACCACGATCAGGAAGATCGGCAGCGCGCCGGAGAGTTTGGTGGAGACGTCGATGTTGGACGCGGTGGTGCCGCCGACCGTCACGTGGGCGCCGGTACCTGCCGCGACCTCCCCCCGGTGGTCCCTGATGCGGTGCACCAGGTCGGCGGTGTCCGGGTCGTTGGGCCCGGTCGACGGCACGGCCTCGACCACCGCGACGTCGTCGCGGGTCGCGATGGCCCGGGCCGAGACCACGCCCGGCTGCTTCCCCACGGCCGCGGCGATCCGGTCGACGTCCCGGTCCCCGCGCACCCCGTCGGCGACCACGAGCAGCGGCCCGTTGGCGCCGACGCCGAAGCCGTCCGAGATCAGGTCGTAGGCGCGGCGCTGGGTGTCCGAGGTGGGTTTGGCCGAGCCGCTCGGGAGGCCGAGCTGCAACTGGGTGGCGGGGATGGCGAGTACGCCGAGCAGCACCACCCCGCCCACCAGCATCGGCACCCGGTGGCGGACCACGAACCCGGCCCAGGCCGCGCCCCTGGCGCGCTCGGGATGCTCGGCCGCCGTCCTGGCCACCCGCTCCGTCCAGCCGGGTCGCCCGGGCAGCCGGAGGAAGTGGACGACGCGGTCGCCGGCGAAGCCGAGCACGGCGGGCAGCAGCGTCAGCGCGATCGCCATCGCCACCAGGACGGCGGCCGCCGCGCACAGGCCCATCACGGTGAGGAACGGGATGCCCACCACCGAGAGCCCGCAGAGCGCGATGATCACGGTGAGCGCGGCGAACACCACCGCGCCGCCGGCCGTGCCGGCCGCCATGCCCACCGAGTCCTCGCCGTCCATCCCGGACAGGAGGTTGTTGCGGTGCCGGAAGAGGATGAACAGGCCGTAGTCGATGCCGCAGGACAGCCCCAGCATGATGGCGACCGTGGTGGAGGCCGACGCGATGTTCACGAAGGCGGCGATCGCCGTCACGCCCATCAGGGTGGTCAACACCCCGAGCACCGCGGTCGCGATGGGCACGCCGGCCGCCACCGGGGCGCCGAACGTGATCAGCAGGATGACCAACGCGACGAGCAGGCCGACGATCTCCGGCGTCTCGGAGACCTCGGTGCGCCAGCCGGGGTAGACGCTGCCGGAGTACTCGACCCGCAGGTCCGCGTCGCGGGCCGGCCGCACGGCGCTCTCCACGTCGTCGAGCGTGGGCTCGCGAACGTTGCCCGGCGCGTCGTCGAAGTCCACGTTGCCGAGCGCCACCCGCTCGTCGCGCGAGACGGCCTTGGCCTGGAACGGGTCGGAGACGGCCCCGACCTGCGGCACGTCGCGCAGCCGCCGCATGGTCTGTTCGATGGCCGCCCGCTGCCGGTGGTCGGTGACCCTGGTGTCCCCGTGGGTGGCGAAGACGACCTGGGCGGATCCGCCGCCGAAGGCGGGCAGTTTGCGTTTGAGCAGGTCGGTGGTGCGTTGGGACTCGGTGCCGGGGATGGTGAAGACGTCGTTGGTCTGCCCGCCGCTGCCGACCGCCAGCGCCACCATGGTCGCCGCGAGCAGCAGCCACGCGCCCAGCACGAGGCGCCGCCGCCGATACGCCCACCGACCGAGCCTGAACAGTACGTGGGACATCGCGCTTCCTCCTGGCCGGCGGCGGGAGTGACCGGGAGTACCCGGGCGGTCACCGGTCGATCCTTCACCGGGGGCGCCGGGGGCGCGCTCCGCGACACGCGTGGGCGGGACGTGGGAGAATCCAGCTTCTTGACATGCCCATGAATCCCCGCACCGGAGGACACCATGAGCACCGCCCGCACCACCACCGCCTTCAGACGCCTCGTCACCACGCTGGCCGCGTCGCTGCTCGCCGCCCTCGGCGTGGCACTGCCGGCCCGGGCCGAACCGGCGCCGACCGCGTTCACCGCACACCAACTCGCCGCCGCGAGCGACGCGGTGCTCGCCGCCGACATCGCGGGCACCGCCTGGGCCGTCGACCCCGACGCCGGCACCGTGCGGGTCACCGTGGACGACACCGTCTCCCCCGCCGACCTCGCCCGGCTGCGCGGCAGCGCCGGGCCGCTGGCGGACGCGCTGACCTTCGAGCACACCCCCGGCACCCTCGCCCCGCGGCTGCGGGGCGGCGAGGCGATCTACTCGGGCTCCGGCACGCGCTGCGCCGTCGGCTTCAACGCCCGCTCGGGCAGCGCCTACTACTTCGTCACGGCCGGCCACTGCACCACGCTCGCCAGCACCTGGTACAGCACGCCGTCGCTCGGCACGCCCGTCGGGCAGACCGCCGGCACCAGCTTCCCGAACGACGACTACGGGCTGGTCCGCTACACCACTCCCCCGTCGCCGTGGCCGCCCGGGATCGTCTGCAACGGCGTGCCGGTGCCGATCACCGGCGTCGGCAGCCCCGTCATCGGTTCGAGCGCCACCTTCTCGGGGCCGGTCGGCGGCTGCCGCACCGGCACCGTCACCGCGGTCAACGCGACCGTCAACTACGGGGGCGGCGACATCGTCTCCGGGCTGATCCGCACCAACATCTGCGTCGAGCCGGGCGAAAGCGGCGGCCCGCTGTTCACCCCGGGCGGCCTCGCGCTCGGCATCCTCTCCGGCGGCAGCGGCAACTGCGCGGTCGGCGGCACCAGCTACTTCCAGCCCATCGGAGAGGTCCTCAACGCCTACGGCCTGACCCTGCCCTAGCCTGGCGTTATGCCCGAACTGCCCGATGTGGAAGAATTCCGGCGCGTCCTGGCGTCCTGCGCCCAGGGCCGCCGGATCGAGCGGGTCGAGGTCGCGGACGCCGGCGTGCTGCGCGGGGTGACGGCGCGCCGGCTGGGCAGGGAGCTGACCGGCCGCACCCTCGCCGAGCCCCGCCGGCACGGCAAGTGGCTGCTCGCCCCCACCGCCGAGGGCCCGGTAACCCTCTTCCACTTCGGCATGACGGGCGGCCTGCACTGCGACCCGGCCGACGCGCCGCCCACCCCGCACGACCGGGTCACCCTCACCCTCGACGACGGCCGCCGGCTCCGCTACCGCGACCAGCGCAAGCTGCGCGGCATCTGGTTCGCGGCCACCGAGGCCGACGTGGACCGGCTGCTCGCCGACCAGGGCCCCGACGCGCTGGCGCTCGCCCCCGGCGAGCTGGCCGACCTGCTGGCCGTCCGGCGCCGCCGGGTCAAGGCGGCGCTCCTCGACCAGTCGACGGTCGCCGGCCTCGGCAACCTGCTGGCCGACGAGATCCTCTGGCACGCGCGCGTCCACCCGGCCCGCCGGGCCGTCGACCTGTCCGCCGACGAACGGCGCCGGATCGACGCGGCGACCCGGGACGTGCTGCGCCGGGCGCTCCCCGCCGGCCACGTCCCCACCGAGGGCCGCTGGCTCACCGCCCGCCGCGACTCCCCCGC
>NZ_SMKI01000790.1 GCF_004348415.1 Streptomyces hainanensis
CGACAGGTCGAGCGTCCACACCGCCCACCCCAGCACCCCGAGCGCCTGCAACGCCCGCCCGACGCGACGCAGCGCGAACCGGTCCGCGGCCACCTGGAGGAAGATCGGCACCGGCCGCACCAGCATGGCGTCGAGCGAACCGTCCCTGATCCGCGACCCGATCCGGTCGACCTCACCCATCACCAGGTGCGCGATCGACAGCGACAGGCTCGACGTTCCGTAGAGCAGCGCCACCTCGCCCACCGAGAAGCCGCCCAGCGTGTCCACGTGCGCGAACATGATCAGGACGGCCACGAAGTCCAGCAGCGAGACCAGCGCGGTGCCCAGCGTCACCAGCACGAACGACGTCCGGTACGCCATCGTCGACCGCACCCACATCGCGACGATCAGCCCGTAGGCCCGCAACGCGTCAACCACCCTGGGCCACCACCCTCCGCGTCGCCGCGGCCTGCAGCGCCCGGCCAAGCAGCAGCAGCACCAGCGCCCAGGCCGCCGAGAACCCGAGGATCCCGAGGAGGCCGACGCCGGTGTACTGGCCGAGCAGCACGTCGGCCGGCACCTGGAGCATGGCCGCCCACGGCAGCCACCGCACCACCTCGCCGAAGCCGCCGGGGAACACCGTCAACGGCAGCAGCATCCCCGAGAAGAAGATCGAGGTGATGGTGGAGACCATCCTCATCCCGGCCCCGTCGAGCAGCCAGAAGGTGGCCAGCGCCACCAGGTAGCCCAGCCCGAAGCTCACCACGAGCCCGAGCCCGACGGCCGTCAGGAACCAGAGCCAGGTCAGCGGACTCGACGGCAGCGCCAACTCGAAGGCGAGGGAGCCGGCCACCATCGGGCCGATGCCGCGCCCCAGCAACTGGAAGGCGCCTCGCCCGAGTTCCGACGCCAGCCACCACAGCTGGAGATCCGCCGGCCGGTAGAGGTCGACGGCGATGTCCCCGGTGCGGATCCGCTCCTCCAGCTCGACCTGGAACCCGCCGCCGAGCAGCGCCATGGCCCCGATCATCGCCTGACCGACCCAGACGAAGGTCAGCGCCTCCGCCTGGTCGTAGCCGCCGAGCCGGGGCCGCTGGTCCCAGAGCGCGATGTAGGTGTAGGTGAGAACGAAGCCGAAGACCGTGTTGGTGAACACCCCGGCGGCCGTCGCCGCCCGATAGGTCGCGTAGCGCTTGAAGCTACTGACCGAAACCGCCCGGTACAGCCCGGACGTGCTCATCCGCCGCCCCCCATCCCAGAGTTCGCCGCAGCCGTGGCCCGGCCAAAGCCCGCGAGCCTAACGAGCGCCCGCGCGGCCGGGCCACAGGTTTTCTCCGGCCACCGGGCCGGGAAGCCCCGAGTACCCGGCCGACGACCCCCGTTGTGGCCTGGGAGGTCTCAACTTGACACTGCCGAAGCGGGTCCGTAAGGTCCTTCGAGCTTGCCCGGAAAGGAACTCCCGAGAGGGAACTCCAAGAAGGCGGGCAACGCTCTCTGGCGAAACGCGAGTTCGAGAAATCGGACACGAAAGACGTGGTAGAGTCGGAGACACCGAAGGGAAGCCCGGAGGAACCCGAGAGGGAGCCGAAGGAAGCGTCCGTTCCTTGAGAACTCAACAGTGTGCCAAATAGTCAATGCCAGATTTTTTGAAGTTGGATCCAAGATCCAAGCTTTCAGTGAAGCATTCACGGAGAGTTTG
>NZ_SMKI01000791.1 GCF_004348415.1 Streptomyces hainanensis
CCTCGACGGGGGCGGGGGCGGGCGCGTCGAAGGTGTGGTCGACGAACGCGGCGCCGTCGTGGGCGGCGGCGGTCCCGGTCGGCGCGTCCGGCGTGGCGCCGAACCAGCCGGTGTCGTGGCCGTCGCCGGGGACGCCGGCGAACTCGGCGGTGGTGCCGGGGTCGTAGGCGAGGCTCGGGTCGTAGGAGCCGTACTCGCCGAACGTGCCGTGCGAGCCGTAGCCGCCGTACGCGGCGTGGGAGTCCTGGTGGTAGGAGAGCGGGAGCTCGCCCGTGTCGTGCGCGCCGATCAGGTCGTGGGAGCCGGTGCCGTAAGTGCCGTACGGGTCCCCGGAGTTGTCCGGGCGCCGGTCCGCGAGGGAGGTCGCGGAGGCAACGGAGGCATAGCGATTCGACGCCACAGTTGGCGCTCTCCTTTCCTTCCTTCGCCTACCGGGTTAGCTGACGGGTTCGGAGCAGGAAGGTCTCCTACGGGCGGCCGACTGGGCTGGGCTGTCCTGTCGACTGTCCGATTCACCCCAAGTAGTGGTTCCCCGGTTCCTTGGTGCAGTTGTTGTGCACGTGCCGGATTCGGCGACAGAGCACGGTGCCGTCTCTTGCGACGGCGGTGACGACCGCGCTGCGTTATCGAACGTTAATAGACCCGAGGCCGGATTTCCAAGAGTTCCCAGGAATAAAAGCGGGTAGCCGTGAGGACCTTAGCGAATCAAGTTCCGCAAACCGGGCAAAATTTCATGCCGCTGTGCTCCAGATCGCATCCTGACGGTTCGTCAATTGTTATGCGGAGCGGTGTCCTTCACTCACGCACCGTGAGCCTCCCTGGGCACGGGATGGTGCAGGGCGAGCAGCGCCATGTCGTCGTTGAGCCGGACGCTGTGCGCGACGACGTCCGTGACCATCTCGTCGAGCAGCGCCGCGGGCCCGGCGAACGAGCGGCCGCGCAGGTGCTCGGCGGGGTCGAAGAAGACCCCCCGCTCGTCCCTGGCCTCGCTCACGCCGTCCGTGTAGAGCAGCAGGTGGGTGCCGGGCGGGAAGGGCGTGACGCTGACCTCGCCCGTCGGTCCCGGCAGCAGGTCGCCGAGGCCGAGCGGCAGGGCCGGCTCGGCGTCCAGGTAGCTCGCCTCGCCGTCCCGTTCCAGGATCACCGGCTGGGGATGGCCGCGGTTGAGGACCCGGACGCTGATCGGCCGCTCCCTCGGCACCTCGACCAGCACGGCGGTGGTGAAGCCCTCCTCCGGGTCGAGCGTCGCCCGCAGGGCCCGCTCCCGCACCAGCGCGGCCTCCAGGTAGCGGGCGACCGCCACCAGGTCGGGCTCCCGGTCCGCCACCTCCCGGAAGGCGCCGAGGATGACGGCGACCGCCTCGGTGGCCGCCAGGCCCTTGCCGCGCACGTCCCCCACCAGCAGCCGCACCCCGAACCGCGTCTCGCGGACCGCGTAGAGGTCACCGCCGATCAGGGTGTCCCGCTGCGCGGCCTGGTAGCGGGTGGCGACCCGCAGCGTGCCGGCCCGGTCGGGCGGCTCGGGCACCACGGCGCGCTGCACCGGGGGTGCGCCGATGGGTGCGGCGTTGCTGTGGCCGGCCGTGCCAGCGGTGTCGGGCCAGTTGCCGCCTGCCGGCGGCGCGCCGGCAGGGCCGGGGAGGCTGCCGCCCACGGCCGGCGTACC
>NZ_SMKI01000792.1 GCF_004348415.1 Streptomyces hainanensis
CCGACGTCCCCACCGACGTCCCCACCGACGTCACCGTGGACGTCCCCGCCGACGACGCCGACGACGCGTCGGCGTCCCCAGCGCACCTGAGGGATCTCTCCCCGGAGGAACTGTTCGCCGTCATCGACCGCGAGCTCGGCCTCTCCGGCACCGGGTGATCCCGTCCTCCCCGCCCGAAGCAACGAACCCACCGGCCGTTAGGGGCTGCCCGTCATGGCGCAGGAACAGCAGCACAAGCTTCTCGACTACCTCAAGCGCGTCACCGCCGAGCTCCAGGAGACGCGGGACCGGCTGCGCGACGCCGAGGCGAGCCGCCGGGAGCCGATCGCCGTGGTGGCCGCGGGGTGCCGCTACCCGGGCGACGTGCGGGACCCGGAGGGCCTGTGGGAGGTGGTCGCGCGGGAACGCGACGTCGTCGGCGAGGTCCCGGCCGACCGCGGCTGGGACCTGGACCGGCTCTTCACCGAGGAGCGGGACGACCCGGGTCCCGGGCGTTCGTACACGCGGCACGGCGGATTCCTGGCCGACGCCGCCGACTTCGACGCCGAGTTCTTCGGCGTCAGCCCGCGCGAGGCGCTGGCCATGGACCCCCAGCAGCGGCTGCTGCTGGAGACGGCGTGGGAGACCCTGGAGCGCGCCGGCATCGATCCGACCTCGCTCGCCGGCACCCGCACCGGGGTGTTCGCCGGGGTGATCCACCAGCACTACGGCAGCCGGCTCGCCGGCACCCGCTCGGCCGACGACGTGGCCGGCTACGTGCTGACCGGCAGCACCGGCAGCGTCGCCTCGGGGCGGCTGGCCTACACGCTCGGTCTGGAGGGCCCGGCGGTGACCGTGGACACCGCCTGTTCCTCCTCGCTGGTCGCCATCCACCTGGCGTGCCGGTCGCTGCGCTCCGGCGAGAGCGATCTGGCACTGGCCGGCGGCGCCATGGTGATGGCCACCCCGGAGTCCTTCGTCGAGTTCAGCCGGCAGCGCGGCCTCTCCCGGGACGGCAGGTGCCGCGCGTTCGGCGCCTCGGCTGACGGCTTCGGGCTCGCCGAGGGCGCCGGCGTCGTGCTGCTCCAGCGTCTGTCGGACGCCCGCCGCGCCGGACACCGGGTGCTGGCCGTCATCCGGGGCAGCGCCGTCAACCAGGACGGCGCCAGCAACGGGCTGACCGCCCCCCACGGCCCCTCCCAGCAGCGGGTCGTCCGCGCGGCGCTGGCCGACGCCGGGCTCGCGCCGGGCGACGTCGACGCCGTGGAGGCGCACGGCACCGGCACCACCCTCGGGGACCCCATCGAGGCCGGCGCGCTGCTCGCGGTCTACGGGGCCGACCGGCCGGCCGACCGGCCGCTGTGGCTGGGCTCGGTGAAGTCCAACATCGGTCACACCCAGGCCGCGGCCGGCGTGGCCGGCGTCATCAAGACCGTCGAGGCACTGCGGCGCGGTGTGGTGCCGGCCACCCTGCACGCCGATCCGCCCTCGCCGCACATCGACTGGGCGGGCGGGGCGCTGGCGCTGCCCGCGCACGCCGTCGACTGGCCCGAGACCGGCCGGCCGCGCCGGGCCGCCGTCTCCTCCTTCGGGATCAGCGGCACCAACGCCCACCTGATCCTCGAACAGGCCCCGGAGCCGGCGGCCGAACCCGCCGAACCCGCCGAACCCGCCGAACCCACCG
>NZ_SMKI01000793.1 GCF_004348415.1 Streptomyces hainanensis
CTCCCGGGTTCCCCCGCCCGCCGCTCCGTGGCCTTCCGCCGGCCGCGTTCCGGCCCGTTTCCCGCAACCCGGCCGTGTCGTCGGGGGTGTTGGTCGATCCGGCACGGCAGGTGCCCCCCTCGTGTGGCCCATGTCACGCGTGCATGGCTCGAAATATCAACATCCCGGGACGATGCGGAGCCATGAGGGTCGATTTTCAGACAGGTCTAGTCCTCATATGTTCGTCACGCCCGGGCGCGGGGCCGCTGCGTCCGTGCGTACGAGGCATCCCCTGCAGGGGGAGCGCTGTGGGTCCCGGGCAGCAAAGCGCGGAGTGTTGCGGATGGTTTACGCGCATTACGCATGCCGGTGTGATCGTATGGTCGGGGCAAGATCTGGGCCTTGCGCCGTTCGGCGGGGGCTGGGAATACTCGCCAACACCGCTTGGCATGGACGGTTCGACCCCGACGGGGGTGGCCAGGTCTGTGCCCTCTCTCCGGAGCAGAGTGCTCCAACCCCCACAGGAGGAAAAGAGCGTGACACACCGACGTACGTCCAACCGGCGCCTCATGGCGGCCGCCGCCGGCATCGTCGCCCTCGCAGCCGGAACGTTCGCGGTCGCACAGGCGAACGCGACCCCCACCGCACCGGACGAGGTCATCCCCAACGTGCTGACATCCCTTCAGGCGGGCGAACTCGCCGCCCACCTCACCGGGCAGCTCGACGACGCCGTCGCCGGCTCGTACTACGACGCGGAGGCCGGCACCCTGGTGGTGAACGTGGTGGACGAGTCGGCCAGGGCGGCCGTCGAGGACTCGGGCGCCGCGGCCCGGATGGTCCGCTACTCGCTCGGCGAACTGGCCGACGTGCGGTCCGAGGTCTCCGAGTTCGCCGTGCCCGGCACCGCCTGGACGGTCGACCCGGTGAGCAACACCGTCAGGGTCACCGTCGACGAGACGGTCAGGGGCGACGCGTTGGCCGTGGTCGAGAACTCGGTCGCCGCGCTCGGCGACGCCGCGACGTTCGCGACGGTCGCCGGTGAGTTCGAGCCCTTCGTCACCGGCGGCGACGCCATCTTCTCCTCCGGGGCGCGCTGCTCACTCGGCTTCAACGTGACGACCTCCGCCGGCACGCCGGGCTTCCTCACGGCCGGGCACTGCGGCGAGGTCGGCAGCACCTGGTCGGACGCCGCCGGTGGGGCGACCATCGGCACCATGAGTCAGAGCGTGTTCCCCGGCTCCGACTTCGCCCTCGTGGACTACGAGGGCCAGGTCGACAGCCCGAGCGAGGTCAACCTCTACGACGGCACGGCCCAGGAGATCACCGGGGCGGCCGAGGCCGTGGTGGGCCAGGAGGTGCGGCGCAGCGGCAGCACCACCGGCCTGCACGACGGCGTCGTCACCGCGGTGGACGTCTCGGTGAGCTACCCGCAGGGCGTCGTCGAGGGCACCATCCAGACCACCGTCTGCGCCGAGCCAGGCGACAGCGGCGGCGCGCTGTTCGCCGGCAGCGAGGCGGTCGGCCTCACCTCGGGCGGCAGCGGCGACTGCACCTCGGGCGGCACGACGTTCTTCTACCCGGTGACGGACGCGCTCGCGGAGGTCGGCGCCTCCCTGCCGTGACGCTCCGCGGTGAGCCGATCGGCCACCGCGTGTCGGCTTCACCCCGCCC
>NZ_SMKI01000794.1 GCF_004348415.1 Streptomyces hainanensis
GGCGTCGATCACCGAGGAGCGGCTGGGGCGGGCGGCCGAGCAGGCCGGCGCCGGGGACGTCGTCGCGGGGCTCCCGCACGGCTGGGGGACGCTGCTCTCCCGGGTGTTCCAGCGCGGCCACCAGCTCTCCGGCGGCCAGTGGCAGAAGCTCGGCATCGCCCGCGCCGCCTACCGGGACGCGCCGATCCTCATCGTCGACGAGCCGACGGCGGCGCTGGACGCCCGGGCCGAGCAGGAGGTCTTCGGCCGGATCCGGGAGCTGGGCGACGCCGGCCGGACGGTGGTGCTGATCACGCACCGGATGGCCTCGGTGCGGGACGCCGACCTGGTGCACGTGTTGCACGAGGGGCGGTTGGTGGAGTCCGGCAGCCCGGAGGAACTGCTGCGGCGCGGTGGCCGGTACGCGGAGATGTACGGCATCCAGGCCGCGCAGTTCGCCAGGACGGAGACCGTCTGACCGGAGCGGGGCACCTTCAGAGCGCGGCGGCGACGGCCGCGCCGACGAAGACGGCCTGGAGGGCGATCCGGGTCGGGAGCGGGGTCACCGGGAGGCCGCGGCGCGCCGCCGAGACGTTCGCGGGGAACATGGCGAGCATCAGCAGCGCCAGGGCGGCGGCGGCGAACGGCGCGACCGGCGGGATCAGGAGGCCGACGGCGCCGACCAGTTCCAGGGCGCCGGTGACGGTGACCAGCAGCTCGGCCCGGGGCAGGCGCGGCGGGACCATCGCGACCAGCTCGCCGCGCTTGGGCGGCACGAAGTGGGCCAGGCCCGTGACCACGAGCATCAGCGCGAGGCCGCCGCGCACCGCCGGCTGCCAGGCGTCCAGCGCGTCGACGCCGACGAGGCCGAGGAGCCTGAGCACAGCGGTCCCGCCGAGCAGGAAGAGGAACGGCGCCATCCGACTGCCCTCATCTTTCCATTGGTAAGATCTGATGGGTTCGAGAGTGGACCACCGGAGCGAACTTGTCAATGTAAAGATTTCCGGGTGCGGCCCTGGACGGCCGTGGCCGGCGGAGAGAAGAGGGAGGTGGGGCGGATCAGTCAGGCGAGCTACCACCACGGCAACCTGCGCCGCGCCGTCATGGACGCGGCGCTGGAGGCGATCGACGAGTCGGGGCCCACCGGCTGGAGCCTGCGCGCGCTGGCCAGGCGGGCCGGCGTCTCGCACACCGCGCCCGTGCACCACTTCGGCGACAAGGCGGGGCTGCTGACGGCCGTGGCCGCGGAGGGCTACCGGCTGTTCGCCGACGAACTGGAGGCGGAGGCGGCGGCGAACGGCGAGTTCCGGGAGGTCGGGGTCGCCTACGTCCGGTTCGCCGTGCGGCACCGGGCGCACTTCACGGTGATGTTCAGGACCGAGCTCTACCGGGGCGACGACCCCGAGCTGGTGGCGGCGCGCGACCGCGCGGGCGCCGTGCTCGCCGCCGGCGCGCGGGGCCTGTCGTCCCGGCTCCCGGGCGCGGAGGGCCGGGCGCTCACCCTGGCGGCCTGGTCCGCCGCCCACGGCTTCGCCAGCCTCTGGCTGGACGGTGCGCTGGCCGAGTCGCGCGATCCGGAGCAGAACCCCGAGGACATCGCGCGGCAGGTGTTCCGGGTGGTCTTCGGCGGGGACCGCCGGGAAGGCCGGGAAGGCCGGGAGGGCCGGGAGG
>NZ_SMKI01000795.1 GCF_004348415.1 Streptomyces hainanensis
CGACCCGCTCGGCCTCACCCCGCAGCCCAACCCCTACACCTACGTCGCGAACCCGCACACCTTCGCGGACCCGCTGGGCCTGGCGGCCCACGACCTGCGGATCTTCGGCAGCAGGTTCTCCGGACGGCACAACCAGGCCGCCACCTCGCTGCGACCCAGTTTCTGGCGACGGCTCTTCAGGCGACCGCACCACATCGAGGAGGGCCACGGCTTCTCCGGCGTCTACGACCCGGTCACCAGGCAGTTGGAGGCGCGGCTGAGCAGCGGGCCCCGCGCCCTGGTCGACCGCTTCGGCGGGCACGGGCAGATCAACCGGGACCTGTTCGACGGCTCCCGTGAGGCGGTGGGCTTCGTCGCGATCATCAGACGCAACGGCATCGAGATGCGGTGGAACTCGGCGAGCGTCAACATGGCCAACTTCGGCGACCGCGCCGCCCCCCAGCAACTCCGGCCCGAGATCGTCCAGGCCATTCAGGACCTCACCGGGCGGACCGTACTGTGAGGGGCATGTGGAAGCGGACGCTGCGGATCGGCGGGCTGGTCGTCCCGCCGCCCCTGGCCGAACTGGTCAGGTCGGGGCGGTGGGTGGCACCACGGGACGACCGGGTGCTCACCGAGGTGTTCGGCGAGGAGCCCGAGCAGCCCGAGTTCTACGGCAAGGCCATGTTGGTCAGGCAGAACGCCTCCTGGCAGGCGCTCCGGGCGGACGAGGTGGCGGGGATCGACACGGCGCGGACCGTCGTGATCGGCGACCTGGGTCCCGACATGCCGTTCGTGCTGGACTACCGGACGTCCCCGGACGACCCCCGGGTCCTCTACCTGGGGGGCCCGGGAGACGTCCGCTGGCGGCAGGTCGCCGCGAACGCCGCCGAGTTGATCGACCGGCTGTACCGGCGGTGACCGTCCCGGCGCCGGTCAGTCGCCGAGGACGTGACCGATCAGGACGCCCGCCAGGTCGGGCGCGAAACCGGTGGGGTTGCTGAGGGCGAGGGTGTTGGCGCCGCGCTTGAGCGTCACCGGGACGGCGAGGGACCGGAAGTCGGTCCAGGAGTAGGTGGTGCGGAACGTCAGCCGGCGGGGCGGCCCCTCGTCGACGCGGAGGTCCGCGGTGCGGGAGATCACGTCGGCGTTGTAGTCGTGGTCGCCGGGGCCGCGGTCGTCGTTGGCGTAGTGGAGGAACAGCAGGTGCCGGCCGGCGCGCTGGGCGTCGACCGTCCACCGGGCCTCGGTGTCGGGGCCGCCGAGCCAGCCGAGGTGACCGCCGACGAGCCTGGCCCGGCCGGTGACGGCGGCCGCGCCCGCCGCGTAGCCGGCGATGCCCGCGGTGTCGCCGGCGCCGGTCACGTCGAGGGAGCGCACGGCGGCGGGTCCGGTGGCGGTGATCCGGTTGTTCCCGGCCTGGAGGAGGACCCGCAGCGGCCGGTCGGGGGCCGCGGTGAGCGTGGCGCCGTGCACCGCCAGGGCGAGCGGGCCGCCGATGTGCCGGGCGGTCAGGGTGTAGTAGCCGTCGCGCGGCGCGAAGACGTCGAAGACGACGCCGTCGGCGTCGCCGAGGACCAGCGCGCCGGTGCCGGTGCCGGCCGAACTGCCGTACTCGTGGCGGGGGTCGCCGAGCGGGTCGGCGAGGGTGGCCGGGTAGCGGG
>NZ_SMKI01000796.1 GCF_004348415.1 Streptomyces hainanensis
CCCCAGGGCTGGGGCACCGCACCGCCCCCACAGCAGCCGCCCACCCAGCCGGGCTGGGGCGGCCATCCCGGCTGGGGACAGCCGGGATGGGGACAGCAACCGGGCTGGGGACAGCCGGGATGGGGCGCGCCGGGCGGCTGGCAGGCGCCGCCCCAGCCGCCCAAGCCGGGCGTCATCCCGCTACGCCCCCTCGGCGTCGGCGAGATACTCGACGGGGCGGTCTCCACGGCCCGCGCCCACTGGCGCACCGTGCTCGCCATAGCCCTCCCGATAGCCATCGTCATCCAGCTGCTCTCCTCCGTCGCGCTGCACACCTGGCTCTCCGGCAGCACCGGCCTCACCGCCCTCGAGGACAACCCCAACCCCACCGACGAGGAGCTCCGCGACGCCTTCGGCGACCTCCTCGGCTTCGGCACCGTCACCGGCGTCGCGTCCCTCCTCGGCAACGTGCTGGCCACCGCCCTGCTCACCGTCGTCGTCAGCCGCGCCGTCATCGGCCGCGGCGTCACCGTCGGCGAGGCCTGGCAGGACTCCCGCGGCCGCCTGCTCCGCCTCCTCGGCCTGGTGCTCCTCGTCCCGCTGATCGCCGGCCTCGGCATGGCCGCCCCCCTGCTGGTCGGCGCCCTCGCCGGCTCCGGCCTCCTCATCGCCCTCGGCGCCGTCGGCGGCCTGGTCCTCGCCGTCTGGCTCTGGATCCAGCTCTCCCTCGCCGCCCCCGCCCTGATGCTGGAACGCCAGGGCGTCCTCACCGCGCTGCGCCGCTCCTGGAAGCTGGTCACCGGCTCCTGGTGGCGGGTCTTCGGCATCCAGCTGCTGATCGTCGTGCTGCTCACCATCGTGGGCGGG
Source organism: Streptomyces hainanensis (assembly GCF_004348415.1). Classification (GTDB taxonomy): domain Bacteria; phylum Actinomycetota; class Actinomycetes; order Streptomycetales; family Streptomycetaceae; genus Streptomyces; species Streptomyces hainanensis. The sequence goes on from NZ_SMKI01000796.1 coordinate 847, forward strand.
ATCATCGAGCTCCCCGCGACGCTCGTCGCCGAGGTCGTCGCCGGCGGCGGCAGCGGCTTCCTCGAGGGCAGCCTCACCGACATGTCCTGGACGTACCTGGCCATCTCCGGCATCGGCGCCGTCCTCTCCTCCGCCGTCACCCTCCCCGTCGGCGCCGGCGTCACCGCCCTCCTCTACATCGACCAGCGCATCCGCCGCGAGGCGCTCGACATCGAGCTGGCCCGCGCGGCCGGCCTGGGCGACGCCCCCGCGCCGGGGAACTGACGCCGTGCCGTCGCCCCTCCCGGCGATCACCTCGCGGCGGTGGGACGATCCCACCCCGCCCGTCACCGTCGACCGCGACGAGGCCGCCCGCGAGGCACGGCGGGAGCTGTCCAAGCCCGCCTACGCCGAACACGAGCCCAGCCTGCCCCGCCGCGTCTGGAACTGGATCTGGGACAACGTCTTCGGCGTCCTCGACGACGTCGCCTTCCACACCCCGGGCGGCTGGCTCGGCCTGCTGGTCATCGTCGTGCTCGTCGTGGCCGCGCTGGTCGCGCTGCGACTGCGCCTCGGCGCCCTGCGCGACGCCACGGGCCCCCGCTCCACCGGCGGACTCTTCGACGACCGGCCGCGCACCGCCGCCGAACACCGGGCCGCCGCGGAGGAACACGCCGCGGCGGGCCGCTGGGCCGAGGCCGTCCAGGAGCGGCTGCGGGCCATCGTCCGCACCCTGGAGGAACGCGCCCTCCTCGAACCACGCCCCGGCCGCACCGCCACCGAGGCCGCCACCGAGGCCGCCCGCCCGCTGCCC
>NZ_SMKI01000797.1 GCF_004348415.1 Streptomyces hainanensis
CCCCGACCCATCCGACGGACGCTCTGCCCCAGCCCCCGCATCCCCTGCCGCAGACCACGCATACCGGTGGTCGCGAGGGACCGCATCCCACGCGCCAACCCACCCAGCGTCGTCAGGCCCTTCATGCCCGGGATGCAGTCCAACGCCGCGAACGCCACGTCCCACAACGACGCCCGGCCGTTGGCGTAGTCGTAGAGCGTGTCGGCCAACACCACCAACGCCGCGGCGAGGACGATCAGGGCGAGGGGGCCGCCGATGATCATCACCACGATGCCCAGCACCGCGACGACGACCTTGCAGACCTCCACGATGGTGTCCCAGTTCTCGGACACCCAGTTGATGGCGTCCTCCCACCAACGGCGGTTCCGGATACCGGCGTCGGACGCCTCGTCCAGGTCGTCCGCGCAGGCGCTGGCCGCGTCCTCCCGCATCTCCTTGGCCTGGCGCGCCAGTTCACGCGCGGCGGAGAGGGCCTCCTCGGCGGAGTCCACCCGGCCCTGCGCGGAGGACGCCGCCTGGTCGGCGGCGTTGGCGTCCCGGGTGGCGGCCCGTACCTCCGCCTCCGAGGGCGGTTCCACGTTCTCCCGCTCGCCTTCGCGCTCCAGCCGGTCGGCCTCGTCCCCGGCCCGGGACACCCAGTCCTGCGCGTCGGTCAACGCGCCCTGCGCGGACGTCAGATCGGCCTGCGCCGCGATGGCCCGGTCCAACGCCCGGTCCGCCATGCCCTGCGCGGTCTCCAACTTCGGCCAGTACGTCCCCAGCGCCCGCGCCGCCAGGTCGTACGATGTCTGGAGCTTCTCCAGATTGCCCGGCACCCCGTCGAACTCGGACCGGAACGCCTCGGCCGACAACCCGGCCCAGTCCATCACCGCCCGGTCCTCCGACATGCCACGGACCTGGCCCAACGCCTCCCCGACGTCGTCGGCGAACGTCTGGAGTTGGTCTGCCAGCGTCCGGACCTCGTCCGGACTCCCCGGTGTCGGATCCGAGTCCATATCGACCGGACTCCAGTCAGACGTGCGCGACATCGGGCCCCCGTTGTGCTCAGCTCTTTGCGATCGTAAGAAGAACGGATCGCAGTATAGGAGCCGACGTCGCCGCTACGGTTCGGTGGTCGAGACCACGAACAGCCGCGGGCGTTCCTCACGGGTGAGATCGACGGTGACGGACACCTCGGGCTCTTCGCGCGACTGCCGGACGACGGTGCCGGCGTACTCGCGCGACGGGTCGTCGAAGTTCCAGCCCACCGTGTCGGCGTTCGCCCGGTCGATGGTGACGCCGGGTTCGAGGTCGCCGTACTCGGCGCCCAACTCCTCCAGGAAGGCGCTCAGTTGCCGGGGCGAACAGCGGAACTCCACATACATGGTGCTCCGGTCCCAGGAGTTGGTCTCGTAGTAGCCGACATAGGCCGATCCGTCCGGGATCGGGATGTCGTAGATGCGGCGCTGCACCTTGCTCGGCCACTCGTAGATCAGCGCCCTGGCCGAGGCCACCCGCGCCTTGTCCTCGCCGCTGTCGCGGCTCTGGTAGGCGGAGAGCCCCAGATAGCCGGCCGGGATGGCGATCAGCAGGAAGACGGTGACGAACGCCAGCCAGCGGTGCCGCGGCCGGTGCGGGGGCCGCTGGGGGGC
>NZ_SMKI01000798.1 GCF_004348415.1 Streptomyces hainanensis
CGACTGCACCCCCTCCACCAGGGCCGGCTCCCCGTGGGCGAGGCCGCGCCCGGCGCCGCCGACCTGCTGCGCGCCACCACCGGCACCGAGGTGCTGACCCGCCACTCGCTCAGCCTCGGCAGCGCGGACCGCGCGCTGTCCGTCAACCACGTGGTGATCCGCCTCGACCTGCTGCCGCGCCTCGCCGAACGCCTCAGCGTCTCCGCGCTGCCGCTCGGCGCCGTCCTGTGGTCCATGGGCACCGGCCACCGCCGCACCGTGCTCGCCGCCGGCCGCCGCTCCTGGCCGGACGGCGCCGAGGAAGGCCCGGGATGCTTCAAGACCTATCTGCTGTGGCACGGCGACGCGCCACTGGCCGCCATCACCGAGACGTTCAACCCGGCCGTGGTGCCGGCCGTCACCGGCGAGTGAACGGCCCGATGCGACGCCTCCGCACCCAGGTCGGCATCGTCGGCGCCGGCCCCGCCGGACTGGTGCTCGCCAACGCGCTGACCGCGGCCGGCGTCGACTGCGAGGTCGTCGAACGCGGCACCCGCCAACGGGTCGAGAGCCGGTCGAGGGCCGGCTTCCTCGAACACCGCACCGTCGCCCACCTGCGGGCCGCGGGACTCGCCGACCGGCTGCTCGCCGAGGGCGTCCCGCACGGCCGCTGCGAGTTCCAGTGCCTCGGCCGACTCGTCCACGTCGACTACTCCCACCACTCAGGCGGCTACCGGCACTGGGCCTACCCGCAGCACGAACTGGTCCGCGACCTGATCGCCGCCCTGGTCGCCACCGGCCGGCCACCGCACTTCGGCCGGCCGGCGTACGGCGTCGAGGACGGTCCCGGGGCGGCCATCAGGATCGTCTGCGCGGGCCTGGAGATCCACTGCGACCAGGTGGTCGGCTGCGACGGCCGGCGCGGCGTCGCCGCGCACCGGCTGACCGCCGACGCCGGAACGGCCGTTCGCGAGAGCCGACACCGCCACCCCTACGACTGGCTCGCGGTCCTCGCCGACGTCGACCGGCAGCCCACCGCCATCCGCTATGCCGTCACCGCCGACGGCTTCGCCGGCATGATGCCGCGCGCCGGCACCCGCTGCCGCTTCTACCTCCAGTGCCCGCCCGGCGACACCGCGGCCTACTGGCCGCACCACCGGATCCGCGCCCGGCTGCGCGCCAGGCTCGCCACCGAGGCCGCGCCCATCCCCGACATCGGAGCCATCCACGAGACCCAGGTGGTGCCCATGCGCTGCCGCGTCACCGAGCCGCTGCGGCACGGCGTGATCGCCCTCGCCGGCGACGCCGCCCACCTGCTCACCCCCTCGGGCGCCAAGGGACTCAACCTCGCGGTCGCCGACGCCGCCGACCTCGCCGCCGCCCTCGTCGCCCACCACCGGGACGGCGACGACCGCGCCCTCGACGGCTACACCGCGCGGCGACTGCCCGACGTCCGCCGCACCCGGGCGTTCTCCGACCGGCTGCTCCGCCTGCTCCATCTCCCGCCCGGCGACCCCGCGTTCGCGCTGCGGCGGCGACTGGCCGCGATCCACCGGCTGGCCGAACCGGGGCCACGCGCCGCCGACTTCGCCCACCGGTACGCCGGCTCGGGAACGACGCGCCCCGCCCTCGCCCCCGCCGGACCC
>NZ_SMKI01000799.1 GCF_004348415.1 Streptomyces hainanensis
TACGCCCACAGGTCAGTCGAAGCAGGCCGGTTGGTGGGAGGAGTGCGCGGTGGTCAGCAGGGATCAGCGGCGGAAGCAGCTGGCACGGGCCAAGTTCGAGCGGCAGGCGGAGCGCAGGAACGACCGGCCGCTCACCGACGCCGACGTCCTCGACGTCGGGGCCGGCACCGGCCTCGGCACCCGCCCCATGCTGCTGCGCGGCGCCCGGATCACCGCCGCCGAACCCGGCCCCGGCATGGCCGCCCAGCTCCGCGCCCACCTGCCGGCCGTCCGCCTGGTCCGCGCCAACGGCAACGCGCTGCCGTTCGCCCCCGACGCCTTCGACCTCGTCACCTACGCCCAGGCGTTCCACTGGACCGACCCGGCCAAGGCCATCCCCGAGGCCCTGCGGGTGCTCCGCCCGGGCGGCGCGCTCGCCCTCTGGTGGAACGTGCCGGAGCGCGCCGTCCCCTGGCAGGGCGAGCAGGAACGCCGGCTCCGCACCCGCGTCTCCGAGTACCACCGCGGCAACACCGCGACCGAGGCGCCCCGCATCGTCACCGACTTCGCGCCCGTCCCCGTCACCGTCGCCCATCGCCTGGTCGGCTGGAGCCGCGAACTCCCGCTCGACGCCCACCTCGCCAACCTCTCCACCCACTCCTTCCTCGCCGTCCTCGACCCCGAGGCGTGCCGCTCCGTGCTGGACGCCGAACGCGCCATCCTCGAAGGCGAGTTCCCCGACGGCGTGGTGCGGGAGAGCTACACGGTCCACCTGACGGTGGCCCGAGTGCGAGGATGAACGGCATGAGCACCATGACCCACAAGATCGCGGTACTGGGCGCCGGAAAGATCGGCGAGGCGCTGCTCGGCGGCCTGCTGCGGGCCGGCCGCCAGCCGGCCACACTGCTGGCCACCGTCCGCCGCCCGGAGCGGGCGCGGCAGCTCCACGCCCGCCTCGGCATCGAGGTCGTCGACACCGCGGAGGCCGCCAAGACCGCGGACACGCTGATCCTGGCCGTCAAACCGCAGGACATGGGCGCGCTGCTCGACGAACTCGCCCCGCACACCCCCGCCGACCGCCTGATCATCTCGGCGGCCGCCGGCATCACCACCGCCTCCGTGGAGTCCCGGCTCACCGAGGGCACGGCGGTGGTGCGGGTCATGCCCAACACGCCGGCCCTCGTCGACGAGGCCATGTCCGTCATCTCCGCCGGCCGCCACGCCACGGAACGCCACCTGGCCCACGCGGAGGAGATCTTCGGCGGCGTCGGCCGCACGATGCGCCTGCCGGAGTCCCAGCAGGACGCGGCGACCGCGCTCTCGGGCTCGGGCCCCGCCTATTTCTACTACCTCGTCGAGGCCATGACGGACGCCGGCATCCTGCTCGGCCTGCCGCGCGACAAGGCCCACGACCTCATCGTCCAGGCCGCCATCGGCGCGTCCGTGATGCTGCGCGACAGCGGCGAACACCCGGTGAAGCTCCGCGAGGCCGTCACCTCGCCGGGCGGCACGACCATCAGCGCGATCCGCGAACTGGAGAAGCACGGCGTCCGCGCCGCCCTCATCGCGGCGATCGAGGCCGCCCGCGACCGCAGCCAAGCCCTGGCCGGGCGGGCCTGAGGGTTTTCCCCTGCCCTGCCTCTTA
>NZ_SMKI01000079.1 GCF_004348415.1 Streptomyces hainanensis
CCCCAGGTCCCCGGTCTGGAACACGATGGCCCCGTCGACCACGGCGTAGCCGACCGGCACGATCGCCGGCCCATCAGCCGTCCGCACCGCGATCCGGCCCACGCTGTGCGCGGCGACCAGCTCGTAGCACGCCTCCGGATCGAGCGAGACGGCCTCGCCGCCGCCTCCGGCCGAGGCCGCGCCGGCCGCCGCCGGGCCGCCGCTCAGCTCGGCCACCGTGGTGCCGAGCGCCCGCGCCACCCGGGTGAGCGAGGCGACGCTCGGCGAGGCCGGGTGCTCCTCCAGATACCGCAGGTACTGCGGCGCGACGCCGGCCCGGCCGGCGACCTCCTCGCGGCTCAGTCCCAGCTGCTCGCGCCGCAGCGCCACCCGCCGGCCGACGTCCGTCCGGTGATCGTGCGGATCGTCCATCCCTCCAGGATCGCCAGCCCACCCCACCACCGCTCGTCGATCAACAGCGTGATATGTACACGATGTCGTGATCATGTGAAGGGGAGGAAACCGTGGGGGTCCTGAGTGCGGCATGGCGACGTCTCCTCCCGCGGGAGACGCCGCTGCCGGCCGAGCTGCGCCGGGCCGTCAGCGGCCGGGACTGGCCGACCGTCCAGGGGTACCTGGAGGCGGTGACCGGCCGGGAGCGCGAGCTACTGCTCTCCGTCCTGGCGCAGTCACCGAAGGTGCGGGAGTTGATATCCGGCGTCGTCGCCGATGACGAGACGCCGTCCGTGGCCCTCCTGCTGTCCGGCGTGTGCCACCTCCAGTTGGCCCACGAAGCCGGCGGCGGGCACTGCGGGCGCTGCGCACCCTCCCCCGAGCAGGGCCCCGACCTCAATGAACTGGGCGTCGCCGAACAGCAGTTGGTGGCTGTCGCCGAACGTGAACCGGAGTGGCCCGAGGCGCGGTTCGCGCGGTATGTCGTCGCGACCGTGCGAGGAGTCGAACTCGCGGAGAGCCGGCCCCTTTTCGACGAGGTGGTGCGCCTCGCGCCCGGGCACGTCGGCGCCCACCACACCTACCTCGACCAGTTGATCCCCCGGCACGGCGGCACCGAGGAGGAGATGCACGCCTTCGCGTACGGCGCGATGACGCACACGCCCGGCGCGAGCCCCCTGGGCGTGCTGGTTCCGGTGGCGCACATGGAGTCGCTGACGGCTGAGGGCGTCCATGGGTGCGGCTACCTCAGGAACCCCCTCATCGCCCGCCAGTTGCACGACGCCGCTGACCGCTCGGTGCGGCACCCCGACTACCGGCGCGGACCCGACTGGGTCTGGGAGCACAACGTGTTCGCCATGATGTTCTCCCTGACGGGCGAACGCGCCGCCGCCCGCGACATGTTCCGGGCGCTCGGCGGCCGGCTCACCGTCGCCCCCTGGCATCGGTTCCAGGGCAACCCCCGCCGCGCCCACCGCCGGGCACGTCACCGCAGCGGCGTCTGGTTCTGAGATCCCCGACCTGGCGATCCCCGGTCCTGAGATCCCCGGTTCTGAGATCCCCGGTTCTGACGTCCGTGTTCGACGCGCGTCGAAACCGTCGTGACCAGGTCAAGCGCGTGCTTCAGCACCTCGCACGCCTGGACGTGGTTCCCCGACTCCTGGAGCAGCTCCGCCAGCCGCCGGCAGACGGCGACCGCCTCCGGGCCGGGCGTGCGGTGCGTCTCGTGGAACGCCTGCTCCAACACCTCGATGGCCTCGCGGCTCTGCCCGGAGTCGGCCAGCAGCTCGGAGAGTTCGAGTTGCACGGCGAACGTGCCGTCCCGGTCCCGCGGGCCGCGTTCGCGCAGCGCGAGCCGGAGGATCGGCAGCGCGTCGCCCGGCCGGCCGCTGGCGCGGAGCAGCCGCGCGAGCCGGAGCCCCGACGCGACCATCGCGGTCTTCACGTCGCTGTCCAGCACCGGACCGGCCGGCCCGGCCCCGTTCGCCGACGCCCGGTTCCGCACCAGCGGCAGCCGGCCGACGTCGTTCTCCTGGCTGCGCTGCGGCGTCGGCCGGTTCTTGGCCTGGAGCCGGTCGAGCAGCGTCCGGTAGAGCGCGTCCAGGCTGATCAGCTCGGGCCCCTCCGGGATGCCGAGCCGCAGCACGTCGAGGAGTTCGCCGGTGAACGCCGTGTGCGTCTCGCCCTCCGGCGCCAGTGCGGCCCGGTCCCGGGGCGAGGCGGTCAGCACGTAGGCGCCGTCCACCGCCGCCTCGCTGGCGAGGCTGCCGTCGGCCATGGTGAGGATGCGGGCGGCCCGCCCGCTGAAGCAGCAGTCGAGGATGATGATCCGCCGCCGCGCGCGCGAGGCCCGGACGACCGCCCGCAGGTGCTGGTACGCCACGGCCGTGTATCCGCTGTACTCCTCGGAGCCGGTCAACGCCAGGTAGAGGTCCGTCGAGTCGGCGTCCCGCAGCCCGTGCCCCGCGTAGTAGACGAGGAGCGTGTCCGTGGCCTCGTCGCCGGCCCGCCGCACCGGCCCGATCAGGGACGGGGCGTCCGCCGGATCGGACACCTGGACGCAGTGCCGCTCGGGCAGCCCCCACAGCGTCGCGTCGCACAGGGTCTCCGCCAGGTCGCGCAGGTTGGCGGTGACGGCGGGCAGTTGCTCCAGGTGCCGGTACGAGGCACCGCCGATCAGCACCGCCCGTGACGCGTCGGGATCAGGCAGGCCGCTGCTCATCCTTGTCCTCGTCGTCGAGCAGCGAGACTATTCGCCGGACCAACTCCCGATCCGCCTCCGCGTCCGCCACCGGGATGCGCACCTCGATCTCACCCCGCCGCAGCGTCAACTCCCGCCGCACGCGCTGCGCCTGGCGCCACTGGAGGATCGACACGGCCAACGCGCCGATGGAGAGGCCGGAACCGATCACCAGCTCCAGCACGTCGAAGCCGAGCCCCATCGATCCGGACGGGGCCGGCCCGGACGCCGCCAGTTGGGCGCGCAGGGAGCCGCCCAGCGCCTCGTCCGCGTCCAACCACTCCCGTAGTGACCGGAGTCGGTCCTCGGCCTCGCCACCGCCGATCAGGATCTCAACCGCGGACATCCGTCTCCTCCCGCTCCGTCCCACCAGGCCCAGCGTGGTCACTCACCCGCGAGAACAGCGCCAACGCCTCCTTGCGGGCGCCGAGCCTCGCCAGACAGACAGCATGCCAGTACTCACTGACAAGCGTGTTGGGGTGGTCGGCTCCGAGATGCGCCCGGTAGAACGAGATCACGTTCTCCAACAACCGTGCTGCCTCGGGTAGTTCACCCCGCATCGCCAGGTTGACCGCTTCCCGCTGCTTCGAGGCGGCCGTCCCCGGCGTCATGTTGGCCATCACCAACTGGAGCGTGGCCATGCTGAGCGACACCGCGGGCTCGGGCGACCCCAGCCTGGACGACGCCGCGGCCAGGCCCCAGGCGCCGGGCACCGCCGGGCCCGGCATCGCCCCGTCCAGGTCCTCGGGAACCTGCGGTTCGACCGAGTCGCGCGGCACGCTCCGGAAGTGCCCCAGCACGTCGTCCCGCACGAACTCCCGCACCAGCTCGGTCAACCGCTCGCCGGCGTCGGGCGCGACCGGCCCGAGCCGCCCCAGCACCTCGGACGCGGACTGCGGCCGGTCCTCCGGCTCCTTGCGGCACAACTCGTCCACCAGCCGCACCAGTTCGGCGTCCCCGAGGCCGCGGTCGTGGAGCGGGCTCACCCCGTCGGTCACCGCCCGCTCGATGATGGGGCCGATATCGTCGGAGTCCCCGAGCGGGGGCTCGCCGGTGAGCGTCAGATGCAGGCAGAGGCCCAGGCTGTAGAGGTCGGTGGCCGGGCTCGGCGCCGCCCCCCGGATCGACTCGGGAGCCATGAAGGCGGGCGTGCCCATCCGCACGTTGGCCTGGGTGACGACCGACTGGTCGGCGAGCCGGGCGATCCCGAAGTCCTGAAGCACCACCTGACCGGCGGCGGTGATCGTCACGTTGGACGGCTTGACGTCCCGGTGCAGCACCCTGGCGTCGTGGGCCGCCGCCAGTGCCGCGCACAGCCCGGCCGCGATGACCCGCACGGTCGACGTCTCCAACGCCCCGCGTCTGCGCACCAGTCGGTACAGCGAGACGCCGTCAAGGAACTCCATCACGAGATACGGCTCGTGGTCGTGCATGCCCGAGTCGTAGACCCGCACCACGTTGGGATGACGGATCCTGGCCAACGCCTTCACCTCGCGGCGGAAGCGTACGAGACGGTCCTCCGGCTCGCCGGAATGCCCGAGACGGAGGACCTTGACCGCCACCCTGCGATCGAGGACCGCGTCGTGCGCCTCGTACACCATCCCCATGGCGCCGCCCCCGATCCGCTTCAGCAGCCGGTACCGGCCGCCGAGCTCCATCGGCTCGGTCATGCGTCGGCCCTCCCCTCCTCGTCCCCGCCGACCCTGTCACGGCGTGGCGGACACCTCACCGTCCGGGACCGTTGTTGGCCGAAACCGGTATGTGCCGGAACGGTTCGCCCGTCACGCTGAGATTGGCAACGGCAACGCCAAGTGATGAGAGGTGGCACATGTTACGGCTCAGCGCAGATCCGCAGGTGGCAGGGAGAATGCCAGACATCACCACGCCGGAACCGCCCCCTGTTACCCACCCGTTCCCGCTCTCCCGCATGCCGCTCGCGGCGTCGGGGAGGTGCGAACGATGAGCTCGGAGAACAACCATCCCCAGTCCGTGCCCCAGCAGCCGCAGTCCGGACCCGATCGCCGCCCGGAGCTGGAGCAACGACTACGCGAGGCCAACGCCCAGAGCGAGGCCGACCGCCGCGCCAAGGGCGGCAGGACGTCGTAGGGGCGCCAAGCACATCAAGTGCGCCCCCGTCCAGAACGCGCAACCGGAACTCGCCGAAACTTGCACGGGGCATAAGGCCGACGTCACGCGAACGACCAACCCCCCACCGGCTCATCCCCCCAGGCCCACGCGCCATCGGCGGCGCGCGCCGGGCCGGGCGGACTCCCGCAGGTTCCCCCTGGCATAGTCCCCCGGCCCCACCGCCGCCGATGGCAACGCCTCAGCGCTTGACAACCCCGCCGACGAACGCCGCCCAGGCGGCGGCGGAGAACGTCACCACCGGCCCGGCCGGAGCGGCCTTGCTGTCCCGCACCGGAAGCCCGTCGGGAACCCCGTCCGCAACCTCAAGGCAGTTGCCGTTGTCGCCAGCGCTGTAGCTCGACTTGCGCCAGGAGATACCGCACAGCTCATCCGTCGCCATCATCAGCCTCATATCCCTTCGCTACCGATTCGATCAGTTCGAGGGACTCCTTGGGCGGCAGCGCTGCCGCCCGTGCCTGATCGAAGGCCCACTGGCACCGGGCCACCAAGGCCGGCTCGTCCAGCAGTTGGCCATAGTAAGGACCTTCCTCGTAGGCCACGTCCGGAGCGTCCTCGAAGGCCATCAGAGTCATGTTGCCAGCGAGCAACCCCTGTGCACCCGACGAGAACGGAAGTACCTGAACCAGTACCCGGCCCTTCCGCACGGTCGCCACGAGGTGCCGAAGCTGCTCGGCCATGACGGACCTGTCGCCGATGGGTCGGCGTAGCACCTCCTCGCCCAGGATCGTCCACAACCTGGGAGCTGTTGGCCCCTGAAGGATGCGGGCCCGCTCCAGTCGGTTCCGAACCTTCTCCTCGATCGCCTCGGGAGAGTCGAACGGCTCGGCCGCACCGAAAACCGTGCGCGCGTAGCGCTCCGTCTGCAACAGCCCGGGGACGAACAACGGCGCGTACTCGCTGACCTCGGTGGCCAGCGCCTGGAGTTCGGCCGCGTACTGGAAGTGCTTGGCGAACGGCGCCTTGTTGATCAGCTCCTCACACATCCGCTCGAAGAGCCCGCCGGTCTGGAAGATCTTGTCGAACCGCCGCGCGTGGTCCAACTGCGGCTTGCGGAAAGCCGCTTCGAACTGGCCGATGTACGAGCCGGAGCAGAACACCAGCCTCCCCAGGTCGTCCTGCGACAGTCCCGCGTCCTCCCGACGCCGCTTCAGCTCGGCGCCGAAGAACTCCCATCCGATGCGCGTCGGGCCGAAGTGGACGGACGTGCGAGGTGTGGCCATAGCGTGACTCCCCTGCCTTTCACCGCCGGTGTGGTCGGAAAACCATGGCCACCGTAGCCGCGAGACGGTCACGCTGGGGAAGCGTTCGCCAACCCGATGTGATGAAAGGTGGGCCATGAGCCATCCCACGCAACGCCGCCAAGCCGCTGCCACGCGGATCGCCGACGCGGAGTCGGCGGCCGAGGAGGTACGGGAGGCGCTGGAGGCGGCCGGCATCGTGCTGCCGTCACTCCGCGTCGATCTCGCCTCCTGCGCTGGCGAGGCCACCCGGCCGCTGCTCGACCTCGGCCGCTGCAACCTCGACCTGGCCCGCAAGCTGGCGTCCGTGCTGCGGGGGTGCGTCCGTTGACCGACGAGGAGCCGCCACCGCCCGAACCCGCCACCCCGGACCGCCGGCCCGAACTCGAAGACCGCCTCCGCGGGGTCAACGCCCGCAGCGAGGCCGACCGCCGCGCCAAGGGCAACTGTCGAACTACTGTGACACCAACCCCGTTGAACGCGACTTGACCTCGCGTTTACCGTATCGTCAGATACCGCACGTCACTTGATCGTCACGGGGGAGACATCATGGTGCGTCCGTCTGACTGGTCGCCGGTCGACATGGACTCGGATCCGACGCCGGGGAATCCGGACGAGGTACGCGAACTCGCCGACGAACTCCAGACGTTCGCGGACGACGTCGGCGAGGCGCTGGGGCAGGTCCGTGGCATGTCGGAGGACCGGGCCGTCCTCGACTGGGCCGGCCTCTCCGCCGAGGCCTTTCGGTCGGAGTTCGACGGGGTGCCGCCCAACCTCCAGATGCTCCAGACGTCCTACGACATGGCGGCCCAGGCCCTCCAGACCTACTGGCCGAAGCTGGAGACCGCGCAGGGCATGGCAGACCGGGCCCTGGACCGCGCGATCACCGCCCAGGCCGACCTGTCCTCCGCCCAGTCGGCACTGACCGACGCGCAGGACTGGGTGTCCCGCGCCGGCGACGAGGCCGACCGCCTGGAACGCGAGGGCGAACGCGACGACGTCGAGCCACCCTCCGAGGCCGACGTCCGCGCCGCGACCCGCGACGCGACGGCCGCCGGCCAGGCGGCCTCCGACGCCCAGGGGCAGGTGGACTCGGCCGAGGAAGCCCTCTCCGCCGCGCGTGAACTCGCCCGCCAGGCCAAGGAGATGCGGGAGGACGCCGCCAGCACCTGCGCCTCCAGCATCGACGAGGCGTCCGACGCCGGCATCCAGAACCGCCGCTGGTGGGAGGACGCCATCAACTGGGTGTCCGAAAACTGGGACACCATCGTCGAAATCTGCAAGGTCGTCGTCGCCGTCCTCGGCATCGTCGTCCTGATCATCGGCGGCCCGCTGGCCTGGGTCGTGCTGGCTGCGGCATTGGTGGTGTTGGCCGACACCCTCTACGACTACGCCAACGGAGAAGCCTCACTCTGGGACGTCGCCTTCGCCGCCCTCGACTGCATCCCCGGCATGAAGGGCCTCACCACCCTCGGCGGCCTCGCCCGCGGCCTACGCGGCGGCCTGTCCGCCGCCAGGACCGGATTGACCGGCCTGCGCCAGGGCGTCACGGGCCTCGGTCGGAACCTTCGCCAGCGCGGCGTCCAGATGTTCCGCCGCAACGGCTGCGGTGACCCGGTGGACGTGGCCACCGGTGAGCTTCTCATGTCTGCCGTCGATGTCGAGCTCCCTGGCGTACTGCCGTTGGTGATCGAGCGGCATCACATCTCGACGTATCACGATGGCGGTTGGTTCGGCGCGTCCTGGGCCTCCACCCTCGACCAGCGCCTGGTCCTGGACGAGTACGGCGCGCGGCTGTTCTCCGCCGACGGCATGGCCCTGCTGTATCCCCGCCCGATCCCCGGGGACACCGTGCTGCCGGTGGAGGGCCCGCGTTGGGGGCTGTCCTGGGACGGGCAGCCAGGCAGCCCGATCACCGTCCACCAGCGGGAGAGCGGCCACACCCTCCACTTCGTCCAGGTCCCCGGCCGCCCCGGCGGCGTGCTGCCCCTGACGGCGATCACCGACCGCAACGGCAACCGGATCCGGGTGGAGTACGACCCGGCCAGTGGCGCGCCCACCGACGTCATCCACGACGGCGGCTACCACGTCGGTATCGGCACCGAGAACGGGCGGATCAGCGAGCTGCGGCTGCTGAACGACCCGGCCCAGCCCGTCCTCCTGCGCTACGGCTACGACAAGGCCGGCCTGCTCTCCGAGATCTACAACTCCTCGGGGCAGCCGTTGAGGTTCGCCTACGACGCCCACTTCCGGCTCACCCGTTGGGAGGACCGCAACGGCTACTGGTACTCCTACGAGTACGACGACCTGGGCCGGTGCGTCTTCACCACCGGCACCGACCGCGCCCTGGAGTACCGCTACCACTACCAGCCCGAGACCGACCGCACCATCGCCGTCAACTCCCTCGGCCACAGCACCATCTTCCAGTTCAACGACAGCTACCAACTCATCGCCCAGACCGACCCGCTCGGTCACACCACCACCCACGACTGGGACCGCTACGACCGCACCCTCGCCCTTACCGACCCCCTCGGCCACTCCACCCACTACCAGTACGACGACCACGGTCAGATCGCGGCGGTCACGCGTCCAGACGGCCAGACCATCCGCTACGAGTACAACGACCTGGGGCTCCCCACCACTGTCATCGACGCCGACGGCTCCGTCTGGGCCCACGCGTATGACGCGGCCGGCAACCGTACTGTCGTCCTCGACCCAGCTGGCAACCGCACCCGCTACACCCACGACAGGCACGGCGGACTGGCCGCCGTCACCGACCCGTTGGGCCACACGACGACGATCCGTTGCGACGCCGCGGGACTGCCCGTCGCCGTCACCAGCGCGTTGGGCGAGGTCACCCACTACGACCGTGACGCCTTCGGCCGCCTGGTCCGGGTGACCGACCCTCTCGGAGCCGTCAGCGTCACCGGCTACACCGTCGAGGGACATCCCATGCGTCGTGTCGACCCTCTGGGCGGAGCACAGTCCTGGGTCTGGGACGGTGAGGGCAACTGTGTCTCGCACACTGACGAGAACGGCGCCACCACGACATTCGAGTACGGCGCGTTCGACAAACTCACGACGCAGATCGATGTGGACGGAGCCCGCTACGAGTTCGTCCGTGACACGGAACTCCAGGTCGTCGAGGTCGTCAACCCGCACGGTCTGTCCTGGGATTACACGTACGACGAGGCTGGCCGCCTTGTCGGGGAATGCGACTTCGACGACCGTCGTGTCACCTACCGGCTCGATGCCGCCGGTCAACTCACTGCCCGGGAGAACGCGCTGGGGCAGACGGTGACTTTCTCCCACGACGTGCTGGGTAATCTCGTCACGAAGTCCGCGGGCGGGACAACCTGGACCTTCGGCTACGACACTCGTGGCCGGGTGATCGAAGCGGCCGGTGGGGGCTCGCAAGTGGTCATCGAGCGTGACGCCCTCGGGCGCGTCGTCTCGGAGTCCCTTGACGGCCGAAAGGTCACCCACACCCACGACCCCATGGGCCGCCCGCTCCGCCGAATCACTCCGAACAGGCATGAGAGCACCTGGGAGTACGACCAGGCAGGGCTGCCCACTGTCCTCGTCAGTGCGGGAAAGAGATTCACGTTCGAACATGACGCTGTCGGCCGCGAGACCTGGCGGCGCGCGGCCACTGGGCTCGCGCTCAGCCAGGCGTGGGACCCGGTGGGGCGCCTGTCCGAGCAGACGCTTACCCACGCCGGTGACCGGACCGTGCGCCACCGCACGTTCGCCTACCGAGCGGACCATCACCTGCTCGGCGTCACCGACCCCACCGGCGGCGATACGGCTCACTACTCCCTGGACGCCATCGGCCGGGTGACCGCCGCCACCGGAGTCAATGGCGGCGAGCGCTACACCTATGACACGGCCGGGAACCAGACAGCCGCCGCGTGGCCCGGTGATCTCCCAGGAGCAGGCGACCGCGTTCGCTCCGGGACGCGGCTGACGCGTGCTGGCCTGACCCGCTACGAGTACGACCGCGCGGGCCGCGTCGTACTCCGGCAGCGGACGCGGCTCTCGAAGAAGCCTGACACCTGGCGCTACGAGTGGGACGCCGAAGACCGCCTCGCCGCCGTCACCACCCCGGACGGCGACCGGTGGTGCTATCACTACGACGCCTTCGGCCGCCGCATCGGCAAGGAACACCTGGACGCCTCGGGGACCGCGGTGGAGCGCACGGGCTTCGTCTGGGCCGGCACCGAGCTGGTTGAGCAGAGTACCCATGCGTCCGGGCGGGAGGCGACGACGCTGACCTGGGACTACAACGGCCTGCATCCGGTGGCCCAGACGGAGGGCCCGGCCGGGGACGACCTCGACCGCAAGTTCTATGCCATCGTCACCGACCTCGTGGGCACTCCCACGGAACTCGTCGACGAGGCCGGCCATGTGGCCTGGCGAAGGCGTGCCACGGTCTGGGGCGCCCCCCTCGGGTCACCGGCGTCCCGCACATCCGACGGGGCCACGACCACCCCACTGCGGTTCCCCGGCCAGTACGCCGACTCGGAGACCGGCTGGCACTACAACGTCCACCGTCACTACGACCCCGAGACCGCCCGCTACACCGGTCCCGACCCGCTGGGGCTGTTGCCCGCACCCAACCACTACGGCTACGTTCACAACCCGCACACCTGGTCCGATCCGCTGGGCCTGGCCGCCCACCCGACCGGTGGCAGACGGCGGCCGGAAGTGGTCACGGAGACGTTCGCGGACATCAACCAGGCGCGCAACCACGCGTTGGACCTGCTCGGCGACATCAATCCGCACACCCGGCGGCCCTACCGAGGACGTTTGG
Organism: Streptomyces hainanensis; assembly: GCF_004348415.1. Lineage (GTDB taxonomy): Bacteria > Actinomycetota > Actinomycetes > Streptomycetales > Streptomycetaceae > Streptomyces > Streptomyces hainanensis. The sequence continues at coordinate 10,871 of NZ_SMKI01000079.1, forward strand.
AGTCGGCGAACACCTACGGCCAGGTGGTGGGCTTCGAAACCGTCGTCGACGGTACGTGGAAGCGGTTCCGCATCGACTTCGACCCTGGCAAGGGGCCGCACTTCAACGTCGAGGTCGGCCGGGGACCGGATGCCGAGCGCTTCGCCGTCCCCTGGGAGGGCACGGAACAGGACATGCTCAACGCCCTGAGTAGGCTGAACCGATGAGCGCTGCGGAGCACTACGGCACGTTTCCCGAAGCCCTGGACGAACTGCTGGACAGCATGGGCGAGGGAGAAAGGAACGAGGTGGTACTCCTCACGTGGCCGGAGAGTGAGGAGTTCTACGGGCTCAGTCTGCGGCGGTTTTCTGTCACCAGTTGGGGGGCCCTCGACTGGGACGCCCACGGCCACCTCGAACAGGTCTTCATCGAGCAGTGGGCCGAGGCGGAACGCCGTCTGGCCGACCTCGTCCAGGCGTATACGGAAACCGACTCGCTCGTCGTGGTGATGTGGGGGAACCTCACGGTGCCGTCCATCGCCCTGCCGGCACGCTCCGTCAAAGCCCACGCGGCCGAGGTGCTCGCGGCGAGCGACGACATCTGGCTGTTCGCCGTCGACGAGGAGATCCTCATCGAGTACCAGCACGACGGCCGATTCACGGTGGCCCGCGTCCCGGGGCTCGGTGACCCGGTAGGGCGATCGAACGAGGTTGACGAAACGCGGTGAACTCAACGTATCGCGGTCGCTCTCGCGCGCCCGGCGGCAACCTGGCGGACCCACATCCCGCGCTCGGCCCGGTCGGCACCGGAGGCACGTCCGCCTGAGCCTGCAGATCGTCCCGAGCGAGGAGACGCAGCGTGTACCCGACCGGCTTCCCCAACGACTTCGTCTGTGACGCCTCGTTCGCGGCCGCCGCGAAGACGTTCCTCGGCCTGCGGCTGGCCCGCTGGCCGGGGCTGCTGCTCAACGAGGAGCCCTTCGGCGAGGCCGCGCTGGCCTCGTGGGCACTCCCGGACACCCGGGAGGAGAGGTTTCCCGAGCTCATGTCCTTCTGTCGCGACGCGGCGATGAACGAGTTCTGGGAGGAGAACGGCTACGCCCTCGATTCCTCGGGTGAAGGGCCGTTCTCCCTCTTCTTCCGGATCCGCTCCTCCCCCCTGTTCGCCGCGCACCTGTCCGGCGTGCGCGAGACGGGCCGCGGTGACGCGCCGCCGACCGACTTCGAGCAGGTGGGGCTGCTGCTCGGGGATTTCTACTCGGTGTGCCTGCTCACTCCCGACGACCCGGCAACGGACGGGTTCTCACGTGGCGTCCTGCGGGATCTCGTGCGGAGTTTCGGCGGCGACGCGCTGTGAACGCGCCCGCTCGGCGTCGCCCCGGGGTTGGAGCTGGCTGAGGATCGTGCGGTCGGTGATCTCCGTGTCGCGGGCCAGCAGCATGGCCTTGCTCAGGATGACGGCCAGGGTGTGGTCGCCCTCGTAGGGCAGGTAGCCGGCGGGCTGGGCGGTGCCGGCGGACTTGGGGACGATGCACAGGTAGCGGTCGCTCGGGGAGAGCAGGACGTTGCCCGAGCCGAGGTGGATCCTGTACGTGTGGCGATCGCCCTTCACGAGCAGGAAGCGGCCGTCGAGCGTGCAGCGGTCGGCGATGGCGAGGCGGGGGACGAGGCGTTCGAGGAGGGCGCGGCGGGTCTGGGCCGTCGCGTTGAGTTCGCCGAAGCCGTACGACGTCCAGTACTCGCGGTGACGGCCGTCGGGGCCGCCGTCCTGCCAGGTCGGGTCGTTGCCGACGCTGGCCACCCCGACGAACAGGTCGACGTCGCGCAGCACCTCGCTCAGCACCAGCGGGGGTATCTCCTCCAGCGGCAGCGGGTCGACCGGCTCGCTGCCGTCGCGCAGCCACATCTCGTAGGGCCAGTGGCCGTCGCAGTGTGCCAGGTTCTCCGGGGCGTCGAGGGGATAGAACCGGACCTGGTCGGTGCGCAGCCGCAGGAAGCTGCCGGAGTCCGTGATGTCGTGCACGCCGGAGTCGTCCGCGCCGGAGTCGGCGGCGTCGCCGTGGATCCAGTACTCCGCGCGCAGGCCCCACGCGGGCAGTTCGCGGACGGCGGGCGGCAGGGTGTCGTCCACGGAGAGCCGCAGCCGGTTGCGCCAGCCGCGGACGGCGGCCAGGGCGTGGAACTGGTGTTGGCGCAGGACGTGGGCGGCGAAGCGGTTGGAGTAGGTGCCGGTGGCGCGCTCGGCGTCGGTGAGGAGGTAGACCTCGCGGTGGGCCTGCTTGAACGGCTGGGTGACGGCGTGCCGTTCGAGCCACTCGCGCCAGGCGGCGGTCTCGGCCGGGTCTCGGTCCGCCGGGTGCCAGAGGGTGATCCCGGCGTCCTGGGGCGGCGTCACGGGTGTGTCGTCGAGGGTGCGGAGGGCGCCGTCGGCGAAGCCGACCGCCGTGCCGTCGACGGTCCACAGCAGGCGGCGGGCGAGCGTGCCGACGAGGGGGTGGTCGAGGAGGCGCTCCCGCCAGCTCCCGTACGCCCAGGTGCGGCGGGCGAGGAACTGCCGGTCGAGGCGGTCGCGTTGGGCGGCCAGCATCCCGTCGAGGTCCTTGACCGAGGCGCGCAGTTCGGCCACCTCCTCGGGGTGGTCGCGCCGGACGGCGGCCGGGACGCCCTTGACCTGCTTGCCGGCGACGGTGCGCCAGGTGAGGGTGGCCTTGACGCCGCCGACCGTGAGCAGGGCGGTGGCCTCGCCGAGCGGGACGGCGGCCGAGCCGACGGTGGTCAACCCGTAGGTCGGGACGGCCAGTTCCTCGACCTCCTCGCGGCCGAGGCCGAGTGCGGCGGCGCGCGCCAGCAGGACGGAGTCGACCAGCTTGGCGGTGGCCCGGTAGGTGACGCGGGCGGCCAGCCTGGCGAGTTCGGCGAGGGCGGCCTCGCCGTCGATCCTGGAGAGGGCGACCACGCCGGCGTTGGCGACCTTGGGGCTGCGTGGGCCGACGCCCGGCACCTTCCGCAGGGAGGTCTCCACCAGGGCGCCGAGTGTCCTGGCCGTGTCCTGGTGGGGCGGCAGGAGGGACGCCAGCCAGGCCAGGCCGCGCAGCGGTGTGGCGTTGTGCGCGTCGAAGAGGTCGTTGGCCGTGCGGTACGGCCCCACGGCGAGCGGCAGGGTGCGGGGGTGGCCCACCTGCCGCAGCAGGGCCACGGCGAGGTCACGCACCCGCTCGGGGCCGGCCGCGTCCGCCAGGGCGCGGGCGGTCTGCTCCCAGGCGGCGGACGGCTTGGCGGTGGTTGCCGTGGTGAGGTGGCGCAGCAGCGCGAGCCAGGGGTCGTCGGGGCCGGTGACGGCGGCCAGGGCCGCGTCGGACCAGGCCTCGCCCACGTTCAGCGGGGGGTCGGTGAGCCTCTTGAGCGCGGCGTGGGTGGAGGCGGGCGCGTATCCGCCGAGCGCGGTCCGCCGGAGGGCGGCCAGCACCGCCGGTGGCACGGGCAGGCCGGCGGCGGCGTCGGCGGTGAAGAGGGCCTCCACTCCCCACAGGCCGTGGAAGACGAAGCGGTTCCCCACGGAGCGGAGCAGCCAGTCGCGTGCCGCCGCGAAGCGGTCGTCCGCCAGGCCGTGGGAGAGGAGGGTGAGCGCCGTGGCGGGGTCGAAGCCGACCTCCACCAGGCCCCGGTCGGGCGGGAGTTCCGCCATCCGCGCGGCCACCCGCTCGGCGACGGGGCGACGCACCTCGGCGGGCAGCTCGTGGAGCCGGTGGAACCAGGCGTCGTCGAAGACGGTGTGGCCCCTGCCGGTGGACAGGGTGACGCGCACCATGCCGTCGGCCGCCTCGACCGCGGCGGCGGTGTCGCCGGCCTCCAGGGCCTTCCGCAGGGCGGCGGCGTGCTGCTGTGTGCTCATGTCCTCACCCCCCGACCAGGGCGACCAGCCTGAGGAAGGTCACCTCCGTGTCGGCCGTCAGCTCGATCTCCTCGTCGAGCTCGGTGGTCTGCCGGTCGCCGACGAGCAGCAGGAAGCCGTTGCCCTGGAAGGCGCGCAGGGCTCGCTCGACCTGGGCGTCGGCGTCCACGTGGCCGGGGCCGGGGCCGGGCATCGCGTGGCCGCCGGGGACCCGCTCGGCGCGCTCCGGCTGGACGAGACCGCGGAAGACGCGGGGAGTGCCGGCGTTGTACTCGGCGACCTCGTGGCGGACGCGCCGCCGGATCAGCTCGCGGGGCGTGGTGCGCTCCCCGGTGATGTCGAGCACCCGGCCGGCCGAGCGCTCGCCCGCTGTCGTCTCGTCGACGAACGTGACGTATGGCATGCCGCTGACGTTACGGGCCACCACTGACAACCAGTGCGACGTCCGGGCCGTCAGAAGCTGTCGTAGGGCCAGCCGTCCGTGGTGTGGACGATGAAGTCCGGGCGGGTGCGGGCGACTCGCTCGCGCAGGCGGCGCAGCAGCCGGGTGGGGCTGGGCGGCGTGATGCCGAGGGCCGCGGCGGCGGCGCGTTGGTGCGCGGGGTCGAACTCGGGCAGGTCCTCGTGGAAGTCCAGCTCCAGCTTCTTGAGCAGGTCGGTCTCGGGGCGGGCGAGTTCGGCCGGCGAGAGGTGCAGGCACTCCATCCAGAAGGGGATGCCGGCCATCAACTCCAGTGCCTCGCGCAGGCTGTCGGCGATCAGGCCGCCCTGGCCCTCGGAGTTGGTGTAGATCACGGGCCGGGTGCCGCCACGGTCGCCGATCAGGAAGTAGGTGCCGCCGGATCCGCAGCCCGCGACGGGCTCGAGGACGGCGTCGGAGGACAGGTGCAGGCGTTCTACGGGCTCCCGCCGGGTCACATCGAAGTCGCAGGGCCACTCGAAGTAGCGCAGCAACGTTTCATCGCTCGCGATGCGGGCCAGCAGGGCGAAGTCATCTACCTCAGCCATGAGGGCTACGTATCCGTTCTGGCGTTCGGTCTGGCAGGTGTACCCCGTGCCGGAAGGCTATCGTGTCCCGCATGGCCGTTGAGCTCATCCGGATCGTTTCCCGGTCCTCCCCGATGGCACTGGCACAGGTCGAGCGGGTGCGCGCCGAACTGGCCGCGCGGAACCCGGAGATCCGCACCGAGGTGGTGCCGGTCACGACCTCGGGCGACCGGTGGCAGGGGGATCTCGCCAAGCTGGGCGGGAAGGGCGCGTTCACCAAGGAGGTGGACGCGGCGCTGCTGGCCGGCGAGGCCGACCTGGCCGTGCACTGCGTCAAGGACGTGCCCGCCGACCGACCGCTGCCGGCCGGCACGGTGTTCGCCGCCTACCTGGCGCGGGACGACATCCGGGACGCGCTCGTCGACCCGGCGGGGCGCACCCTTGACCAGCTGCCGCCGGGCACCAGGATCGGCACGTCCTCGGTCCGCCGAGTGGCGCAACTCACGGCCGTCTACCCGGAGTTGGTGACGGTGCCGATCCGCGGCAACGCCAATCGCCGGCTGGAGAAGCTGGCCGCTGGCGAGGCGGACGCGCTGCTGCTCGCCGTCTCCGGTCTGGAGCGGATCGGCATGACGGACCGGATCAGCCAGGTGCTCGGCGTGGACGAGATGTGCCCGCCGATAGGGGCCGGAGTGCTGGCGTTGCAGTGCCGGGAGGGGGACACGGACGTCATCGAGGCGGTGTCCGGGCTCGGCGATCCCGCGACCTGGCGGGAGATGACGGCCGAGCGGATGTTCCTGCACGTGCTCCAGGGCCACTGCAACAGCCCGATCGCCGGCTACGCCAAGGCGGAGCGCGACGGCCGACTGAGCCTGTGGGGGCGGGTGTTCTCGCCGGACGGCAAGACCGTGCTCGACGCCCACGAGTGGGCCGGGCCGCTCGATCCGGCGACCCTCGGCACCTCGGTGGCGGTGGCGCTGCTGCGCCAGGGGGCACGGGAGCTGATCGACACCATCCCGCACTGAGCCCCGCACTGAGCCCCGCGCTGAGCCCGGGCCTTCGCACGCGGCCCGAACAGGGGGCTCACCGGCGGGTGATGCGGAACACCGGGTGGTCGGGGGCGATGCGGCGCAGGTCGGCGTCCGAGGAGTCGGGGCCGACGCCGTTGAAGAAGACGCCGACCTCGGCCTTCCACCGCTTGAGGTAGGCGCGCAGCAGGGCCGGCTTCTCGTCGTCGGGGATCTCCTCGGCCGTGAAGGGCTCCGCCTTACTGCCGAGCCGCAGCTCGCCGCCGCCGGCCACCCGCATGTTGCGGGTCCACTGGACATGGCCACGGGGGGCCACCAGGTAGTCGTTGCCGTTGACCGTGAGCAGGTTGACGGGGGTGGTGCGCCACTCGCCGCTGCTGCGGCCGCGGACGGCCAGGACCCGGGAGCCCCAGACGCTGATGCCGCGGTAGGTGAACCAGGCGACGGTCTTGTTCAGCACGTTGTTGGTGAACCAGCCGGGCTTTCTGACATGGGGGGTGGTGGACGACATCGCGCGGTCTCCCGTCGGTCAATGTGAGCACTGCTCTCGGTCAAGAGCAATGGTTACATTCGCGGCCGGCGATTTCAAGAGCACCGCTCTCGTTTTTGAGCATCGATCCATTCGGTGGCAGACTGGACCGCATGAGCACGTTCCAGGGGGCCAGAGAGCGGGCCAGACGCGAGGTGACGGCGGCGATCAAGGACGAGGCCAGGCGCCGGGTGGCCGCCGAGGGGGCGCCCAGGCTGTCGCTGCGCGCGGTGGCCCGCGAGCTCGGCATGGCCTCCTCGGCGCTCTACCGCTACTTCCCCAGCCGCGACGACCTGTTGACCGCGCTGATCGTCGACGCCTACGACGCGATGGGCGAGGCCGCCGAGGCCGGGCTGGCCGCCGCGCCCCGGACGGACCCCGGCGCCCGCTGGGTGCGGGTGTGCGGCGCGGTGCGCGACTGGGGCCTGGCCAACCCGCACGAGTTCGGCCTGGTCCACGGCACGCCGATCCCCGGGTACGCCGCCCCGCGGGACACCGAACAGCCGGGGGTGCGGGTGCCGTTGGCGCTGCTGGCGGTGGCCAGGGAGGCCCACGAGGACGGGCTGCTCGGCCGGCCGGCCTGGGGCGTGACGCCGGAGCCCGTCAGGGCCGACACGAAGGCGGTGGCCGCCGAGTTCGCGCCGGAACTGCCCGAGCCGGCGGTCGCCGCGCTGCTCGCGGCGTGGGCGCAGCTCATCGGGCTGGTGTCCTTCGAGGTCTTCGGGCAGTACAACGGGGCCATCACGGCCCACGAGGTGTTCTTCGCGCACGCCGCCCACCGGCTGGCGGTGGAGGTCGGCGTGGCTGCCGGTCCGGCGGCGAGCTGAGTCGCGTCGCCGCCGGACCGGGCGTGAGGGTGCGTCACCCCGTGGCGGTCAGCTGGCCGTGCAGACCGTGCCGTTGAGGGTGAGCACCGGCGCGCTGTAGACCGCGCCGCTGTTGGTCTGGAAGCCGAAGCTGAACGAACCGCCGGCACCCACAGAACCGTTGTAGGAGGCGTTGCGGGCCGTGACCGCCGCGCCGCTCTGACTGAGCGCGGTGTTCCAGGAGTTGGTGACCGACTCACCGGACGGCAGGTTGAAGGTCACCGCCCAGCCCGTGACGGCCTGGGCCGTGGTCACGCTGACGTTGACCACCGAGCCGGCGTTCCAGCGGCTGGTCACCTGGTAGTTGGCGACGCACCCGGTCACCGGTGGCTCCCCCGGGTCGCCGGGGTCCTCCCCGCCGGGTTCGCCGCCGAAGGCCGTCAGCATGGCGTTGTAGGCCGGCTTCGGGGCGTAGTTGTTGTCGTAGAGGCAGGCCGCGCCCTGGCCGTCGAACACCCCGGGGATCCAGGAGTCCACGTCGCCGAAGCCCCACACCGTGATGCCGCCGCAGTTCGCCACCGCCAGGCAGGTCCCGACGACGGACGCGTACTGCGTCGCCTGGCGGGACAGCTTGGCGCTGTCGGCCGGCAGCGTCATCCGGATGTCCAGCTCGGTGATGTTGACCTCCAGGCCCAGGTTGGCGAAGCGCTGCATGTTCGCCTGGAGGGTGGACGGGATCTGGTCCAGGATGAAGTGCGACTGGAGGCCGACGCAGTCGATCGGCACCCCCTGGTTGAGCAGTGAACTCACCAGGTTGTAGAGGCCGTTGCTCTTCGCGTTGGTGCCCTCGACGTTGTAGTCGTTGATGCACAGCTTGGCGTCCGGGTCGGCGGCCCGCGCGGCGCGGAAGGCGTTGGCGATGTAGCCCTGGCCGATGGTGTTCTGGAACACCGAGCCGCGCAGCGTGCCGTCCTCGTTGAACACCTCGTTGACCACGTCCCAGTACTCGATCGAGTCCCGGTAGTGGGTGACCACGTTGGTGATGTGGTTGGTCATGACCGAGTTGAGCTCGGTGGCATTGAAGCCGCCGTTGGTCACCCAGCTCGGCAGCTGGCTGTGCCAGACCAGCGTGTGCCCGTAGATCTGCTGGTCGTTGGCCTGGGCGAAGTTCACGAGCCGGTCACCGGGCGCGTAGTTGAACGAATTGCGCGACGGCTCTAGCGTGTCCCACTTCATCACGTTCTCAGCGGTCACGCTGTCGAACTCGGTCCGGGCGATGTTGGTGTAGGTGGTGTTGCTCAGCTTGCCATCGGCGATGGCGGTGCCGACGAACCTGCCCTGGGCGGCGGCCGCCTCGCGCAGCGTCGCGGCCTGGACCGCCGGACCGTTCGCAGACGGTGTTTCCTGGGCCTGGGCCGGCTGGGCCTGGGCTTCCTGGGCCTGCGCGCTGCCGTACACCGCGCCGCCGGAGAGCAGGAACGCTCCGGTCGCGATGACGACTGCGGCTCTGCGCACCAGGGGATGCATCCGATACCCCTCTCGTTGTCATGCCCCCGCAGGCTGACGCGTCCGTTTCTAAGGGCCGCCCTGGAGGGCGTCAAGCCTTCCGGAATAACATTGAAAAACTTCCGGTGGCCGGACGCGCCCGGATGCGACAGAAGAAGGTGCTCATGGCAGCAGAACGCAAGGTGACCATCACGGCCATCGCGAGGGAGGCGGGCGTGTCGGTGCCCACCGTCTCCCGCGTGGTCAACGGCCGCTCCGACGTGGCACCGGAGACGCGCGCCAAGGTCGAGGAGCTGCTGCGGCACTACGGCTACCGGCGCCGCACCCAGCCGCCCGGCGACCGGGCCGCCCTCCTCGACCTCGTCTTCAACGACCTCGACAGCCCGTGGGCCGTGGAGATCATCCGGGGCGTCGAGGAGGTCGCGCACGCCGCCGGCGTCGGCACCGTCGTCTCGGCCATCCACGACCGCGCCGGCGCCGCCCGGCAGTGGATGACCAACCTGCGGGCCCGCGCCTCGGACGGCGTGATCATGGTGACGTCCGTGCTGGAGCCGTTGCTGCACAAGGAGCTCACCAGGCTCGGGGTACCGATCGTGGTCGTCGACCCGGCGGGCGGCGCGTCGCTCGCCGCGCCGACGGTCGGCGCCACCAACTGGGCGGGCGGCATCGCCGCCACGGAACACCTCCTGGAGCTCGGCCACCGGCGCATCGGCTTCATCGCGGGCCCCCCGCGGCTGCTGTGCAGCCGGGCCCGACACGACGGCTACCGGGCCGCGTTGGAGGCCGCCGAGGTGCCGGTGGAGGAGTCGTTGACGGTGCCGGGCGACTTCTACCACGAGTCCGGCTTCCACGGCTGCCGCCGGCTGATGGAACTCCCGGAACCGCCCACGGCGGTCTTCGCGTCGAGCGACCAGATGGCGATGGGCGCGATCGAGGCACTGCGGCAGTTCGGGCTGCGGGTGCCGCAGGACGTGAGCGTCGTCGGCTTCGACGACCTCCCCGAGATGCGGTGGTCGGCGCCGCCGCTCACGACGGTGCGGCAGCCGCTGGCGGAGATGGGGAAGGTGGCCGCGCGGACGGTGCTGCGGCAGGCGAGGGGGGAGGAGATCGACTCGCCGCGGGTGGAGTTGGCGACGGAGCTGGTGGTCCGGGCGTCGACGGCCCGCCTGGGGGGTTGACGGGGGCTTCTCCCGAGGTCCCCCCGCCC
>NZ_SMKI01000007.1 GCF_004348415.1 Streptomyces hainanensis
CCCCCACCCCCTACCCCGGTATGACATCCGGAATGGCTCCGTCGGGTGACGCGGTGACGTGATTCCCCGCCGCACTCTCCTCCCCGAACGGCCGCCGATCCCCTCGGCGGCCCCGAGGGGAGGACCGCCATGCCGCGCCGTCGACTCAAGCGGGTGCTGGCCACCGTCGCGCTCGCGCTGACCGCGGCCACCGCCACCGGCGGGTGGACGTTCGGGCCGCACACCACGATCGTCAGCGGGCCGCCGCCCGGCGCCGAGGAGTGGCGGGCCGACGACAGCCTCGGCGTCACCCTCCCCGATCCGGGGGACGCGTCCCCCGCCGAGGTGGCCGCGTTCTTCGCCGGCCTCGGCCCGGCACAGCGGCAGGACCTCGCCGCCCGGCACCCGCTCACCGTCGGCAACCTCGACGGCGCCCCCGTCGAGCTGCGGTACGAGGCGAACGCCCGCGCCTGGCAGGACTTCCACGGCACGCCGCTCGACGAGGGCCGCCAACTGCTGGCCTTCGACCCGCGCGGCCGGGGCACCTTCGTCGAGGTGTTCGGCGACCTGGTGGCCGCCGAACGCACCGCCGTCCTCGTACCCGGCATGGACAACGACCTCGCGACGCACGGCACCCCCGTCTCCTGGGCCCGGAGCCTCCACGACGAGCTGACCGAGGACGCCCCCGGCGTGCCGGCCGCCACCGTCGCCTGGGTCGGCTACACCACCCCCGACGGCGTCGGCCCCGACGTCGCCACCGACCGGCTCGCCGGGGCCGGCGCCCCGCGCCTCGCACGGTTCCTCGACGGCCTCGCCCGCACCGCCCCCCGCACCGCTCCGCCCACCGTGCTGTGCCACAGCTACGGCTCGGTCGTCTGCGGCCTCGCCGCCCGCGACGGGTTCGCCGCCGGCGACCTCGTCCTCCTGGGCAGCCCGGGCACCCGGGCCGGCACCGCGGACGCCCTGGGCACCGACGCCCGGGTGTGGGCCACCCGCGGCCCCGACGACTGGATCAGCGCCATCCCCAACGTCCAGGTGCTGGGCCTCGGCCACGGCACGGACCCCACCGACCCCGCGTACGGCGCCCGCGTCGTCACCTCCGACGACGTCGAGGGCCACGGCGGCTACGGCGAGCCGGGCACCGACGCGCTGCGCAACCTCTCCGCCATCACCCTGGGCGCCTACGAGCTGATCAGCTGCGCCCCGAACTCCCCGGAGTGCTCCGATGCCACTGCCCGCTGATCTCCGCGCCTTCGCCACCGCCATCGAGGCCCGCACGCCCGCCCACCGGGACCGCGCCGTCGACGGGCTGCGGGCGCTGGCCCTGCTGTCGGTCCCGGCCGGGCACTGGCTGGTCGGCGGCTTCACCCTGAACGACGAGGGCGCCCTGCACAACGCCAGCCCGCTGGCAGCCCTCGGCGCGCTGGCCCCGGCCAGCTGGCTGTTCCAACTGCTCGGCATCTTCTTCCTGGTCGGCGGCTACTCCGCGGCGCACTCCCTGCGACGGGCCACGGAGCGGGGCACGAGCACCGGCACCTGGCTGCGCGGCCGGCTGGTGCGCCTCGGGCGTCCGGTGCTCGGCGTGACGGCCGTGTGGGCGGCGCTGTTGCCGCTGCTGTCCCTGGCCGGGGTGCCCGGCACCACCCTGCGAACGGCGTCCGTGCTGGTCGTGCAGCCGCTGTGGTTCGTCGGCGTCTACGCGGCGATCACCGCGCTCACCCCGTACGCGCTGCGTGCCGCGGAGCGGGCGGGGCTGTGGTCGGCGCTGCCGCCGCTGCAGTCGGTGGCCGTGGTGGACGCCCTGCGCTACGGGCCGTTCGCGGACGCGATGCCGTCCTGGCTGGCGCTGCTGAACCTGCTGCCCGGCTGGCTGTTCGGCTACCAGCTGGGCCTGGTGTGGGGCGTGGGACGGCTGTCCAGGCGGGCGGCCGCCCGCCTGCTGCTGGGCGGCGGCGTGGTGCTGTTCGCCGTGCTGCTCACCGTCTTCGGCTATCCGGCGTCCCTGGTCGGCGTTCCCGGCGAGGCCCGGACGAACTCCCACCCGCCCTCGCTGCTGGTGCTGGCGCTGGCCGCCGCGCAGTCGGGGGTGGCGGTGCTGGCCAGGGAGCGGCTGGCGGCGCTGCTGGCACGGCCCGCGCTGTGGGCGCCGGTGGTGGTGATCAACCTCGCCGCGATGACGATCCTGTGCTGGCACCAGAGCGCGATGCTGGCCGCCGCGATCCCGGCCGCCGCGCTGAACGGCGGCGCCGCGGTCGCCGGCCTGACGGCGGACCCGACCTCGCTCGGCTGGGTGGCGGCGCGGCTGGCGTGGCTGCCGCTCTTCGCGGTGCTGCTGGCCGGTATCGCCTCGGTGACCAGGTACTTCGAGCAGCCGTGGACGGGCGCCTCGACCGGCCGTCGGGTGCTGGCCGGGGCGCTGGCGGCGGGGTTCTCGCTGTACGCCCTCGCCGTGGTCTGAGTGCCGGCGTGCGTGCCGGCGTACGCGCCGGCTCGGGTGCCGCCCGTGGGACGACCCGCGGGCGGCACCCCGCCGCTCAGAAGCCGTGCGGCAGCCAGGGGGCCAGTGCCGAGCCGAACGCCGTCGTCGCCACCTCCAACGCCCCGGGCCGCAGCTCCCGCACCAGCCCCGCCCCGGCCAACGCCGTCAACGTGGTGTCGCCCAGATACGACGCGCCCAGCGCCCGCACGTCCACCGCCAGGTCGGCCGGGTCGGTGGTCGGCTCGCACACCGCGCCCTTGGGGCCGCCGCTCAGCCGCCAACGGCCCCCGTTCCACGGGCAGAAGTCGTCCTCGACGGCCAGCACCACGTCCACCTCGGTCCGGTACGTCCTGGCGGCCAGCGCCGCGCCCACGTCGACCGGCCTGAGGTAGAGGCGGTCGGTGATCCGCGGGTCGCAGCGGCGGACGTCGGAGACGAGCCGCAGCAGCGGGTCGTCGACGGGCCGGTTCGAGAGCCGCACGGTGGACGTCAGGTCGACCTCGCCGAGGAAACGCAGCAGCGCGGCGTACGCGGCCGGCTCCGCCGCCTCCAGGTCGCGGACGACCACCGTGCCGTCCGGCACCGAGGCCTCCCAGCGCACCTTCAACGCGTACCGCGCGTACCCCACCAACTCCCCGTCCCGCTCGGCGAGGACGCAGCGCAGCTCGGACGCGCCGTCCCGGTCCTGTGGCGGGTCGAGCAGCGGCGCCTTCTCCCAGCCGGGTTGCCGCGCCAGCATGCCGGGGCGGTGCGGCACCAGGCGCGTGTAGAGCGCCTCGCACCGGTCCACTGCCTCGGCGGGCTCCACCACGAGGAAGGTGATGCCGTCCGCGGCGGCCGGCACGGCGACCGTGACCCGGGAGGTGTCGATGGCCACCCGCATCATCCGGGTGGCCATGCCGTAGCCGAAGCGCCCGTAGATCGCCGGCTCCGAGGCGGTCAGCCCGGCCAGCGGCACGCCGGCGGCGCGGTAGTCGTCGAGCGCCGACCGCATCATCCGGCGCAGCAGCCCGCGCCGCCGGTGGGTGGCGGCCACGCTCACCATCGTGATGCCGGACGTCGGCACCAGGGCGCCGCCCGGCACCGCCATCCGGAAGGAGAAGGCGCCGAAGGAACCGACGATCCGGTCACCGTCCCAGGCCGCGACCGACCGATCGATTTCGGTCAGTTCTCGCCATAGTGCGCGTTCCTCGGGAGCGTCGGGTACGCCGCCGAACGCCCATTCGAGGCCGCCGTACCAGGCGTCCCAGTCCCCGGCCTCAAGACCGCGCAGCTCAATCGTCATATCACCATCCCTATCAGCGCAGTCACCACGGGGCGACACAATTTCCTCACCACAGGTGTCCCGTACGCGTATCCGAACCTGGCAAAGGTTCGACGTGCCACCGAACGGGTGGATAAGGTCCCTGGTCATGGCACGCGGCAGCGAGACTGCACCGAGGAGCACCCGCAGACAGCGGGCCCAGAAGGCCGTCCACCGCGTCCGCGTCGGAATGCGTCGTTCCGCCGTCGACTACTTCCGGGGCGGCGGCTCGGACTGGTTGGCCTTCGGCGCCCTGCTCGCGACCGTCCCGCTGCTGAGCCTCGCGACCGTGGCCTGGCCGGAATGGTGCCCGCCCGAGGCGCTGGTCCTGCCTCTGGTCGCCGGCGGCCTCCTGCTGCGGCCGGCCAGCCTGCTCGGCCTCTACGCCGTCGTCGCCACCGCGCTGGTGCTGGAGACCGCGTTGATGGACTCCCGCCGCAGCGACCCCGACCCGGTCACGCCCGGCACCATCCTGGTGGTGGCCGCCGTCGCCCTGACCGGGCTGCTGATAGCCCAGTTCCGCAGCCGGGTCGGCGTGCCCTGGCGGCGCGGCGGCACCATGCTGTTCGACCTGCGGGAACGTATCCGCGCCCAGGGCGCGCTGCCGCCGCTGCCGAAGGGCTGGCACCGGGAGGTCTCGCTGCGGCCGGCCGGCGGCCAGTCGTTCTCCGGCGACTTCGTGGTCGCCGCCCGCACCGGCGCCGACCGGCGCACCCTGGAGGTCGTGCTCACCGACGTCTCGGGCAAGGGCATGGACGCGGCCTCCCGCTCGCTGCTGCTCTCCGGCGCCTTCGGCGGCCTGCTCGGCTCGCTGCCACCGCACGCCTTCCTGCCCGCCGCCAACGGCTACCTGCTCCGGCAGAACTGGGACGAGGGCTTCGCCACCTCGGCCCATCTGGTGCTCGACCTGGACACCGGCGACTTCGAGCTGCTGTCCGCCGGGCACCTCCCAGCCGTCCAGCTCAACGCCGGCACCGGCCGCTGGCAGGAGATCGCGGCCGAGGGCCCGCTGCTCGGCGTCTACGACGGCGCCGAGTTCCACCCGGCCAAGGGCACGCTGCGCCGCGGCGACGTGCTGATGCTGTTCACGGACGGCCTGGTGGAGCGCTCCGACCGCGACCTCTCCGAGGGCGTCGACCGGCTCACCGGCGAGGCCGACCGCTATGTGACGACCGGCTTCCGCGGCGCCGCCTGGCACCTGATCGAGTCGGTCGCCAAGGACGTCAACGACGACCGGGCGCTGCTGATCGTCAGCCGCGAGTAGGCCGGTTGGGCCGGGAGGCGGCCGCCGCGGCGGTCACCCGGCGGGGCGGAATGTCACCACGCGCCGCTGACGCTCCGACAGGCCGCGCTGAACTGCGCCGATGGGCCGGCCCCGGCGGGCCGGCCTGTGCGCCGATCGGCGGTGCGGCCCGCGGCCCGGCGGATGCGGGACCCGGCGCCCTGCCGTTGGCTCGGACCCATGAGCCGATCCACGAACCGCCCCGCGGACCGCCGGAACCGCCCCGCGAACCGATCGACGAGCCGACCCGCCGGCCGCGCCACGACCCGGCCCGCCACCGCGCCCCCGAGCCACGCCGCGCGCCGGCCGCCCGGTCAGGAGACCCGCGCCGGCGAACGACATCGACGCCCGAGGCCGAGCCTCCGCACCCGGCTGGCCCGCCGGGCCCTGGGCGGCGCCGCGTTGGGCGCCGTGGTGCTGGTCGGCCCGTGGACGGCCGCCGCCGCCGGCCACGCGGGGGCGCCGGGCGGCGCCACGGCGTCGCCGCAACCGTCCGGCGCGGCCGGCCCGTTGGCGCACCCCGGCCCGTCGCGGGCCGCCGACGTGTACGTCCCCTACGAGCCGGCGTTCGGGCCGCTCCCCGTCTTCGACGGGCGGCGGAAGGCCACCAGGGACGCCGGCGTCGTGGACGGCTGGACCAGCCCGGTCAGCGGCTTCCCGGTCACCGCCGTCTACGCCCAACCCGGCGGCTGGGCGGCCGGCCACCACACGGGCGTGGACTTCGCCACCCCGGTCGGCACCCCGATCCGGGCCGTCGGCCCCGGCACCGTGGTGCTCGCCGAGTACGCCGGCTCGTACGGCAACCACGTGGTCACGAAGATGGCGGACGGCCACTACGTCCTCTACGCCCACCTCGCCGAACTGGCCGTCCGCGCCGGCCAGCGGATCGACGGCGGTACCCGGGTCGGCGACTCGGGCAACACCGGCAACAGCACCGGCCCGCACCTGCACTTCGAGGTGCGCGCCGGCCGCGGCTACGGCACCGACGTCGACCCGATCACCTACCTCGCCTCCCACGGCATCGCCGTCGACGTGGGGCCTGCCTGACGACTCCCGGCGGGCTCGCGACGCCTGGCATCCCGCCTGGCCGCGTTGCCGAATCGCGCGAGTACGACCACGTACGAGCTGCGATCCGGCGCCTTGCCAGCGAATGGGGGCACCTCCCAGCGTTAGCTGGGGGAGCCATCCGCCGCTCGCCAATCCGCCGCGAGCCGTCAGGCAGGCCCTCGGCCGGGTCAGCCGGAGCGAGCCGGCCGGGGGCTCGTAGGCCGTCGCGCCTCCTGGGTGAACGCCCAGTCCATCGAGGGCTCCACCAGATGGCGGAAGACCCGCCGCACCGGGCGGGTGCACAGGACCGTGATCACGGCGGCGCCGATCAGGGTGACCAGCACCCGACCGGCCGGGGAGTTGACCCAGTCCACCGCGTACCAGTCCCACCAGCGCGAGCCCTTGGCGATGAAGCCGTGCAGCAGATAGCCGTAGATGGTGCCGGTGCCCAGCGACGTGAACCAGGTGCGGCGGGTCGGGACCAGCGCCAGGAAGGCGGCCGTCAGCAGCAGCCCGACGGCGAACAGGGAGAGGCTGGCGGCCACCCCGACCCACACGCCGGACCCCATCTCCTGCGCGCTGTGCGTCCGGTACAACCAGTTGTGCTCCATCCGGGGCGACACCCAGAACGCCGCGGCCAGACCGACCGCGAGCACCCCGACCGCCACGGGCCGCGCCCACCGGTGGCGCAGCAGTTCGAAGTGTGCCGGTCGTAGCAGCAGGCCGAGCACGAAGAAGGGGAGGAACTGGAGTACCCGCTGGATGTTGAGGTCGTCGCCGAGGTGCGGCGAGACGGAGGCGAGCGCCGCGACGGCCAGCGCGACCGGCAGCGGCCAGCGGACGATCCGCCAGATGGGGGCGGTCAACCGCCAGACGAAGAGCGCGATCAGGAACCAGGTGACGTAGTAGGGGTCGAGCAGGCTGAAGGGGTAGTCGGGATCGTCGTCGCCCCACCGCTTGAACAGGATGTAGGCGACCTCGAACAGCAGGTAGGGGATGCCGATGCCGGTGATGAGGCGCTTGAGCTGCTCGGGGCGGCCGGTGAAGCCGCGCGAGAAGTAGCCGGCGATCAGGATGAACGCCGGCATGTGGAAGGCGTAGACGAAGTCGTAGAGGGCCGACGCGGTGCGCGAGTCGTCGCGCAGTGGGGTCCACGCGTGCCCGACGGCGACCAGCACGATCGCCAGGTACTTGGCGTTGTCGAAGAAGGGGTCCCGCGGCTTGACCTGGGCCGAACCGTCCGTGACCGCCGGTGGGGGGTCGGCCGCCGTGGCCCGGGCCGCGGGCAGGGAGGCGTCTTGATTACGGACGTGCAACATTGTCCGCACGATAGTGCTTCGTCGCCGCATCCGTAAATTCACCCGGCGGCACGCCGTACGCCATTCGAAGATCACGTCGGTGAATCGCGACCGTCGGGTGGAAATCCCGGGAAGTAGTCGGGAAGGCGCCCCCCGCGCGCCCGAAATCATGGGATGTGACCCGCTTAAATGGCGCGTATCACCCGCCGTCGCATCGGCCACCGTTCGGGTACTCGCCGGTCGGCAAAGGGATTTCCGCGGCGGGCGCCGGGAATCGGCGAACGGCCGTGACGGCTGTGGTGAATTCGTCGCGCGGCACGCATGGACCGCTAACGGATGGGTAACAGGGTCACTTTGGTGCCGTGGTCGGCGCCGTGGGACCTGACGCATCGTGTGACATGGCCGGCGCGATGGCCATCAACCTCCCCGGGAGGCCGAGTTGATGGCACGATGGACCCAGCGGGGGCGAGGCGGCCGTGGTCAAGCCCCCGAGGAGCGAGGCGGACCTTTCGAAGGTGTGATCTGTTGTGGTTATCTCATTCTCGCTGGCCCTGCTGTTCGGAGTGATCATGTTCTTCATGATCCGGGGCGGCGCCATAAGGTGGGGACCGGCCATCGTGGCGATCCTCTTCGGCTTCTCCCTCGCCTCCACCGGGGCCGCCGACCCCATAAACGACTTCCTGACGTCGATCACCAACGGTGTCAACGACGTCGACGACTCCATCAACAGCTCGGGCGACTGACGCCACGGCCGGTCATGACGAAGGCCCGGCCCCCAGAGGGGACCGGGCCGGGCTGAGCGGGCGACGGGAATCGAACCCGCGTAGCTGGTTTGGAAGACCAGGGCTCTACCATTGAGCTACGCCCGCGTTCGGCCGCCAGGGGCCGTGGATTCGACGCCCGTGGGCGCCGGTGATCCCGGCTGCGGCTCGTCCAGCATCGTACCAGCGCACCGCCCGGCCCGGGCCGGGGCGAAAGAGCGTGCGGGGGCCTTGGGGCAGTGCCCCGCGGCCGGCGCTGTACGCTACGTGTCGCGTCGTGAGCCACGACCGCGGCGGGGTGTGGCGCAGCTTGGTAGCGCGTCCGCTTTGGGAGCGGAAGGCCGTCGGTTCGAATCCGGCCACCCCGACCACGTAGTATGAGTCGCCTGTGCGGCCCAGGTGTGTCCGCAACCGGGCCGCCTCACGGGATCGGCTCAGGACAAGTTCGCAACCTCCCCAGATGTCAGCCCCAAGGAGACCTACCGTGAAGAGCGCCGTGGAGACCCTGAACCCCACCCGGGTTCGGCTCACAGTCGAGGTGCCCTTCGAGGAGCTCAAGCCCAGCCTCGACGCGGCGTACCGGAAGATCAACCAGCAGGTCCAGGTGCCCGGTTTCCGGAAGGGCAAGATCCCGGCGCGCGTCATCGACCAGCGGTTCGGGCGCGGGGCTGTCCTGGAGGAGGCCGTCAACGACGCGCTTCCCAAGTTCTACACGGAGGCGGTCACCGAGGGTGAGCTCACCCCGCTCGGCCAGCCCGACGTGGACATCACCGAGCTTCGCGACAACGAGCTGCTGACCTTCACCGCCGAGGTCGACATCCGCCCCGAGATCGCGCTCCCCGACTACTCGGGCATCGCGGTCACGGTGGACGCCGTCGAGGTCCCCGACGAGGACGTGGACGAGGCCGTCGGGCGGCTGCGCGAGCGCTTCGCCTCCACCACGGTCGTCGAGCGCGCCGCCGCCGACGGCGACGTCGTCAAGATCGACCTGGAGGCCCGGGTCGACGGCGAGGTCCTGGCCGACGGCGTGGCCAACGGCGTCGACTACACCATCGGCTCGGGCCAGATGCTCGACGGTCTCGACGAGGCCGTGACCGGCCTGGAGGCCGGCGGCACCGCCACCTTCACCAGCGAGCTCAAGGGCGGCTCCGCCGCCGGCAGCGAGGCCGAGATCGCGGTCACCGTGACCACCGTCTCCACCCGCGAACTGCCCGAGCTCGACGACGACTTCGCCCAGCTCGCCAGCGAGTTCGACACCCTTGAGGAGCTGCGCGCCTCGCACCGCGAGCGGCTCGTCGAGGAGAAGAAGTACGAGCAGGCCACCGAGGCCCAGGAGAAGGTCCTCGACGCGCTGCTCGAGCTGGTCGAGGTCCCGATCCCGCAGAAGCTCCTCGCGGACGAGATCGAGACCCGCAAGCACAACCTCGAGCACCACCAGCTCTCCCAGCTCGGCATGGACCTCGACGGTTACCTCAAGCTCCAGGAGAAGACGGCCGAGGAGTACGAGGCCGAGCTCAAGGAGCAGTCGGAGAAGGGCATTCGCACCCAGTTCGTGCTGGACGAGATCGCCAAGGTCGAGAAGCTGAACGTCAGCCAGGACGAGCTGACGGAGCACCTGGTGCGCCGCTCCCAGTCCTCCGGCATGAGCCCCGACCAGTTCGCCAAGGCCGTGGTCGAGGGTGGCCAGGTCCAGGTGCTGGTCGGCGAGGTCCGCCGCGGCAAGGCGCTGGCCACCGTCGTGGAGTCGGTCACCGTCACCGACACCGAGGGCAACGACGTCCGGCTCGACGAGGACGAGGTCGAGGAGGGCGCGGAGGCCGCCACCGAGACCGCCGAGAGCGGCGCCGAGGCGGCCGAGGCGGCCGAGTCCGAGGCCACCACCTCGGGCGACGGGGCGGGCACGAAGTCCGGGGACTGAGCTTCCCGATCGGGGCCGGGCGCGACTCGCGTCCGGCCCCCACTGCTCCCCGGCCCCTGCCGGAACACGGCACCGGTGCGCCACCCTGCGCTCACAGCGAACAGTTCCCTGGTCGGGAAGGGTCCGTCAGCACCGCGCGTTAGGGTCCCTAGATACAACCCAGATGTCGAGCGACGGTCCGGGCGCCTGCCTGGCCGTTACGAGAATGAGCAGGTGGATACGTGACGCTCATGAAGCCCTCCGCCATGGCGGAGCCAACGCACGGCGGCCTCGGCGATCAGGTCTACAACCGGCTCCTCGACGAGCGGATCATCTTCCTGGGGCAGCCGGTCGACGATGACATCGCCAACCGGATCACCGCGCAGCTGCTGCTGCTCGCCGCCGATCCCGAGAAGGACATCTTCCTCTACATCAACAGCCCGGGCGGCTCGATCACCGCCGGCATGGCGATCTACGACACCATGCAGTACATCAAGAACGACGTGGTCACCATCGCCATGGGCCTCGCGGCCTCGATGGGGCAGTTCCTGCTGACCGCCGGCGCCGCGGGCAAGCGCTTCGCCCTGCCGAACGCCGAGGTGCTGATCCACCAGCCCTCGGCCGGCCTGGCCGGCTCCGCCTCGGACATCAAGATCCACGCCGAGCAGCTGCTGCGCACCAAGCGCAAGATGGCGACGCTGTCCGCCCAGCACTCGGGCGTCAGCGAGGAGCAGTGGGAGCGGGACGCCGACCGGGACCGTTGGTTCAGCGCCGAGGAGGCCAAGGAGTACGGCCTGCTCGACCGGGTCATCACCAGCGCCGCCGACATCGCGGGCGGCGGCGGCACGGGCGCGTGAGCGGCCGCCAGACAAGCCCCCGATCGCAGCCCAACACCAAGGCGGTAGAGAGACGATGAACAACATCCCCGGTTCCGGCATCTACGACCGACTCCGCGCCGAGAGCCGCTACGTGGTCCCGCGCTTCATCGAGCGCACCTCGCAGGGCGTGCGCGAGTACGACCCGTACGCCAAGCTCTTCGAGGAGCGGGTGATCTTCCTCGGCGTGCAGATCGACGACGCGTCGGCCAACGACGTGATGGCGCAGCTGCTCTGCCTGGAGTCGATGGACCCGGACCGCGACATCCAGATCTACATCAACAGCCCGGGCGGTTCCTTCACCGCGCTGACGGCCATCTACGACACCATGGAGTTCGTCAAGCCGGACATCCAGACGGTGTGCATGGGCCAGGCGGCCTCCGCCGCCGCGGTCCTGCTGGCGGCCGGCACCCGCGGCAAGCGGATGGCGCTGCCCAACGCGCGGATCCTGATCCACCAGCCGTACAGCGAGACCGGCCGCGGCCAGGTCTCCGACCTGGAGATCGCGGCCCGCGAGGTCCAGCGGATGCGCGTCCAGCTGGAGCAGATGCTGGCCAAGCACTCCAACACGGCCATCGAGCAGGTCAGCGACGACATCGAGCGGGACAAGATCCTCACCGCCGAGGAGGCCGTGAGCTACGGTCTGGTGGACCAGATCGTCACCACCCGCTCCACCACCGCGGTCTGAGCGCCGCCGCCCGGCTCCCGAGCCCCGGCCACCCGGACCGTGCCGCACCACATCGCACCACCCGGCACCACCCCGCACGACCCAGTAACACACATCAGGCGACAACCGAGACGAACGACTGGCCGCCCCCTTTGGGCGGGAAGGCCCCGGCGAGGGGGATTCCCGTCAAGGGGGGCCTATCCGCCGGAGCGACAAGGTACCGTCGTCTTCAGGCAAGCATGAGCGCGCCGTCTCCCCGGCGGTGCGCAGGCGAAGGGGAAGCACCTCGTGGCACGCATCGGTGATGGCGGCGATCTGCTCAAGTGCTCGTTCTGCGGCAAGAGCCAGAAACAGGTGAAGAAGCTCATCGCGGGCCCGGGGGTCTACATCTGCGACGAGTGCATCGAGCTCTGCAACGAGATCATCGAGGAGGAGCTCGCCGAGTCCTCCGAGTCCGATCTCGGCGAGCTGCCGAAGCCGCGGGAGATCTTCGACTTCCTGGAGAGCTACGTGGTCGGCCAGGAGGACGCCAAGAAGGCGCTCTCGGTGGCCGTCTACAACCACTACAAGCGGGTGCGGGCCAGCGAGGCCGACGGCCAGTCGCGTGACGAGGCCATCGAGCTCTCCAAGTCCAACATCCTGCTGCTCGGCCCCAGCGGCTCGGGCAAGACCCTGCTCGCCCAGACGCTGGCCCGGATGCTCAACGTCCCCTTCGCCATCACCGATGCCACCGCGCTCACCGAGGCCGGCTATGTCGGTGAGGACGTGGAGAACATCCTGCTCAAGCTGATCCAGGCCGCGGACTACGACATCAAGAAGGCCGAGCAGGGGATCATCTACATCGACGAGATCGACAAGGTCGCGCGGAAGAGCGAGAACCCGTCGATCACCAGGGACGTCTCCGGGGAGGGCGTCCAGCAGGCCCTGCTGAAGATCCTGGAGGGCACCACCGCCGCGGTGCCGCCGCAGGGCGGGCGGAAGCACCCGCACCAGGAGTTCCTGCAGATCGACACGTCGAACGTCCTCTTCATCGTCGGTGGCGCCTTCGCCGGCCTCGACGAGATCGTGCGCGCCAGGTCGGGCGCCCGGGGCATCGGCTTCGGCGCCGACATCCGCTCCAAGCGGGACCGCGGCTCGGCCGAGCTGCTGCGCGAGGCGCTCCCCGAGGACCTCGTCAAGTACGGCATGATCCCCGAGTTCATCGGCCGGCTGCCGGTGATCACCTCCGTGCAGAACCTGGACCGCGAGGCGCTGCTGCGGATCCTGGTCGAGCCGCGGAACGCCCTGGTCAAGCAGTACCAGCGGCTCTTCGAGATCGACGGCGTCGAGCTGGAGTTCACGCTGCCGGCGCTGGAGGCCATCGCCGACCAGGCGATCCTGCGCGGTACCGGCGCCCGGGCGCTGCGCGCGATCATCGAGGAGGTGCTGATGTCGGTGATGTACGAGGTGCCGTCCCGGCCCGACGTCGGCCAGGTCGTGATCACCGAGGACGTGGTGCGGTCGAACGTCAACCCGACCCTGGTCCCGCGTTCCCGGCTGGCCAAGCAGCGCGGCTCGGTGCCCCCGCACGAGAAGACGGCCTGAGCACCACCCGGACGAAGGGGCGGGGCCCGACACCGGCATCCGGTGTCGGGCCCCGCCCTCGTCGTGCTCCGCCCCGCGGTCAGCCCTCGGTCTCGGCGCCACCCTCGGTCTCGGCGCCGCCCTCGGCCGACTGCAGCGAGTCGAGCCGCAACTGCCTGGCGATCTCGGCCGCCGCGTCGAGCGACATCGTCTCCGGCGCCGTCATCTCCGGGATCTCCTCGGAGTTCGGGTCGAAGTCCGCGGGCAGGCCCGGCATCCCCTGGTAGACCATCAGACCGACGGTGCTGAAGTCGGCCCAGATGCAGACCGGTGCCTCGATGACGTAGCCCAGGGTCGCATCGGGCTCGGTGCCGCGGACCAGCTGGCACTTGAGCACCACCTCGTCGTCGGAGAAGCTCTCCGGGCTGCCGACCAGCTCCATCTGCGCCGACTCGTCGGCCGACGCCTCGGACGCGGCCAGGCCGAACATGCCGTCGACGACGGCCGTGGGGTCGGGCACCTCGCCCCAGAGGGCGCCCACCATCAGGTAGGTGCCGTCCGGGTCGGGAATCTCCGCCGTGGCGTCGAAGTCCGCGTAGGCGCCGTTCTCGCCCTCCATGTTCTCGATGCCCATCTCGGCCTGCTCCTCCTCGTCGGGGAGGTCGACGCCGCTCTCGCCGGGCACCCGCGTGAAGTCCCCGCTGGCGTCCGGCAGCGACACCGTGAAGCGGCTGCCGTCGTCGGAGCTCGGCCCGTTGCCGCTGCCGTCGTCGCTGGTCAGGAAGTAGACGCCGCCGCCGATCACGGCGAGCGCCGCCACGACGGCCACCGCGATCAGGCCGGTCCGCTTCCGCCCGCCACCGCCACCGGCCGGCTGACCGTAGGAGGCCGGCTCGCCGTAGGGGGGCTGCCCCGGCGGCTGCTGTCCGGGAAAGGACTGGCCGGGCTGCTGCTGCCCGAAGTCACCGGGCTGCTGGGGCTGGCCGTAGGGTCCCGGCTGCTGCGGCGGCTGCTGCCCGTAGCCGCCGGGCGGCGGTGCGGGAGGCCCCGGCTGGGCCGGCTGGCCCGGCGTCTGCGGATAGCCGTAACCAGGCGAGCCCGAGGCGCCGGGCGCCCCCGGCTGCGCGTACGGATTCGGACCGCCGGGCGGCGGACCCTGCGGCGGCACCCCGTACGGCCCGGGCTGCCCGGGCGGCGGGCCCTGCGGCGGCTGCTGCCCGTACGGACCCGGCTGGTTCTGACTCATCTGCTTCCCCTTATGCGGAGGCTCCTCGGCATTGCCTGCGCACATCCTGTCGGACGTGATGCCCTTCTGTACATCTGAACGGGAGCCAGTCACGGGGCCCACCACTCCCCGACGCGGGCCGGCGGTGACGGCCCCGAAGGCCCTCCCGCGCACCGCGGACCACCGCCGTGATCGCTAAGGCGAACGCCCGTCCGGAGCCCGCTCCGGACCCCTCGGGAACTGATTCGAAACCGGTGCGGCCGGCCTCGTAGACTTCAGCCGTGACCGAGAACACCCAGCCGCCCGCCAGCGGGCCACACGCAGCCCCAGCCGATCTGCCGACGCAGTACACGCCGGCCGACGTAGAGGGGAAGCTGTACGAGCGCTGGGTGGAACGGGGCTACTTCACCGCGGACGCCGAGAGCGCCAAGGACCCGTACACGATCGTCATCCCGCCGCCCAACGTCACCGGCAGCCTCCACCTGGGCCACGCCTTCGAGCACACCCTGATCGACGCCCTCACCCGCCGTAAGCGGATGCAGGGCTACGAGACGCTGTGGCAGCCCGGCATGGACCACGCCGGCATCGCCACCCAGAACGTGGTGGAGCGCGAGCTGGCCAAGGAGGGCAAGTCCCGGCACGACCTGGGCCGCGAGGCGTTCGTCGAGCGCGTCTGGCAGTGGAAGGCCGAGTCGGGCGGGCAGATCTCCGGCCAGATGCGGCGGCTCGGCGACGGCGTCGACTGGTCCCGCGAGCGGTTCACCATGGACGAGGGCCTGTCCCGCGCCGTCCAGACGATCTTCAAGCGGCTCTTCGACGACGACCTGATCTACCGCGCCGAGCGCATCATCAACTGGTGCCCGCGCTGCCTGACCGCGATCTCCGACATCGAGGTCGAGTACCAGGACGACGAGGGCGAGCTGGTCTCCATCCGCTACGGCGAAGGCGACGACTCCCTGGTCGTCGCCACCACCCGGGCCGAGACGATGCTCGGCGACACCGCCGTCGCCGTCCACCCGGAGGACGAGCGCTACGCCCACCTCGTCGGCCGCACCGTCAGGCTGCCGCTCACCGACCGCGAGATCCCGGTCGTCGCGGACGAGCACGTCGACCCCGGGTTCGGCACCGGCGCCGTCAAGGTCACTCCCGCGCACGACCCCAACGACTTCGAGATCGGCCGGCGCCACGGGCTGCCCCAGCTGACCGTCATGGACGAGCGCGGCAACATCACCGTCCACGGCCCGTTCCAGGGCCTCGACCGGTTCGAGGCCCGCTCCGCGGTCGTCGCCGCGCTGCGCGCCGAGGGCCGGATCGTCGCCGAGAAGCGCCCCTACACGCACGCGGTCGGCCACTGCTCGCGCTGCAAGACGACCGTCGAGCCCCGGCTCTCCATGCAGTGGTGGGTCAAGGTCGACCCGCTGGCCAGGGCCGCGGGCGACGCCGTCCGGGACGGGCGGGTCGCGATCCACCCCAAGGAGATGTCCTCCCGCTACTTCGAGTGGGTCGACAACCTCCACGACTGGTGCATCTCGCGCCAGCTCTGGTGGGGCCACCGGATCCCCGTCTGGTACGGGCCCGACGGCGAGGTCGTCTGCGTCGGCCCCGACGAGGAGCCGCCGGCCGGCGAGGGCTGGCACCAGGACACGGACGTCCTCGACACCTGGTTCTCCTCCGGGCTCTGGCCGTTCTCCACGCTCGGCTGGCCCGAGCGGACCGAGAGCGTCGAGAAGTTCTACCCCAACTCGGTCCTCGTCACGGGCTACGACATCCTCTTCTTCTGGGTCGCCAGGATGATGATGTTCGGCCTCTACGCGATGGACGGCACCCCGCCGTTCCACACCATCGCCCTGCACGGCATGGTCCGCGACCAGTTCGGCAAGAAGATGTCCAAGTCCTTCGGCAACGCGGTCAACCCGCTCGACTGGATGGACGCCTACGGCTCGGACGCGGTCCGCTTCACGCTGGCCCGCGGCGCCAACCCCGGCGTCGACGTGCCGATCGGCGAGGACTGGGTCCAGGCGTCGCGGAACTTCGCCAACAAGGTCTGGAACGCCACCCGGTTCGCGCTGCTCAACGGCGCCACCGTCGAGGGCCCGCTGCCCTCGCCGGAGGAGCTGTCGGCCACCGACCGCTGGATCCTCTCCCGGCTGAACTCGGTGGTCGCCGAGACCGACGCCTACTACGACGACTACCAGTTCGCCAAGCTCAGCGACGCCCTCTTCCACTTCGCCTGGGACGAGGTCTTCGACTGGTACGTCGAGCTGTCCAAGACCACCTTCGCCGCCGGCGGCCGCCCGGCCGAGCTCTCCCGCCGGGTCCTCGGCGAGGTCCTCGACGTCACGCTGCGGCTCCTGCACCCGGTGATCCCGTTCGTCACCGAGGAGCTGTGGACGACGCTGACCGGCGGCGAGTCCGTCGTCGTCGCCGACTGGCCGGCCGACTCCGGCTTCCGCGACGCGGAGGCCGAGCGGGAGATCGAGGCCGTCCAGCGCCTGGTCACCGAGGTCCGCAGGTTCCGCGCCGACCAGGGCCTCCAGCCGGGCCAGCGGGTGCCGGCCACCCTCGACCTCACCGGCACCGGGCTCGCCGCGCACGAGGAGGCCATGCGCGCGCTGCTCCGCCTCCAGGCGGCCGGCGACGGCTTCACGGCCACCGCCACCCTGCCGGTCGGCGGCGCCACGGTCGCGCTCGACCTCTCCGGCGCCATCGACGTGGCGGCCGAGCGCAAGCGGCTCACCAAGGACCTGGCCGCGGCCGAGAAGGAGCTCGCGGGCACCAACGCCAAGCTGGGCAACGAGGCGTTCCTCGCCAAGGCCCCCGACCAGGTGGTCGACAAGATCCGGGCCCGCCGGGCCACCGCCGAGGAGGACATCGCCCGGATCACCGCCCAGCTGGCCAGGCTCCCCCAGACCCTGGCCGGCCCTGTCGGTGGCGCTTCGTAGACTGGGGTCGTGAGCGACGAGCAGAACGACGGTTCCGGCGAGGAATTCCAGGAGATCGTGGCCGCGGAGACCGACCGCGACCCCGATCTCGCCGTGATCGAGGCCGGCAGCCGCACCCTGCGCGCCCAGTCCGGGGCGCCGCGGGCGGGCGACCTGCCGGGCCGCCCGGCCGACCCCGAGCTCGACCGCGCGCTGCGCGAGGTCGAGACGGAGCTGTCCAAGCGGTGGCCGGAGACCAAGCTGGAGCCGTCGCTGAGTCGCATCCGCCCCCTGATGGACGTGCTGGGCGAGCCGCAGCGCGCCTACCCGGCCATCCACATCACCGGCACCAACGGCAAGACCACCACGGCCCGGATGATCGAGGCGCTGCTCGGCGCCTTCGAGCTGCGCACCGGCCGGTTCAGCAGCCCGCACGTCCAGTCGATCACCGAGCGGATCAGCCTGGACGGCGAGCCGATCGCGCCCGAGCGGTTCGTCGCCACCTACGAGGACGTCAAGCCCTACGTCGAGCTGGTCGACTCCCGGGAGCCCTACCGGCTCTCCTTCTTCGAGGTGCTGACCGGCATGGCCTACGCGGCCTTCGCCGACGCCCCGGTCGACGTCGCGGTGGTCGAGGTCGGCATGGGCGGCACCTGGGACTCGACCAACGTGATCGACGCGCAGGTCGCCGTCCTCACCCCGATCACGCTCGACCACACGGACCGGCTCGGCACCACGCCCGAGGCCATCGCCGGCGAGAAGTCCGGGATCGTCAAGCGGGGCGCCCGGGTGGTGCTGGCCCAGCAGCCCAGCATCGAGGCCGCCTCCGTGGTGCTGCGGCGGGCCGTCGAGGTCGACGCCACGGTGGCCAGGGAGGGCATGGAGTTCGGCGTCGTCGCCCGCGAGGTCGCGGTCGGCGGCCAGCTGCTGACGCTGCGCGGGCTCGGCGGCGACTACCCCGAGGTCTTCCTCCCGCTCTACGGCGAACACATGGCGCACAACGCGGTGGTCGCGCTGGCCGCCGTCGAGGCGTTCTTCGGCGTCGGCGACGGCCAGCCGGCCCGCCCCCTCGACCAGGAGGTGGTCCGCGCCGCGTTCGCCTCCGTCACCTCGCCAGGCCGCCTCGAGGTGGTGCGCAGCAGCCCCACGGTGGTGCTCGACGCGGCGCACAACCCGGCGGGCGCGCAGGCCACGGCGGCCGCCATCACCGAGGCGTTCGGCTTCAGCCGGCTCGTCGGCGTGGTCGGCGCCTCGGCCGACAAGGACGTCCGCGGCCTCCTCGAAGCCTTCGAGCCGGTGTTCACCGAGGTCGTCGTCACCAGCAACGCCAGCCACCGCGCGATGGACGTGGACGAGCTGGCCGCCCTCGCCGTCGAGGTCTTCGGCGAGGAGCGGGTCCAGGTCGAGCCGCGCCTCGACGACGCGTTGGACGCGGCCATCACGCTGGCCGAGGAGGAACAGGAGTACGCCGGGGCCGGAGTGCTGGTCACCGGCTCGGTGATCACGGTCGGCGAGGCCCGGCTGCTGCTGGGGAGGTCCCGCTGATGCGCATGTTGCGGACGCTGTGCGCGTCCACGCTGGTCTGCGAGTTCATCGTCATCGGCCTGGCGGCGGTGGCGGCGATGCGGCTCTCCGACGACCTCTCCACCACCACGATCTGGGCGGTCAGCGGCCCCGCGATGGCGCTCTGCCTGCTGCTGTGCGGCCTGCTCCGCCTCCCGATCGCGCTGCCGCTCGGCTGGGCCCTCCAAGCCGCGCTGATCGCCGCCGGGTTCGTCATCCCCGCGATGTTCGTCCTCGGCGCGGCGTTCGCCGCGCTCTGGTGGGCCTCCATCCACTTCGGCCGCCACATCGACACGACCGCTCCGGGCGCGGCCCTCACCCGCTGACGGGCCGGGCATCCTCCCCACCCACGCGCCGCGCGCGGCCCGCCGGCCGGCCGCGGCGACCCGGGCCGTAGGCCCGCGGCGAAGCGGCCGCAGCGCTGGCGGCGGGTAGGCGAGCCTTCTTCACGCGCCGCGCGCGCCGCGTGGGCGGGGGGAACAACCACCGGTCCGCGTCGAGGGCATCGGGCCCGGAACGGTAATCTTGCGAACCCCATCCTGATATCCCTTTTCTCTGGAGCCGCCTGCCATGAGC
This sequence comes from Streptomyces hainanensis, assembly GCF_004348415.1. GTDB lineage: Bacteria > Actinomycetota > Actinomycetes > Streptomycetales > Streptomycetaceae > Streptomyces > Streptomyces hainanensis. The sequence continues at coordinate 19,437 of NZ_SMKI01000007.1, forward strand.
CAGCGCACTCTCGTCCTGCTCAAGCCGGACGCCGTCGCCCGCGGACTCGTCGGCGAGATCATCGGCCGGATCGAGCGCAAGGCCGGCTGGGCCGTGACCGCGCTGGAGCTGCGCACCCTGGACCGCGTCACGCTGGAGACGCACTACGCCGAGCACGTCGGCCGTCCGTTCTACGAGCCGCTGCTCGACTTCATGGCGTCCGGGCCGAGCGTCGTCATGGTCGTGGAGGGTGAGCGCGTCATCGAGGGGCTGCGCGTGCTGGCCGGTCCGACGGACCCCATCGTCGCGTCGCCGGGCTCCATTCGGGGTGACTATGGCACGATCGTGCGGGAGAACCTGATTCACGCCTCGGATTCCGAAGAGTCCGCCGAACGGGAACTGAAGATCTTCTTTCCGTGAGCCGTCGTGAGCCGTCCTGACTCGCCGTCAGTGTTCACCTGAACGCCTTCGCTCAATGGGGTATGTACAGTCGAACGAGGGAACCCGTCACCCGAACACGACGTCACCATGACGGAGGGCGGGTCAGGTTCCGCCGACAATGGCGAAAGCGGCGCTCCGGCGCTCCGTGTTCGACCGGCCGTGGATACGATGGCATCGCCGCCCGGCTCTCCCCCGCGAGCGGGAGAGTCCTCCTGGCGTACCGTTCATCGCACCCCCTGCCGACCTCCCCGCACAAATCGCTCCAGCTGGAAGGCCAGATGTATCCCTATGGCGAACAATATGTCGTTCATCGGCCGTGACATGGCAGTCGACCTCGGGACGGCCAACACGCTGGTGTACGTCAGAGGTCGTGGGATTGTCCTCAACGAGCCGTCGGTGGTGGCCATCAACACCAACACCGGTGGCATTCTCGCGGTCGGCGCCGAGGCGAAGAAGATGATCGGCCGCACCCCGGGCAACATCGTCGCGGTGCGCCCCCTGAAGGACGGCGTGATCGCCGACTTCGAGATCACCGAGCGGATGCTCCGGTACTTCATTCTCAAAATCCACAAGCGCCGTTATCTGGCGCGTCCTCGGGTCGTCGTGTGTGTGCCGTCGGGCATCACCGGGGTCGAGCGTCGTGCCGTGATCGAGGCGTCGACGCAGGCCGGTGCCCGCCAGGTGCACATCATCGAGGAGCCGATGGCGGCCGCGATCGGCTCGGGCCTGCCGGTGCACGAGGCCACCGGCAACATGGTGGTGGACATCGGCGGCGGCACCACCGAGGTGGCCGTGATCTCGCTCGGCGGCATCGTCACCGCCCAGTCCATCCGGGTGGCGGGCGACGAGTTGGACAACGCGATCATCCAGCACATCAAGAAGGAGTACAGCCTCCTGCTCGGCGAGCGCACCGCCGAGAGCATCAAGATCACCATCGGTTCGGCCTTCGAGATGGACCAGGACGAGCACACCGAGATCCGCGGTCGCGACCTGGTCAGCGGCCTGCCGAAGACGGTGGTGATCTCCTCCGCCGAGGTGCGCAAGGCGATGGAGGAGCCGGTCAACGCCATCGTCGACGCCGTCAAGACGACGCTCGACAAGTGCCCGCCCGAGCTGTCGGGCGACGTGATGGACCGCGGCATCGTGCTCACCGGCGGCGGCGCCCTGCTGCGCGGCCTCGACGAGCGGTTGCGCAAGGAGACCGGCATGCCGATCCACATCGCCGAGGATCCGCTGGACTCGGTGGCGCTGGGCTCCGGCAAGTGCGTCGAGGAGTTCGAGGCGTTGCAGCAGGTGCTGGACGCCCAACCGAGGCGCTAGGCCCCGTCGCTGGTTCCCGGCGCCCGTGCCGCCACATCCGCCGCGCGGCCGGCCCCAGGACCGCGCGGCGGGCGCCGCCCGGGACCGCTCCCGGGCGCATGACCTTCCCAAGGACCGACCAGAAAGGCACGGCCTCCGCACGTGAGGGACACACGAGAGAGCCGGCTGCTCCTCGTCCTGCTGGTTTCCATCGCACTCGCACTGATCTCGCTCGACCTCCGCGGGGGTGAGAACTCCCCGCTCGACGGGTCACGGGAGGCCGCCGCCTCGTTCTTCGGACCGGTCGAGGAGGGGGTGGCCGGCGCGGTCGACCCGGTGGCCAACGCCATCTCGGCGATCCGTGACTCGGGTGACCGGCAGGACCGCATCGCCGACCTGGAGCGGGAGAACGCGGAGTTGCAGCAGCGGCTCGGCAGCGACGAGTACCGCGACTCGCGGATGCAGCAGTTGGACGAGCTCCTGCGGACGTCCGGAGCCGGCGGCTACCGGATCGTCGGCGCGCAGGTGATCGCCATCGGCGCGGCCCAGGGCTTCTCCTGGACCGTGACGATCGACGCCGGCACCGAGGACGGCATCGCCCGCGACATGACGGTGCTCAACGGCGAGGGGCTGGTGGGCCGGGTCACCACCGTGGGGCGCGGCCAGGCCACGGTGCTGCTGGCCAACGACCCGGAGTTCAGCGTCGGCACCCGGCTGGAGGGCAGCCAGGAACTGGGCCTCGCCACCGGCCGCGGCGACAACACGTTCGACGTGCAGCTGTTCAACCAGCAGGCGCAGGTGGAGCGGGGCGACCGGATGGTCACCTTCGGCTCCTCGGACAACCGGCCGTTCGTGCCGGGCGTGCCGGTCGGCGAGGTCGTCAACGTCAACCGTTCCAACGGCGACCTCACCCGCACCGTGGAGGTGCGCCCCTTCGTCTCGTTCACCCAGCTCGACCTGGTGGGTGTGGTCGTCGAGCCGCCCAGGGACAACCCGCGCGACTCCGTGTTGCCGCCCCGTCCCGAGGAGGAGAACCGGGACGAGCGGCGGGGTGACGACGAGCGCGACCAGGGCGCGCGCAACGAGGACGAGGAAGCCGGCGGCGAAGGCGAGGAGACCCAGGGCGAGTCCGGCGAGGACGTCGGCGAGCCCCAGCCGCCGACCGAGGGCGGGACCCCGACCGCCGAGCCAGGGACCGGAGAGGGCGAAGCGCCGCCCGGGACCGGCGAAGACGACACCGCCACCGAGGAGTGAGACCGATGCGCGTCTCCCGCACCCTGCTGGCCACCATCCTGGTCACGGTGGCGCTGATCGTGCAGGTCACCGTGTTGGCCAGGCTCGGTCTGCCGGGCGCCACCCCCGACCTGCTGCTGCTCACCGTGCTGGCCCTCGCGCTGGTCTACGGCCATGTCGGCGGCTGCCTGGTCGGCTTCTTCGCCGGCCTGCTCGCCGACCTCGCGCCGCCCGCCGACCACGCCGTCGGCCGGTACGCGCTGGTGCTGTGCGTCATCGGCTACGCCGCCGGGCTGACCCGGCCGGAGACCGGCCAGCACCGCTCGGCCACCGTCCCGATGCTGGTGGTCGCCGCCGGCGCCGCCAGCTCCACGCTGCTCTACGCCGGCGTCGGCGCGCTGGTCGGCGACACGGCGGCGCGCGACGTCGGCCTCGGCAGCCTGCTGCTGACGGCCACCCTCTACGACCTGCTGCTCGCCCCGTTCGTCGTGCCGCTGGTGATGGCCATGGCCCGCCGGCTGGAGAGCGACCCGCTGTCCGGCGAGCACAAGTCCGGCGGCGGTGGCGGCGACTCGGCCGTCAGTTGGCTCAAGGGCGGCGGCAGCCCACGCGGCCGCGGCCCGCGCCGCATCCGGTACGGCAAGGCCGCCCGGCTCGGCGGCACCCGTTCCACACTGCTCAGCCGGTCCGCCCGCAACCGTGCTGGACGTATCAAGGGGGTCAAGCGGCTGTGACGAACATCCCGGAGACCGGCCGGACTTCGCGGATCACCATCCGGCTGGTCGTCATCCAGATACTGGTCTTCTCGCTGCTGCTCACGCTGGGCGGCCGGCTCTGGTACCTCCAGATCAGGCAGGGCGACGAGTTCGCCGCCGAGGCCGCCGGCAACCACGTGCAGCAGGCCGTCCGGCCCGCGGTGCGCGGCGCCATCCTGGACGCGCGCGGCGTGCCGATGGCCGACAACGAGACGCGGCTGGTCGTCACCGCCGACCGCACCGAGCTGAGCCGGCTGCCCGACGACGGCGAGGCGGTCCTCGTCCGGGTGGCGGAGCTGCTCGGCCTGGAGGTCGAGGCGGTCGCCAACCAGGTCCGGCTGTGCGACGCCGAGACCCCGCAGCCCTGCTGGAACGGTTCGCCGTACCAGCCGATCCCGATCACCGACGAGGCGACCACCCAGCAGGCGCTCCAGATCCGGGAGCGCGCCGAGGAGTTCCCCGGCATCTCCGCCGAACCCACGGCCGTGCGCCGCTACTCGGCACCCGACGGCGCCAACACCGCGCAGGTCCTCGGCTACCTCTCGCCGGTCACCGACGAGGAGGTCGCCGACTCCGAGGACACCGACAACCCGCTGCTGCGCTCGGACCAGATCGGCCGCTCGGGTCTTGAGCGCCAGTACGACAGCTACCTGCGCGGCCAGGCCGGCGTCACCCGCTACGAGGTCGACAAGTTCGGCCGGGTGCTCGGCGAGTCCGAGAGCGAGACCGCCCAGGCCGGCGCCAACCTCGTCACCACCATCGACAGCCGCGTCCAGGCCGTCGTGGAGCGGGAGCTCGTGCAGGCCATGGAGATGGCCAGGACGCAGCACGACGACATCTCGGGCCGCAACTACGAGGCGGACTCGGGCTCCGCGATAGTGCTGGAGAACGGCACAGGGCGTGTCGTCGCCATGGCCTCCGCCCCGGACTACGACCCCAACGTGTGGGTGGGCGGCATCTCCAACGACGACTACACCCGCCTTACCGCCGAGGACGGCGGCAACCCGCTGCTCAACCGGGCCATCCAGGGCCAGGGCCCGCCCGGATCCACCTTCAAGGTGATCACCTCCACCGCCGCCGTCAACGCGGGCTACGACTTCGAGGGCTCGTACGAGTGCGGCTCCTCCTACGACGTCGGCGGCCAGACCTTCCGCAACTTCGAGTCCCAGGCGTACGGCTCGATCAGCCTGGGCCGCGCCATCGAGGTCTCCTGCAACACCGTCTTCTACGGCATCGCGCACCGCGAGTGGCAGCGCGAGGGCGGCCTCGAGCCGGTGGACGATCCGGACGACTGGCTGTTCCGCACCGCCCACGACTTCGGGCTCGGCACGCCCACCGGCGTCGACCTGCCCAACGAGGCCGCTGGCCGCATCCCGGACCGGCAGTGGAAGCAGGAGTACTGGGAGGCCAACGAGGAGAACTGGTGCGAGATCGCGGACAGCGACCGCCAGGACTACGTGGCCAGGATCGCCCGCGAGAACTGCACCGAGGGCATGAAGATGCGCGCCGGTGACATGCTCAACTTCTCCATCGGCCAGGGCGACGTGCTGGTCACCCCGCTCCAGCTGGCCTCCGTCTACGCGGCCCTCGGCAACGGCGGCACGCTCTACCAGCCGCAGGTCGGGCGGGCCGTGATCGCCGCCGACGGCACGGTGGTCGAGGAGTTCGAGCCGCGGTCCAGCGGCGAACTGCCGGCCAGCGACCAGACCATAGAGGATCTGCGGACCGCCACCGCCGGCGTGATCACCCGGGGCAGCGCCGACTGGAAGTTCGGCGGCTGGCCGCAGAACGACATCGTGCTGCACGGCAAGACCGGCACCGCGGAGGCGTCGGGCGACCAGCAGACGACGTCCTGGCTGGCCACCTACACCGACGACTACACCGTCGTGATGACCATCGCCCAGGCCGGCACCGGCTCCGGCGCCTCGGGTGACGCCGTCCGGCGCATCTGGGAGGCCATCTACGGCGTGCAGGGCAGCAGCGTCAACGAGGACGTCGCGCTGCTCGCCGAGCCGAACCGGGACCTGCCGGAGATCGACGAGAACGGCACCATCGTGCCGGACCGCGACGAGCCCCGGGAGGACGGGGGCGAGGGCGACGCCGACCAGGGCACCACCCCCGAGGAGGGGCAGGACCCCGACCAGGGCAACGGCTACGAGCCCGGCTTCGACCCCGACGCGATCATCACCCCGGACGGCGTGGGCAACGTCAGCGAGACGGCCACCGGGGATCCGGCCGGCGGGGGAGTGCCGGGGGACACCGGCGAACGGACCGGCCGGCGCGAGGACCAGGACGACTGATGAGCGTGCACACCCTGACGGTCAGGCAGCCGGCCCGGCGCGGGAGCGCCTGGCGCCGGCTGGCCCACCGGGACTCCGTCGCCCGCCGCCTCGACTGGCTGCTGCTGTTCGCCGGCCTCGCGCTGTCCGTGCTCGGCATAGCCCTGATCTGGTCCGCCACCCGCAACCGCACCGGCATCACCGGCGGCGACCCGAACTACTTCCTGATACGCCAGAGCATCAACCTGGCCGTCGGCCTCACCCTCGCCGTCGGCATCATCTGGCTCGGCCACCAACGGCTGCGCGCCGCCGTCTTCGTCTTCTACGCCCTCTCCCTCGGCGTCGTCCTGCTGGTGTTCACCCCGCTCGGCACCGAGATCAACGGACAGCGCGCCTGGCTGTCCATCGGCGGCTACACCATCCAGCCCGGCGAGTTCGTCAAGGTCGCCGCCATCCTCGTGATGGCCACCGTCCTCGCCGACGCCGTCGACGCCGGCGACCGGGAGTTCCCCGGCCGGCGCGCCGTCCTCCAGGCCCTCGGCTTCGTCGCCGTGCCGCTCGCCGTCGTGCTGATGGACGACATGGGCACCGCCATGGTCATCAGCATCACCGTGCTCGGCATGCTGCTCGCCTCGGGCGCCTCCCTGAAGTGGACCATCGGCCTGGTGCTGGCCGCCACCGTCGGCGCGGTCCTGGTCTGGGTGCTCGGGGTGCTCGACGAGTACCAGATCAACCGGTTCGCCGCGTTCGCCAACCCGGCGCTCGACCCGTCGGGCGTCGGCTACAACACCAACCAGGCCAGGATCGCCATCGGCGGTGGCGGCATGTTCGGCTCCGGACTCGGCGAGGGCACCCAGACCACCGGGCAGTTCGTGCCCGAGCAGCACACCGACTTCATCTTCACGGTGGCCGGCGAGGAACTGGGATTCGTGGGCGCCGGCGGGATCATCCTGCTGATAGGCGTGGTGCTGTGGCGCGCGCTCCGCATAGCCCGCGAGTCCACCGACCTCTACAGCACGGTGATCGCGGCCGGCGTCGTCGCCTGGTTCGCGTTCCAGTGCTTCGAGAACATCGGGATGGCCCTCGGCATCATGCCGGTCGCCGGCGTGCCGCTGCCGTTCCTCTCCTACGGCGGCACCTCGATGTTCGCGGTCTGGATCGCGATCGGCCTGCTCCAGTCCATCCGGATGAAGCGCCCGCTCTCCGCCTGAACGCTCCGCCTGAACGCTCCGTCCGAGCGCTCCGTCCGAGCGTTTTGCCGGACGTGCCGCCGGCCTCGCCGCACCTGGGTGCGGCCGCCGGCCGGGAACCGTACGCTGGTGAGCGTGGCCCTGGAACACGAGCGCAAGTACGAGTTCGCCGGCCCGCTGCCGGAGCTGGCAGGTGCGGGACCCGTCGCCACCGAGCACCGGTCGCCCGTCCGCCGCCTGAGCGCCCGCTACTACGACACCGAGGACGGGCGCCTCGCCGCCGCCGGCATCACGCTGCGCCGGCGCACCGGCGGGCAGGACGCCGGCTGGCACCTGAAGCTCCCGGTGCACCACGCGCTCGGCGACACCGTCCGCGAGGAGATCCAGGCCCCGCTCGACCCCGAGGCCCCGAACGAGGCCCCGCCGGCCGAGCTGACCGCGCTGGTCCGCTCCCGGGTGCGCCGCGCCGCGCTGGTGCCCGTCGTCGACCTCGACACCGAACGCGCCCCCACCCACCTGGTCGGCGTCGGCGGCGCCCCGCTCGCCGAGGCCGTGCTGGACCGCGTCACCGCCCGCCGCGCCGGGCGCACCGCCGAGTGGACCGAGCTGGAGGTGGAGCTCGCCGAGGACGCCGACCCGACCGTGCTGGACGCCGTCGAGGAGCGCGTCACCGCCGCCGGCGCGCGCCGCTCGAAGGCGCCGTCCAAGCTCGCCCGCGCCCTCGCCGAGACCGGGGGCGCCCCCACGCCGCCGGCTCCGCCGCGCCGCCCCGCCGACTCGGCCGCGGCCCACGTCCTCGCGTACGCCCGCCGCCAGGTCGAGGCGATCGTCACGCTCGACCCCGCCGTCCGCCGCCAGCTGCCCGACGCCGTCCACCGGATGCGGGTCGCCAGCCGCCGGCTCCGCAGCCTGCTGCGCAGTGCCCGCGCCGTCCTCGACCGGGGCGCCACCGCCCACCTGGAGGCCGAGCTGCGGCACCTGGCGGGCGAGCTCGGCCTCGACCGCGACCGGGAGGTGCTGACCGAGCGGCTCACCGCCCTGCTCGACGAACTGCCGGACGAGCTCCGCGTCGGCCCGGTCGCCCAGCGGCTGGCCGCCTGGGACCACGAGCGCCGCACCGACACCTCGGCCCTCCTCACCCGGCTTCTCGACTCGCCGCGCCACCTCGACCTCCTCGACGCCCTCGACCGGCTGCTCGCCGACCCGCCGCTGCGCCCCAAGGCCGACCGGCCGGCCGACCAGGTGCTCGCCAAGGCCATGCACCGGGACCGCGACCGGCTCGCCGACCGGCTGCGGACCGCGTTCGACTCGCCGCCGGGGCCCGAGCGGGACGCCGCGCTGCACTCCGCCCGCAAGGCCGCCAAGCGCGCCCGCTACGCCGCCGAGGCCGCCACCCCGGCCGTGGGCAAGCCGGCCCGCCGGCAGGTCAAGCGGTGCAAGGCGCTCCAGCAGGCACTCGGCGACCACCAGGACAGCGTCGTCGCCCGCGGCGCGCTGCGCGAGCTGGCCGACATCGCCCAGCGGGAGGGCGAGCCCTCCTTCAGCTACGGGGTGCTCCACGAGCGCGAGGTCGCCCTCGCGGCCGACCGCGAGCGGCGGGCCGCGGAACTCCCGGTAGGCTGAACGGCCTACCCCCGCCTGTCCGCCAGCGTCCCGAAAGCCGGAAGCCATGCCTGTCGAGTCGGTCTTCGCACGACTGGAGGCCCTCCTCCCGCACGTCCAGAAGCCGATCCAGTACGTCGGTGGTGAGCTGAACTCCACCGTCAAGGACTGGGACGCCTGCGATGTCCGCTGGGCGCTGATGTACCCGGACGCCTACGAGGTGGGGCTGCCCAACCAGGGCGTCATGATCCTCTACGAGGTGCTGAACGAGCGGGAGGGCGTGCTCGCCGAGCGCACCTACAGCGTCTGGCCGGACCTGGAGGAGCTGATGCGCAAGCACGGCGTCCCCCAGTTCACGGTCGACGCGCACCGCCCCGTCGGCGCCTTCGACGTGCTCGGCGTCTCCTTCTCCACCGAGCTGGGTTACACCAACCTGCTCACCGCGCTCGACCTCGCGGACGTCCCGCTGCTGGCCGCCGAGCGCACCGAGGACCACCCGGTGGTGGTGGCCGGCGGCCACGCCGCGTTCAACCCGGAGCCGATCGCCGACTTCGTCGACTGCGCCGTCATCGGCGACGGCGAGCAGGCCGTCCTCGACATGACGGACATCATCCGCGCCTGGAAGGCCGAGGGCCGGCCCGGCGGCCGCGAGGAACTGCTGCTGCGGCTGGCGAAGACCGGCGGCGTCTACGTGCCCGCCTTCTACGACGTCGAGTACCTGCCCGACGGCCGGATCGCCCGCGTCGTCCCCAACCGCTCGGGCGTGCCGTGGCGGGTGTCCAAGCACACCGTGATGGACCTCGACGAGTGGCCCTACCCCAAGCAGCCGCTGGTGCCGCTCGCCGAGACGGTGCACGAGCGGATGTCCGTGGAGATCTTCCGCGGCTGCACCCGGGGCTGCCGCTTCTGCCAGGCCGGCATGATCACCCGCCCTGTCAGGGAGCGGTCGATCACCGGCATCGGCGAGATGGTCGAGCGCGGCCTGACGGCCACCGGCTTCGAGGAGGTCGGGCTCCTCTCCCTCTCCTCCGCCGACCACAGCGAGATCGGCGACGTCGCCAAGGGCCTGGCCGACCGCTACACGGACGACAAGATCGGCCTCTCGCTGCCCTCCACCCGGGTCGACGCCTTCAACATCGACCTGGCCAACGAACTCACCCGCAACGGCCGCCGCTCCGGCCTCACCTTCGCCCCCGAGGGCGGCAGTGAGCGGATCCGCCGGGTCATCAACAAGATGGTCTCCGAGGACGACCTGATCCGCACCGTCTCCACCGCCTACGGCAACGGCTGGCGGCAGGTCAAGCTCTACTTCATGTGCGGCCTCCCGACCGAGACCGACGAGGACGTGCTGCAGATCGCCGACATGGCGACCAGGGTCATCGCCAAGGGCCGCGAGGTCTCCGGCTCCAACGACATCCGCTGCACCGTCTCCATCGGCGGCTTCGTGCCGAAGCCGCACACCCCGTTCCAGTGGGCGCCGCAGCTCTCCCCGGACGAGACGGACGCCCGCCTCGCCAAGCTCCGCGACCGCATCCGTGCCGACAAGCGCTACGGCCGCTCCATCGGCTTCCGCTACCACGACGGCAAGCCGGGCATCGTCGAGGGCCTGCTCTCCCGCGGCGACCGCCGCGTCGGCGCCGTCATCCGCGCCGTCTACGAGGCCGGCGGCCGCTTCGACGGCTGGCGCGAGTACTTCTCCTACGACCTCTGGCTCACCTCGGCCACCACCGCCCTGGCCCCCTTCGGCGTCGACGTCGACTGGTACACGACGCGCGAGCGCTCCTACGAGGAGGTCCTGCCGTGGGACCACCTCGACTCCGGCCTGGACAAGGACTGGCTCTGGGAGGACTGGCAGGACGCCCTCGACGAGACCGAGGTCGACGACTGCCGCTGGACGCCGTGCTTCGACTGCGGGGTGTGCCCGCAGATGAACACATCCACACAAATCGGACCCACCGGGAAGAAGCTGCTGCCGCTGCAGGTGGTGAAGTCGGGCGCTGACCAGGCGAAATAGACCTGGGGGCTGCGGTTGGTGAGTGTGATGGACGTCACGCCGCTGGTTCAGCGGCGCATCTGCTGATCGGGTGACGGTGGCGCCCCGCCTCGTAGGGGGCGCCATCGCGGCGTGGGGGAGCGAGTCGGATCAGTGCTCCCCGCTGCGGAATGTGCTCGGGACGTTCTTTGGTGCCTGCTTCTTGGATCGCCGTGGCTTGCACCTCGAACCCACCAGGGTTGATGACGGACCCGGCGCGCTGCGCGACCTGGTCGCCGAACTCCGCGGTTGCGAACCCACCAGGGTTGATGACGGACACGCCGACCCGCCGCCCGAACTGCGGCAGGCACCGATGTTGCGAACCCACCAGGGTTGATGACGGACCTGCTGCTCGCCGGGCTGCGCCAGCGCTACGCCGCGTTGCGAACCCACCAGGGTTGATGACGGACCTGATCGAGCGGCTGGCCCAGGACATCCTGAGCGGGTTGCGAACCCACCAGGGTTGATGACGGACGCGAGGGTAAGGCCGCAGCTGAGGCCTACACCACCGCACCTGTTGGCGCGCGGATGTGCAGCGGTTCGGCGGTAGTGCATCAGTGCAGGTCAAAGCGATGGGCGGATTGCTCCGCAGGTCTCTGTCTTGTCGCCTGCCAGGCTACGCGGGCCGATCCGCGATATGCCCTTCAGCTTCCCAGGGTTGGGCAGTTGAGTCTGCTGGCCCTGTCGCTTCGACCGCCCGTAACGGGATGACCAGCAGGTCCGTCCGGTTCCGCCTTTCGGGTAACGATCCGGTCTCGCCGTAGGCGTGTTGTCGTGATCACTGCCGATTTGTCGGCGTGAAGGTGCGTTGATGGTGCGACAGGGGTCTCGTGTAAATCTGAAGAGATCATGGAATCTCTTGGTCGTCATGTCGACGATTCGTGGGGGGACCGTGCTTCGCGCGCGCTTTCTGGTGCTGTCCGCTGCCCTGTTGATGGCGGTTCTGACCGCTCTTGACCCGGGCACGGCCGCGGCGGCCAGCCGTTGGGTCGCCGCGTCGGAGGTCGCCGTCGAGGCCGGTGAGGCGCCGGGGCAGGAGTGGGGCTCGGCGGATGGCCTGTCCCACGAGGCCGATGCCGCCGACACGACCGCCGAGGGGGACGGCAGCGGAGGTGAGCCGGGCGAGGCGCCGGGGCAACTGCCGCTCGACGAAGGTCAGTCCACGAGCGACGACCTGGGGGACACGGCCCCGCCGCTGGAGTCCGGTGACCCGGAGGTCATCGAGTCGCTGCCGCCGGCCGAACTCACCGGATTCGACGAGGAGACCAGCGTCGAGGTGCCGGAGGAGCGGACCGAGGACTCCCGCACGTTCCGCAACACGGACGGCACCTTCACCACCCGCTACTACAACGAGCCGGTCAACTACCCCGACCTGGACGGCGCCTGGCAGACGATCGACACCTCCCTCGTCCGCGCCGCCGGCGGTGAGTCGTGGGAGACGACAGCCACCGAAGCCGGCGTCAGCTTCGGCGCCATGGCCACGGACGACCCGTTGATGACGCTCCGTCTGGATGAGGAGTACGCCGTCGGCTACGCCTTGGCCGAGGCGAGCGCCGTCCCCGGCGAGGTCGAGGGGCCGCTCGTCACCTACCGCGACGTCCGGCCCTCCTCCGACATCGAGTTCCTCGGCGGCAACGCCGAGATCAAGGAAACGATCGTCCTCCGCGACGCCGACGCCCCCACAGAGTGGCGGTTCCCGCTCCATCTCGACGGCCTCACCGCCACACTCGACGAGCACGGCGGGATCGCCTTCGCCGACGCCGAGGGCACCGTCCGTGCTCACATGCCGCCCGGCTGGATGGAGGACGCCGCCGTCGACGAGCGCTCCGGCGACGGCGCGATAACCGGCGGCGTCAGCTACGAACTGGCCACCGAGAACGGCCGCCAGGTGCTCGTCGTCACCCTGGACGAGGAGTGGCTGAGCGACCCCGAGCGGGTCTACCCAGTCCGCGTCGACCCGTCCGTGACCCGTGTCGAGGCCAGCTCCTCCACCTATGTGCAGCGTCCGTACAACATCAACTTCTCCACGGACACGATCCTGAAGGCCGGCACCCCCGACGGCGGCGACTCCGCCGCCACCTCGTTCCTCCGCTTCTCCGGCGTGCAGTCGTCGCTGCGCAACGCCTGGGTACTCGACGCGCGCCTCGCCCTCTACAACTCCTGGTCGTACTCCTGCAACGCCCGTCCGGTCACCATCCACCCCATCACGCAGAACTGGTCGGCTTCCACCCTGGCCCAGTACCCAGGGCCGAACGTCGGCGCCGCACTGGCCACCGACCGGTTCGCGCACGGCTGGCGGCCCGCCGGCACGACCAACTGGGCCTGCGCGCCGGCCTGGGAGAGCATCGCGCTCGGCTCCGCCGGTCGGCAGCTCGTGGATGACTGGACCCACGGCCGCAAGATCAACTACGGCCTGGCCATCCGCGCTTCGACGACCGACTCCTACGGGTGGAAGCAGTTCGGCTCCACCCGCTACCCCAACGGCGCGCCGAGCCTGGACGTCACGTGGACGCAGTACGGCGCCACCTACCGCCTCGGCCAGCTCACCCAGCCGGTGACGGCCGTGGGCGAGGGCGTGCAGCGCGTCACCGTCACCAACCAGGGGCAGGAGACCTGGCCCGCCGGCGGCCGGTTCAAGCTGCGCTACAACCTCTACGACGCCAACGGCAACGAGCTCACCGACTCCTCGCTGCGCCGCTACACCGAGATGCCACGAGCCGTCGCGCCCGGTGAGAGCGTCACGCTCGACGCCCGGATCGCGCCGCTGACCCCCGGCACGTACACCGTCGACTGGACGATGACGGACTACGGCGTCACCCGTTTCACGAGCCAGGGCATCCCCGGCGCCCGGGTCCGGCTGGCGGCCGTCAACATCCCGCCCGAGCTGACCGGCGCCGCTCCCGGCAGTGGCGCGGTCGTCGACACCCTCACCCCGACCCTCTGGGCCGAGGGCACCGACCGCGACCACTACCCCAACGCCCGCCTCCAGTACTCCTTCGAGGTCTGCGAGGTCGACGGCGAGAACACCCGCAAGAACTGCCGCACCGGCAGCCGCAGCGTCAACCAGCAGTGGGCCGTCCCCAGCGGCTGGCTCTCCTGGGACAAGACCTACGCCTGGTACGCCTACACCTACGACGGGCAGGCCACCTCGCTGCGTCCCAACCCGTCGCTGTTCTCCACGCGGGTGCCGCAGCCTGCCGTCACCGGTCACCTCGGCGGTTCCGACGGCCGCGACTTCAACCCGGTCAGCGGCAACTTCGCCGCAGCCGCGACCGACGCCGCCGTCTCCACCATCGGCCCGCCGCTGGCCGTCACCCGCACCTACAACTCCCTCGACCCCCGCGCCGACCTTGCCTTCGGCCCCGGCTGGACCACGCGTTGGGACATGCGGGCCTCCGTCGAAGCCGACGGCAACGTGGTGGTCACCCTGGCCGAGGGCAACCGTGTCCGCTTCGGCCGTAACGCGAATGGCAGCTACACGGGCCCGTCCGGCGGCAGCCTCACCCTCACCACCGCGACGGGCGGCGGCTGGGTGCTGCGCGACGCGACCGGCGCCACCCACACCTTCAACGCCGCAGGCCAGCTCACCAAGGTCGCCGACACCGCCGGCCGCGAGCAGCGCCTCACCCACACGTCCGGCCGCCTGGCGACCGCCACCGACGCGCTCTCCGGCCGCACCCTGACCTTCACCTGGCGGGATGACCGGGTGGAGACCGTCACCACCAACGCCGTGGCCCCCGGCGAGGCGGGCCTGACCTGGCGCTACGGCTACACAAGCGGCCGGCTCACCAGTGTCTGCCCGCCCGGCACGACGGAGGAGTGCACTCGCTACAGCTACGAGGACGGCTCGCTCTACCGCAGCGCCGTCCTGGACGCAGGCCCCGTCTCCTACTGGCGGCTTGACGAGGCGGAGGGCGCCACCGCCGCCAGCTCAGCCCCCTCCCGCACCGGCTTCAACGACGCCGAGTACCTCAACACCTCGGGCGGCGCCCCCGGCGCGCTGGCCGGCACCAGCGACACCGCCGCCTCGTTCGACGGCACCGACACCGTCGTCCGCCTCCCGCACGACACCCTGCGCACCACCACCTTCCTCTCCATCGAACTGTGGTTCCGCACCACAGGTCCCGGCGTGCTGGTCGGCTTCCAGAGCCAACGCCTCGAGGACGGCCAACCCGAGTCCTGGACCCCGCCGCTGACCGTCGACGCCAACGGCAAGCTCTCCGGCTACCTGTTCACCGGCGACCGCGGCAACATCACCCCGATCAAGAGCTCCGCCACGGTCACCGACGGCGCCTGGCACCACGCCGTCCTCACCGCCGAGGGCACCACCCAGACCCTCTACCTCGACGGCCGCGCCGTCGGTACCCTCAACGGCACCATCGACCACCTCGACATGGCCTACACCTACCTCGGCGCCGGCTACTCCTCCTCCGGCTTCGACGGCATCGCCGGCGGCGTCCGCCGCCTCAACGGCCAACTCGACGAGGTCGCCGTCTACCACCGCGCCCTGGACGCCGCCACCGTCGCCGAACACCACGCCCTGCGGCAGCCGGCGGCCCGCCTCACCGAGGCCACCCTCCCCTCCGGCCGCACACACGCCACCAACACCTACGACGACGCCACCGGACGCATCACCGAACACACCGACGCCGACGGCGGCACCTGGCAGCTCTCGCAGCCGTCGTTCACCAACGGATCGAGCACCTACGCCGACACCGTCCGCTCCGGCGACCCCACCGGCTACTGGCGCCTCACCGAACGCTCGGGCGCTGCCGCCGCCAGCGCGATCGGCGACGAGACCAACGGCGCCTACCTCGATGGCGTACGTCCCGGTGGGCCAGGACCCTTCGCCGACGGCGACACCACCGCCCCCTACTTCACCGGACAGTCCGACAGCGCCGTCGAGGTCCCCACCGACGCGTGGGGCGACACCGCCGCCCAGACCGTCGAACTCTGGTTCCGCACCACCGAATCCGGCGTCCTGGTGTCCATGCAGAACCAGCCCCTCGGCACCACCCCCACCAGCTGGTGGCCCATGCTCCTGGTCGACCAGGACGGCTATCTGCGCGGCCGTCTCCGTTACCCGGGCGACGCCACCACGCTGCGCTCACGGGCGCGCGTCGACGACGGCGAGTGGCACCACGTCGCCCTCACCGGCACACAAGAGGCGCAGATTCTCTTTCTCGATGGCGATCGCCAAGCGGACAACAGACAGGGCACCAATACAGGACGGTTGCCGTACACCTTCATCGGCGGTGGATACTCCTCGCCGAGCTGGGACGGGCAGTCAGACGGGTACCGCAACTTCTCCGGCCAGATCGCCGAGGTCGCCTTCTACGACACGTTGTGGATCACCCACGTCACCGACAGCGGCATCGGCTGGTCCAACCACGGTGACAGCAGGATCAGCACGGCCACCGCTCTGGTGTCCGGCACCGGCGATGACTACCGCGCTGCCGTGATGGGCGACGGAGCCGCTGCCTACTGGCAGTTCAACGAGAACGGTAGCGCCACCGCGTACGACGAGGGCGGACGCCATCACGCCACGCTGGAAGGCACGCTCTACCGCAGCCAGCTCGGCCTCTTCGGCGTCGGCGACGGCAGATCCATTTACGGCACGACCAACGGAGCGGTCCGGATGCCGGGCGATGTCCTTGCCGGTACCACTGACATCTCCGCCGAGATGTGGTTCAGCACGACCTCGACAAAAGGTGTGCTGATGGCCTTCCAGGACGCCCCGTTGGGCAGCACCCCCGCGCACTGGCAACCAGTACTGCTGATCGACGGTGACGGCCGCCTGCGCGGACAGTGGTGGATACCCGATGCCGGTGGTCCTTCCCCCATCACCTCCCCCACGCCCGTGAACGACGGGGAGTGGCACCACGTCGTCCTCTCCGGATCCGGGAACACCCAGACCCTCTACCTGGACGGCGTGGCGATCGGCACCAAGACCGGCGCCTTCGCGGACACCAGCCGGCCGTACGCCTACCTCGGCGGCGGATACAGCAGCAGCCAGTGGATGGGGCAACCGGCAGGCACCTACAACCTGTTCGGTTACCTGGACGAGGTCGCGCTCTACCGGCAGGCCCTGACGGCCGACGACGTCGCCGCCCACTACACCGCCCGCGTGGAGCGCGCCAGTTCGGCGCTCGGCGCCACCGTCACCGTGACCAACCCACTCGGCGACACCACCGACGCGACCTACGACGCGCTCCGCGGCTACCGCGTCACCTCCGTCACCGACGCCGAGGACGGCACCACCACCTACGCCTACGACACCGGCGGCTTCCTGCACACCGTCACCAACCCCAACGGCGACGCCACCATCACCGGGCACGACGAGCGCGGCAACACCGTCTCGACCACCACCTGCCGTGGCCCGCGGGACTGCCAGACGTCGTACGCCGACCACTACCTCAACGCGAACAACCCGCTGGACCCGCGCAACGACAAGCCCACCGCCACCGCCGACGCCCGCTCGACCGGACCGGCCGACGCCACCTACCGCACCACCACCAGCTACACCACCCTCGGCCTGCCGGAGACGACCCGCCTCCCCGACGGCCGCACCACCCGCCGCACCTACACCACCGGCACCGAACCGGCGGTCGGCGGCGGCACCACCCCGCCGGGTCTGCTGGCCACCGACGTCCAACCCGATGGCGCCACCACCCGGTACGCCTACTTCGCCAGCGGTGACGTCGCCCGCACCACCCAACCCTCGGGCCTGGCCCTGGAGTACACCTACGACGGCCTCGGCCGCCGGCTGACCGAGACCGAGATCTCGGACGCCCAACCCGACGGCGTCACCACGACGTTCGTCCACGACGCGCTCTCCCGTGTCACCTCGGAGACCGGCGCCACCACCGAGAACGCCGTCACCGGCGAGGACCACACGGCCCAGGTGACGCGCGCCTACGACCCGGACGGCAACATCCTCACCGAGACGATCGCCGACCTGGGCGGCGACGACCCGGACCGCACCACCCAACAGCGGTACAACGAACACGGCCGCGTCGACCGCGTCATCGACCCCGAGAACGGCACCACCTACTACGTCTACGACGACCTCGGCCGGCTCGCCCAGGAGACCGACCCCGCCGGCACGGTGCTGCGCCACACCTACACCCCGCGTGGCCAGCACGCCACCACCGTCCTCCAGGACTGGACCGGCGACCCGTCCGGTGAGGTCCGTGACCTCACGCTCGTCTCCAACGCCTACGACCCGGCCGGTCGCCTCGCCACCACCACCGACGCCATGGGCGCCGTCACCGCCTACCGCTACTTCGGCGACGGCCTGACCGCCACCGTCACCGCCCAGGACGTCTCCGGCACCCGCGACATCGTCCTGGAGGACAACACCTACAACCGCGCCGGCCACCTCGTCCGGCAGGCCACCGGCAACCGCACCGTCGTGACCGAGCACGAAGTCGACGTCACCGGACGCGTCACCACCACCGTCCTCGACCCGGACGACCTGAACCGGCGCACCGTCACCACCTACGACGACGCCGACCGCCCGCTGGAGGTCCGCCAACTAGGCTCCTCCGACGCCGACTTCCTCACCACCAGCTACACCTACGACCCGGTCGGCAACCCGCTCACCCAGACCGTCGCGGACGCCGACGAGCAGAGCACCACCCACCAGACCTTCGACCAGCGCGGCCTCGTCACCTCCAGCACCACTCCGCGCGGCCACACGACCGATTACGCCTACGACGCGCTCGGCCGCCCCATCGGGCAGACCGCTCCCGAGGTGGACGGCACCCGGCCCGAAACCCGTACCGGCTACAACGCGTTCGGCGACGCCACCGAGCAGCGCGACGCGCTCGGCGCGATCACCCGCATGGCCTACGACCGACTCGGCCAGCCGACCACCGTCACCAGCCCCGAGTACACGCCTCTCGGCGGCCAGCCCATCACCGCCACCGCCGAGACCGTCTACGACACGCTCGGCCGCACCGTCGCCACCACCGACGCCCTCGGTCGCACCACGCGTTACGCCTACGACCAGCTCGGCAACCTCATCACCCGCACCGACCCGGATCCGGGCACCGAGGCCACCGCCGCGTCCCGTTTCCTGCTCGACCCACCGGACGTGGAACTCGCCGACACCCCAGGCTCCGGCAGCGAGACCCACTACACCCACACGCCCACCGGCCTGCCCCTGTCCACCACCGACCCGACCGGCGCCCGCACCGAGGCCACCTACGACCCGCTGGGCCGCCAACTCACCGCCACCGTCGTCGAACGCCACCCCACCACGGCGAACCTGACCTCGACCTACACCTGGGACGACGCGGGCAACCAGACCGAATCCGTCACAGCGGAGGGCATCGTCGCCCGGGCGCGCTACAACGCGGCCGGCGAACCGACCGGCGTCTTCCAGAGCGGCCACTGGACCACCATCGATCGGGACGCCTTCGGCCGCGAGACCCGCACCACCACCCCCGCCGGCTACCGCACCGACCTCACCCTCAACCACCTCGGCCAGGTCGTCCGCACCGACGAGTACGGCAGAGGCGACACCGTGCTGCGCAC
>NZ_SMKI01000800.1 GCF_004348415.1 Streptomyces hainanensis
TCACGTTGGACGAGTCGAGCCGCTCCTCGTGGATGTTCACCTGGACGTAGGGGTTGATGCCCTGCACCGTCTCCTTGGCGGACAGCGCCTTGGACTTACCGATGTCGGCCTGGCTGTGGATGATCTGGCTTCTCCGGTTCGATCTGGTTGACCCAACCGATCACGCCGCCCCCCACGTGCACCGCGTCCGCGAAGCCCGCGTTCTTCAGCACGGCCAGCACCTCGGCCGACCGCACGCCCGTCTTGCAGTGCAGCACGATCCGCCGGTCCTGCGGCAGGTCGCTCAACGCGTCGCCCATCAGGAACTCGTTCTTCGGGACGAGCCGCGCGCCCGGGATGGAGACGATCTCGTACTCGTTGGGCTCGCGCACGTCGATGATGTCGATCTTCTCGTCGGCGTCGATCCACTCCTTCAGCTGCCGAGGCGTGATCGTCGAGTCCTTGGCCGCCGCCTGCGCCTCGTCCGAGACGACGCCGCAGAAGGCCTCGTAGTCGATCAGCTCGGTGACCGTCGGGTTGTCGCCGCACACCGCGCAGTTGGGGTCCTTGCGGACCTTGACCTGCCGGTAGGTCATCTCCAGGGCGTCGTAGATCATCAGCCGGCCGACGAGCGGGTCGCCGGTGCCGGTGAGCACCTTGATCGCCTCGGTCACCTGGATCGAACCGATCGACGCGCACAGCACGCCGAGCACCCCGCCCTCGGCGCAGGACGGCACCATGCCGGGCGGCGGCGGCTCGGGGTAGAGGCAGCGGTAGCACGGGCCGTGCTCGGACCAGAAGACGGACGCCTGGCCGTCGAAGCGGTAGATGGAGCCCCAGACGTACGGCTTGTTCAGCAGCACGCAGGCGTCGTTGACGAGGTAGCGGGTGGCGAAGTTGTCCGTGCCGTCGACGATCAGGTCGTACTCGGCGAACAGCTCCATCACGTTGGACGAGTCGAGCCGCTCCTCGTGGATGTTCACCTGGACGTAGGGGTTGATGCCCTGCACCGTCTCCTTGGCGGACAGCGCCTTGGACTTACCGATGTCGGCCTGGCTGTGGATGATCTGCCGCTGGAGGTTCGACTCGTCGACGACGTCGAACTCCACGATGCCCAGGGTGCCGACCCCGGCCGCCGCCAGGTACATCAGGGCCGGCGAGCCCAGGCCCCCCGCGCCCACGGCGAGCACCTTGGCGTTCTTCAGCCGCTTCTGCCCGGCCATCCCGACGTCGGGGATGATCAGGTGGCGGGAGTACCTGCGGACCTCGTCGACGGTGAGCTCGGCGGCCGGCTCTACCAGGGGTGGCAGCGACACGGGGACTCCGTACTTCTAGGGACACGGTCGTTGTCCCACAACACTGCCACGCCCCGGCTGATTCCGAGATGCCCCTTCCACAGTCCGGGCAGCCACCCTCACGGTGGCCACAGTCCGGGCAGCCACCCTCCGGGCGGCCACACTCAGGCACCCCCGCGCGGGGCGGGTCACATCCGGCAGGCCGCCTCCATCCAGATGTCCGCGAGGGACTCCTCCAGGCTGATCCTGGCCCGCCAGCCGAGCCGGTCCCTGGCGGTGCGGACGTCGGCCTGCTGCCAGCCGCCGCAGCCGTCGGGGTAGGGGCCGGGGG
>NZ_SMKI01000801.1 GCF_004348415.1 Streptomyces hainanensis
ATTTCACAGTGGACGCGAGCATCTATGGACAAGCCCTCGGCCTATTAGTACCGGTCAACTCCACCGCTCACACGGCTTCCATCTCCGGCCTATCAACCCTGTCGTCTACAGGGAGCCTTACCCCATCAAGTGGGTGGGAGTCCTCATCTCGAAGCAAGCTTCCCGCTTAGATGCTTTCAGCGGTTATCCCTCCCGAACGTAGCCAACCAGCCATGCCCTTGGCAGAACAACTGGCACACCAGAGGTTCGTCCGTCCCGGTCCTCTCGTACTAGGGACAGCCCTTCTCAAGACTCCAACGCGCACAGCGGATAGGGACCGAACTGTCTCACGACGTTCTAAACCCAGCTCGCGTACCGCTTTAATGGGCGAACAGCCCAACCCTTGGGACCAACTCCAGCCCCAGGATGCGACGAGCCGACATCGAGGTGCCAAACCATCCCGTCGATACGGACTCTTGGGGAAGATCAGCCTGTTATCCCCGGGGTACCTTTTATCCGTTGAGCGACGGCGCTCCCACAAGCCACCGCCGGATCACTAGTCCCTGCTTTCGCACCTGCTCGACCCGCCAGTCTCACAGTCAAGCTCCCTTGTGCACTTACACTCACCACCTGATAACCAACCAGGCTGAGGGAACCTTTGGGCGCCTCCGTTACTCTTTAGGAGGCAACCGCCCCAGTTAAACTACCCACCAGACACTGTCCCCGATCCGGATCACGGACCCAGGTTAGACATCCAGCACGATCAGAGTGGTATTTCAACAACGACTCCACCCACACTGGCGTGTGAGCTTCACAGTCTCCCACCTATCCTACACAAACCGAACCGAACACCAATATCAAGCTATAGTAAAGGTCCCGGGGTCTTTCCGTCCTGCTGCGCGAAACGAGCATCTTTACTCGTAATGCAATTTCACCGGGCCTATGGTTGAGACAGCCGAGAAGTCGTTACGCCATTCGTGCAGGTCGGAACTTACCCGACAAGGAATTTCGCTACCTTAGGATGGTTATAGTTACCACCGCCGTTTACTGGCGCTTAAGTTCCCAGCTTCGCCCGTAAAGGCTAACCGGTCCCCTTAACGTTCCAGCACCGGGCAGGCGTCAGTCCGTATACATCGCCTTACAGCTTCGCACGGACCTGTGTTTTTAGTAAACAGTCGCTTCTCGCTGGTCTCTGCGGCCACCCCCAGCTCCGACAGTAAATGCCATCACCGGAAGCGGCCCCCCTTCTCCCGAAGTTACGGGGGCAATTTGCCGAGTTCCTTAACCATAGTTCACCCGAACGCCTCGGTATACTCTACCTGACCACCAGAGTCGGTTTAGGGTACGGGCCACCATGAAACATCGCTAGAGGCTTTTCTCGACAGCATAGGATCATCCACTTCACCACAATCGGCTCGGCATCAGGTCTCACCCTTAACGGAGGACGGATTTACCTACCCTCCAGGCCACACCCTTACCCCGGGATAACCACCACCCGGGCTGGACTACCTTCCTGCGTCACCCCATCACTCACCTACTACCCCCTCGGGTCACCGGCTCCACCACTCCCACCTCGTCCGAAGACTCAGCAG
>NZ_SMKI01000802.1 GCF_004348415.1 Streptomyces hainanensis
TGTATAAGAGACAGAGGTAGACGTCCTCCAGGCTCGGCGTCGTCAACGTGAAGTCCTCCAGGGCCGCGAAGGCCGGCCCCTGCGTGAGGGTGGCGACCAGGGCGCGCGCGTCGTCCTGGGGGAGGCGGAGGGTCCAGCGCCGGCCTCCGGCGCCCGCGATGCCGGCGGTGCCGGCGGCCGCGGCGATGGCCGGGATCCGCAGCGGCGGCTCGTCGCGCCAGACGAGTTCGAGCCGCACCTCGGTGCCGACCAGGGCCCGCAGCCCGGCGGGGGTGTCGCAGGCGATGACGCGGCCGGCGTCGAGGACCGCGACGCGGTCGAGGACGGTCTCGGCCTCCGTCACGTTGTGGGTGACCAGCAGCACGGTGGTGCCGTGCCGCTCGCGGCGGCGGTCGAGGGCGGACCAGACGGCGCGGCGGGCGACCGGGTCCATGCCGGCGGTCGGCTCGTCGAGCACCAGGACGGGCCGGTGGCCGGCCAGCGCGGCGGCCACGCAGGCGAGCCGCCGCTGGCCGCCGGAGAGCCGTTTCAGCGGGCGGCCGGCAAGCGGTGCGAGGTCCAGTTCGCCGAGCACGGCGTCCCGCTCCCGGCGGGCGGTGGCCGTGTCGAGGCCGCGGAGCCTGGCGGTGGTCTCGACGGCGAGTGCGACGGTCAACTCGTCGAGGGCGGTGGACTCCTGGCCGAGATAGGCGAGGAGCCGGGCGGCGTACCCGGGGTGGCGGAGGAGGTCGTGGCCGAGCAGGGTGACCGTGCCGGCGTCGGGGCGGAGCAGCCCGGTGAGCTGTCTGACCAGGGTGGTCTTGCCGGCGCCGTTGGGGCCGAGGAGGCCGAAGATCTCGCCGCGGGCCACGTCGAGGTCGATGCCGTCGCTGGCCACGACCGGCGGCGGGTCGGCCTTGGCGGCTCGTCCGAGGCGTCGGCCGCGGCGCCTGGCCGGGTAGCTCTTGACCAGTCCGCGCACGGTCAACGCGGCCTTGGCTGGGGCGCGTCGCGGTGCGGGGGTTCGGGCCTCGGCCCGTGCGGTAGATGAGGCCACGGTCCACGAGCCTACGCGGCGCGGCGGACCCGCGGGACGCGCCCCCCGGCTCAGGAGGCGCGTTCGACGCCCGTCCTGAGGTCCACCTCGCGCCAGAAACCGGCCCGGATCGCGTACCTGTCCTGCTCGTCGATCTGGTCGTCCTTGTGCGCCAGCAGCCCGAACCGGGCGGCGTAGCGGAGGAGTTCGCCGTCGATGCGGTGCGGGATGCGGGGGTACTCGGTGGAGAGCCGGTCGAGGTGGTTGGTCGAGACGAGACGCTCGGCCCAGCGGCGGGCGAAGACCTGGCCGACCTCGAAGGGGTCGCCGCTGACGGCGGTGATGTCCTCCTCGCGGTCGGCCCAGCGCTGCTCGGCGGTGGTGAGCTGGGAGAGCATCGGCAGGGCAGCCGTCTCCGGGGCCTCGTCCGGCGAGCCGCGGTCGACCCAGCCTCGGTCGGAGGACCAGCGCAGGGTGGCGGTGGTCGGCGCGCCGCCGTGTGGTGGGGCGGGAAGCGGGCGGCCGAGGGAGGCGAGGTCCTTGGG
>NZ_SMKI01000803.1 GCF_004348415.1 Streptomyces hainanensis
GCGGGTGGGGAGGAGTCGGCGGGAGGTCGCGGACGCCACCTGTTGGGTGGAGACGGACGCCACCGGTCTTCTGGCGGCGCGCAGCGCCGCCGCCGTGTCGACGATGGCGGTGCTCGCGCGGATCTGCGTCGCCGGCCTGCTCCGCTATCCGCAGCTGAACGCCAGCGTCGACATGGCGGCGCGGCAGATCATCCGGCACCCGGCCGTGCACCTGGGGTTCGCCGCCGCGACCGACCGCGGGTTGCTGGTGCCGGTGGCACGGGACGCGCACGCCATGACGACCACCGCGCTCGCCGCCGAGCTGCGGCGGCTCACCGAGGGGGCGCGGGCCGGGACCCTGCCGCCCGGCGAGCTCACCGGCTCGACGTTCACGCTCAACAACTACGGCGTGTTCGGCGTCGACGGCTCCACGCCGATCATCAACGTGCCCGAGGCCGGCATGCTCGGCGTCGGACGGATCGCCGAGAAGCCCTGGGCGCACGAGGGGCGGGTCGCGCTGCGGCCCGTCGTCCAGCTGTCGCTCACCTTCGACCACCGGGTCTGCGACGGCGCCGTGGCCGGCGGGTTCCTCCGGTTCGTGGCCGACCGGGTGGAACAACCCCTCGCACTCCTTGGCGACCTTTGAGTGTCCCGCCGGTACCGTGGGCGGAATGACCCCGCATGACGCCGTCATTCTGGCCGGAGGTGCCGCCCGGCGGCTCGGTGGAGCGGACAAGCCGGCCGTGCGGGTCGGCGGCCGGACGCTGCTCGACCGGGTGGTCGGGGCCTGCCCCGACGCCGCGCGGGTCGTGGTCGTCGGGCCGCGCCGGCCCACCGGGCGGCGGGTGGTGTGGGCCAGGGAGGAGCCGCCCGGCGGCGGCCCGCTGGCCGCGCTCGCGGCCGGGCTGCGCGAGGTGACGGCGCCGCTGACCCTGGTGCTCGCCGCCGACCTGCCGTTCCTCACCCCCGCCGGGCTCGCCCGGCTGCTCGACGTGCCTTCGGGTGCCGACGTCGTACTCCCCCGCGACGCCGGCGGCCGCGACCAGCCGCTCAGCGCCGTCTACCGCACCGAGTCGCTGCGCCGCGAACTCGCCCTGCTGGCAACCGAGTACGGCACCCTCGCCGGACTGCCACTGAAGCTGCTACTCCCCGGGCTGAGTCCGCACCACGTCGTCGCCACCGACGACAACGGTGGCGTGGACTGCGACACCTGGGCCGACATCGTGACCGCCCGCACCAGGATCAGGGACGATATGAGCGTGCTGGACGAATGGCTTGCCGCCGTCAAGGCCGACCTCGGTATCGACATCGACGTGGACATCAAGGCGCTGCTCGACGCCGCGCGCGATGCCGCGCACAACGTGGCGCGCCCGGCCGCGCCACTGACCACCTTCCTCGTCGGATACGCCGTCGCCCAGCAGGGCATCTCGCCGGCCGAGGCGGCGGCCCGGATCTCCGCCCTGGCCGAACAGTGGGCGGCCGAGGCCGACGGTGCGGGGGCGGCACCGTGATCGACGACTTCGACGACGCGCTGGCGCTGGCCAACGGGCCGGTCGCGGCCGCCGTCGCCACCCC
>NZ_SMKI01000804.1 GCF_004348415.1 Streptomyces hainanensis
GGGCGGGGGTCATCGTTCTCCTCGGAAGGCTCTGCGGAAGGCTCCGCGGCAGCTCTGCGGAAGCTCCACGGCGGTGGGGACGGGGGCCGGCCGCGGTGACGGCGGCCGGCCCCGGTCCGCGTTGCGACGGGCTCAGTCGGTGAGCGTGAAGCCCTGCTCGGTGCCGTAGTCCACGGACCGCTGCTGCCAGTCGGCGAGGCCCTGGGTCAACGGAGTGTTCGAGACGTAGGACTGGCCCGCGGTGTCGTTGAAGATCGAGTTGGCGTAGACCTGGTAGGGCAGGTACGACCAACCGTCCACCACGTTGGCGGCCGACTCGGCGAAGATCTCGTTGGCCCGCTGGCCGCCGAAGTACTCGAACTCGGTGTTCAGGAACGCGTCGGACTCCAGCTCCGTGACGGTGGCGGGGAAGGCGCCGCCGTCCAGCCGGGTCTGGATGCCGTCGCCGGCGTTGGCGTACTCGATGAAGGCGTAGGCCAGTTCCTGCTTGGAGCTGGCGGCCGGGACGGCGAGCGAGCTGCCGCCGTTCTCGGCGCTGGCCGCCGCGCCCTCCTCCCACTGCGGCAGCGGGGCGACCCGCCACGAGCCGGCCGCGCCGGGCACGCCGGACTCGAAGTTGGCGGGCATCCAGGCGCCGGTGGCCAGGGTGGCGATGGAGCCGTCGGACAGGCCCGCGTACCACTCGTCGGTCCAGCCGTTGACGGGCGCCAGCAGGTCCTCGTCGATCAGCTGCTGCCAGGTCTCGGCGTACCGGGTGGAGCCGGCGTCCGAGAAGTCGATGCCGACGTCGGTGCCGTCGACCGTGTAGGGCTGGCCGCCGGCCTGCCAGATCAGGCTGGTGGTCATGCCGGCGTCGCCCATGTCGCTGGTGATGTAGACGTTCGGGTCGGCCTCGTGCAGGGCGCGGGCCGCCTCGACGTACTCGTCCCAGGTGGTGGGCACCTCGACGCCGTGCTCGTCGAAGACGTCCTGGTTGTAGAAGAGCGCCATCGGGCCCGAGTCCATGGGCAGGCCGTAGATGCCGTCGGCACCGGCGTGCACCGCGTTCCAGGGGCCGGTCGAGTAGGTGCCCTCCAGCTCCGAGGCGCCGAGGGAGCTCAGGTCGGTGAGGGTCTCGCCGATCGCGTACTGCCCCAGCGCGTAGTACTCGATCTGCGCCACGTCGGGCACCCCGCTGCCGGCCTCCATGGCGTTGCTGAGCGCCGTGTACTGGTCGTTGCCGGTGCCCGCGTTGACCAGGTTGACCGTCACGTTGGGGTAGGCCGTCTCGAAGTCCTCGACGACCTGGGTCAGGGTGGGCTCCCAGGCCCAGACGGTTATCTCGCCGCCCGCCTCGAGGGCCGACTGGACGTCGTCGGGCGAGGAGCCGCCGCCGGAGCCGCCGTCGTCATCGGAGCCGCAGGCGGTCAGTCCGAGGGTGGCGATCGCGAGCACGCCGGCGAGGGCGGCTCCCCGCCGGAGGGGGCGCTTGGTGCTGGTCATCGTGGTCACTCACTTCGTTGTCAGACCCGGAGGGTAGAAAGGAGGAGGTGGTGCGGGGGGTAGCGGGAACG
>NZ_SMKI01000805.1 GCF_004348415.1 Streptomyces hainanensis
GCGCGGTCCTCGCGCTGGTGGTGACGCTGGGCACGGCCTCGCTCGCGGTGCGCTGGACGGGCGCCGAGCGGGACGACGAGGCGCCGCCGGCCGCCGCGGCGGAGCTGAGCGCCTCGGGGCGGGTGGATCCGGGCAGCAACCCCTACTGGTCGCAGAGCGACCTGACGGTGACGCTCAGCCAGCCGCTGACGTCGTTCTCGGTGGAGCTGCGGGTGGTGGCCGGCGAGGGGGTCAGGGCCACGGGCGCCTGGCGGACCCTCCCGGAGGCGGACTTCGCGCTGACCACCGCGGTGGAGGACGACGTGCTGGTGTTCCGGTGGGAGCTGCGCCCCGGCGCGGTGGTACCGGCGGGCGAGCACGTGTTCGCCGGGCAGTACGACCACGCGCTGGGGGCACGCGACACCTCGGGCGACCGCTTCCTGGTCGAGGGCGCCGGTGCCGGCGGCGCGGTGGAGACGAGCGGCACCCTCGGCTGAGGCGCCACCACCGGTGGGACGCCGCCGGTGAGAGGTGGCCGGTGAGGCGGGCCGGTGAGGCGGGGCCGAGCGCGGCGCCATTCGGCGAGCGTTCTCCGGGAACCCTGGGATAATTCCTCCCGCAGAATTGAGCGGGGAATTCGAATCGCGTTTACCCTCTAATCCAGGGCGTTCTCGCGGGCCTCTTCTGCCCGGTCTCTCGGACCTCAAACACTCTTTTGCCGGAATCCCGGAAGGTCACAACGAGCACCACCCAGGTCACTTCTTCGTTACGCAAGCGTTACAAAACCCTCGTCTTCACCCGTTTTGCCCGGTAACCAACGGGCAAACCGGCACATATCGCCGAGTGGGCCATGATGATCCACGCGCGCACGCGATAACACACGACCATCACCCGGGTAACCCCTGCCCACGATGCGATTTCGCGATTCGCTCGGTAAATTCGATCTGCATGACCCCCGCACAACCCGACCGTGCACGAGCCGCAGACGACGATTATCCGAACATGCCAATCGAGCCGAGCAGACTGGACGACGGGGAATTCCCCGGGCTGGAACTGGACAGCCCACGGCCGGAGGACGGCGCGGCGCTGTGGCGCCTCGCCCGGGACTCCCGGGCACTCGACCTGAACTCCCCCTACAGCTACCTACTGTGGTGCCGCGACTACGCGAACACGTCCATCGTGGCCCGCGACGCCTCCGCCGGCCCGGTCGGTTTCATCACCGGCTACAGCCGCCCGGAGGCCCCGCGCACCCTGCTGGTCTGGCAGGTGGCGGTCGACCGCGGGCAACGGGGTCGGGGGCTGGCCGCGGCGATGCTCGACGCGCTGGCTCGCCGCACCGGCGACAAGCTGGGGGTGGACGTGATCGAGACCACCGTCACACCGGACAACACCGCATCCAACCGGCTGTTCGCCTCGTTCGCCGAACGGCACCGCGCCCCCGTCACGCGCGAGGTGCTGTTCGACGCCCACGACTTCCCGGAGGCGGGCCACGAGCCCGAAGTGCTCTACCGGATCGGGCCCATACCCGTCCCCGCCGTCGCGCAGCAGCACTGAGCCACCGCTCATCCCCTC
>NZ_SMKI01000806.1 GCF_004348415.1 Streptomyces hainanensis
GGGCGGGCGCGGGGGCGGGTTCGCCGGCCGCCGCGGCGAGCAGTCCCCCGAGGGCCGGCACGTCGCCGGCCTCCACGGCCCGCCAGAAGGCGGCGTCCCGGCCGGCGTCGCCCGGCGCGGGGACCAGGGAGACGGTCTCGGCTTCGGGTTCCGGCCAGTAGCGGCGCCGTTGGAAGGCGTAGGTCGGGAGCGCCACCCGCTCGTCCGAGCCGCCGGCGAGCGCCGGGGAGAAGTCCACCGGCAGCCCCCGGACGAAGCCCTCAGCGAGCGACCTGAGCATCCGGTCGGGCCCGCCCTCGCCGCGCCGCAGGGTGCCGAGCACCAGCGTTCCGGTGGCATCCGCGTCGGCCAGGGTCTCCTCGACGGCCATGGTCAGCACCGGATGCGGGCTGACCTCGACGAAGACCCGGTGGCCCGCGGCGAGCGCCCGCCGGGTCGCGCCCTCGAAGTCCACGGTGTGGCGCAGGTTCCGGTACCAGTAGGCGGCGTCGAGTTCGGGGCCGGCGAGCAGCTGGCCGCTGACCGTGGAGTGGATCGGGACGCGCGCCGGACGCGGCGTCACGCCCGCCAGGTCGGCCAGCAGTTCGTCGCGGATCGCGGCGACCGCGGGCGAGTGGGAGGCGTAGTCCACGGGGACGCGGCGGGCGCGGACGTCCCGTCGCTCGCACTCCGCGAGAAGTTCGTCCAGGGCCCCGGGCACGCCGGCGACCACCACCGAGCCGGGGCCGTTGACCACGGCGAGCGAGAGCGCGTCCCCCCAGCGGGTCAGCAGTTCGTGGGCCTCGTCCCTGGGCAGCGCGACCGACACCATGCCCCCGCCGCCGGCCAGGCGGGTCAGGGCCCGGCTGCGCAGCGCGACCACCCGCGCCGCGTCCGGCAGCGACAGCGCGCCGGCCACCCGGGCGGCGGCGATCTCGCCCTGGCTGTGTCCGATCACCGCGGCGGGCGTCACGCCGTGCGCCCGCCACACCTCGGCCAGCGAGACCAGCACCGCGAACAGCGCCGGCTGCACCACGTCGACCCGGTCGAGCGACGGGGCGCCTGGCTCCTCGCGGAGCACCTGGTGGAGCGACCAGTCGACGTGCGGCGCCAGGGCGTCGGCGCAGGCGTCGACGGAGGCGGCGAAGGCCGGGGAGGCGTCGAGCAGGCCGCGGGCCATGCCGGCCCACTGGGATCCCTGGCCGGGGAAGACGAAGACGGCTCCGTCGAGGTCGGCGGCCGCCCCGCTGACCAGCGTCGGCGCGCTGTCCCCCTTGGCCAGGGCGGCGAGTCCGGCCCGCAGTTCGGGGCCGGTGCCACCGAGCAGCACCGCCCGGTGCCTCATCGGCGCCCGCCCGGTGGCCAGGGCACGCCCCACGGCGGCCGGGTCGCGGTGCGCGGCGGGGGCGTCGAGCAGCCGCCCGGCCTGGGCGCGGAGCGCGGCCTCGGTGTGTCCGTGCAGCACCCAGGGCAGCACGTAGACGTAGTAGGTGGCGCCGTTCTCCGGGTCGATGACGCGGTCGACCCGGCCGTGCTCGTCATACCGCTGCTGGGCGGTACGGTCC
>NZ_SMKI01000807.1 GCF_004348415.1 Streptomyces hainanensis
TGATGGTGGAGGGCGGGGAGGGCTGATCGACGCTTTCAGCGTGAGCGAGCCGGTTGAGTTCAGGGAGGGCTTCCTCGAGTCGCTGTTGGACCGTCTGGAGTGTGTGGTCGGCTTGGGTGAGGGCGTCGAGGAGCGGGGTCATGTCATGGCCTCCGCTGCGGGCCGTCCACTCGCGTGTTGTCTGCAGGCATGTACGGATGGCGGTGAGGAGTGATTCGCCGTCGGTGGCGACGAGCTGGTGGAGGTGCCACGCGAGCTCGTCGGGGTGCCAGATGTTGGGGAGTTGCCGGGTGAGGTCGCCCACCGCGTTGATGGCGGTGGGCAGGTCTATGACGGGTGGCGGCCAGGGGAGGAGTTCGACCTGGGTGACGGTCGTGATGTCGCGTCCCTCCAGGATCTGCAGGGCGCGGAAGATGCGCTGTCGCGCTTCGTCCAGGGGGACGCTGTGCGGCAGAGCGTAGGTGTTGGCTTCGTCGGTGGGTCGGAAGCCGACCCAGGCCAGGACTTTGGGCACGAAGTCGTCGTTCGTGGTGTCCCGGGCGGTGATGCCGCTTGCCCGTGTGTGATTGATAGCTACGGCTTCGTTCATGGGCGGGGCTCTTCCCAGTCGGGGGCGGTCAGCCTGGTGTCCTGTCAGGGAACTGAGGTTGGTCTCGTGTCATGCGGGCGTCGGTGTCGAAGAGGGCGGCTTCGTTGGCGTGGAGGAGGTGTTGGGTGATGAAGGAGCGGGAGGCGACCTTCCACAAACCGCGGCCCTTGGTGAGCGCGGAGACGGCCTCGGCCTCCGTGCCGGTCAGCCCCAGGAGTCCTGCGGCGGAGGCGAGTTGGTCTGCTTCTTGGCGGTAGATGATGCGGGTGGAGCAGTCGGCGAGGAGTCCTTCGGCCAGGGCGCGGCCGCGGGATCCTGCGTCGCCGGCGGCCAGCAGGTCGGAGAGCCGGTGGATGACGGCGAGGTTGGCGATGCCGAGGCCGCGGGAGAGTTTCCAGTGGGCCTGCATGCGCTCGAGGAGAGCGAGGTGGCGCATCAGGCGCCATGCCTCGTCGTAGATGACCCAGCGCTGTCCGCCGGTGGGGTCGGAGAGGGCGGATTCCATCCAGGCTGCGGCGCAGGTCATGGCCAGGACGAGGGCAGTGTCGTCGCCCGCGCCGTCCATGCGGGAGAGGTCGATGGTCAGGATGGGGACACCGGGGTCGAATGCGGTGGTGGAGGGTGCATCGAACAGGCCGGCGAGGTCGCCGGCGACCAGGCGTCGTAGGGCGTGGGCGAGGTCGCGGGCGGCGTTGGCGAGGTCGCCGGCCAGGGTGCCGCTGGCATCGGTGAGCAGATGTGGGGTGTTGAGGACGCGGCCGATGTCGCCGATGAGTGGCGTTCGCCCTTGCGCGGTGGCGTGCTGGGTGGCGGTGTCCAGGGCGATGTCGGCGGCCGTGTGTTCCATGGGGTGCAGGTCGCGGCCCAGGACAGTGCGGGCCAGTGAGGCGAGCAGCAGGAGGCGGCGCTTGCGGACCTCGCCCTGCCAGTCGCCTTCGGGGATG
>NZ_SMKI01000808.1 GCF_004348415.1 Streptomyces hainanensis
GCCCCGCCCCCGCCGACGGTCGACGCCGCGCGGTGGCCCGACGTGGCCAGGCGGCCCACCGCGGGCCGCGCCAGCACCGCCGTCGCCCGCCACCTGGTGCGGCGCGCCGTGGACCGGCTGCCGCTCACCCTGCGGACCCCGGACGGCCGGGAACGCGGCCTCGGCGGCCCGGCGCTGCACGTCCACGACCCCGACGCGTTCCACCGACGCCTCGCCGCCGACGGCCTGATCGGCTTCGGCGAGTCCTACCAGGCCGGCGAGTGGGACGCGCCCGACCTGGTCGCGGTGCTGACCGTGCTCGCCCGCGACCTCGCCACCCTGATACCGCCCGCCCTCCAGACGCTGCGCCCGCTCTGGGCCACCCGGCAGCCGCCGGGCGCCGACGGCACCCCGTACCACGCCGCCGCCAACATCCCCCGCCACTACGACCTGTCCGACGAGCTGTTCGCGCTCTTCCTCGACCCCACCATGACCTACTCCTCGGCGGTCTTCCCCACGCTGCCCGCGACCCACGCCGACCTCACCGCCGCCCAACACCACAAGATCGATCGGCTCCTGGACCTCGCCGCCGTCGGCGCCGGCACCCGACTGCTGGAGATCGGCACCGGCTGGGGCGAGTTGGCGCTGCGCGCCGCCGCCCGCGGCGCCCGGGTGCACACCGTCACCCTCTCGCCCGCCCAACTGGCCACCGCCCGCCGGCGCGTCGCCGACGCCGGACTCGCCGACCGGGTCACCCTCCGACTCGCCGACTACCGCGAGATCGAGGGCCGCTTCGACGCCGTCGTCAGCGTCGAGATGATCGAGGCCGTCGGCGCCGCCCACTGGCCCACCTACTTCCGCACCCTCGACCGGCTGTTGCGGCCCGGGGGCCACATCGCCCTCCAGGCCATCACCATGCCCCACCGGCGGATGCTCGCCAGCCGCCGCACCCACACCTGGATCCAGAAGTACGTCTTCCCCGGCGGAATGCTGCCGTCCGGCCACGCCATCGACGAGACCGTGGCCCGCCACACCGGCCTGCGCGTCGCCGCCTCCACCGGCTTCGCCCCGCACTACGCCGAGACGCTGCGGCTGTGGCGCGAGCGGTTCGCCGCACACGCCACCGAGGTCGGCGCCCTCGGCTTCGACGACACCTTCCGCCGCACCTGGACGTTCTACCTGGCCTACTCCGAGGCCGGCTTCCGCGCCGGCTACCTGGACGTGCGACAACTGCTGATCACCGGAAACGGCGCCGCCCCCACCCGGGAGGTCCGCCGATGACCCGGGTGGCCCAGCGGCTCGCCCCGCTCCTCGACGACCTCCTCGGCGGCCCGCCCCCGATCCGGCTGCGCGCCTGGGACGGCAGCGAGACCGGCCCCCGCGACGGGCCGCTGGTGGTGCTCCGCTCCCGCCGCGCCCTGCGCCGGCTGCTCTGGCAGCCCGGCGAACTCGGCCTGGCGCGGGCCTACATCAGCGGCGACCTGGACGTGCCGGGCGACCTCGCCGCCGCCCTGCGGGCGCTGCGCTCCGGCCCCCCGCCCCTGTCTCTTATA
>NZ_SMKI01000809.1 GCF_004348415.1 Streptomyces hainanensis
CCCGGCTCGTCGACATCCCCTCCGTCAGCGGCACCGAGCGGCCGCTCGCCGACGCGGTGGAGGCCGCGCTGCGGGGTGGCCGGGATGATCCGCCAGGACTCGCCGCCGCCCTCCTGCGGCCCGGAGACCGGGGAGCTGGACGAGACCGTCTCCTCGATACCAATGCCCAGCGCGCGCAGCCCGTCCGCCATCAGCAGCGTGTCCCGGGACCGCAGCGGGCGACGCAGCCAGCCGGGGTCGGCGGCCAGCGCGGCGAGGATCAGTGCCCGGTTGGTGACCGACTTGGATCCGGGCACGGTGACGGTCGCGTCGATCGCGCCGTCGGCGAACGGCGCGGGCCAGAGAGCGGGGCTGTGGCTGTGGTCGGTCATGGCCCTCACTTTAGTGTGCGGCGCCCGCCGGAACCCGGCCGACGGGGGCTTCTCCCGGCGGGCGTCAAAAGTCGTCGGGAGCGCGGCGGAAGCGCGTTCAGCGGTGTCAGAGGGCGAGGAGCCAGCGTCCGCCACCGGTGAGCGAGGTCAGCGCGACGGCGTGGAACAGCAGCAGCCACATGAGCGGGGGCACGCTGGTGAGCCGGGAGAGCTGGTCGGCGTCGGAGTCCCCGGCCTGCCCGCGCCGGCGCTTGGCCTGGAGCTCGAAGACCGGGCGCACGCCCCCCAGGAGCAGGAACCACACCACCAGGTAGGCGAAGGCCGCCTGCACGTCGGGCTCGGTGAGCCAGGAGACCAGCAGGAAGGCGGCCGAGGTGACGAGGACGGTGAGCACGCCGTAGGCGTTGCGGACCATCACCAGCAGCGCGAGCAGCAGCGCGGTGGCGCCCCAGAGCAGGGCGGTGATGCGACCGGCGGAGAGCAGCGCCGCGCCGGCGAGCCCCAGCAGCGAGGGGGCGGTGTAGCCGGCGGCGGCCGTGAGGATCATGCCGATCCCGGTGGGCTTGCCACGGGAGACGGTCAGGCCCGAGGTGTCGGAGTGCAGGCGTATGCCCTGCAGTCGGCGGCCGGTGAGCAGCGCCACCAGGCCGTGTCCGCCCTCGTGGGCGATGGTGATGGTGTTGCGCGACCAGCGCCACACCCCGTACGGGACGACCGCCACCAGGGCGACGACGGCCGTGCCGACTATCAGCCACAGCTCGGGTTCCGGCTGCGTGCCGGTGACGCGGTCCCAGAGCTCGTTGATGTCTGCGATGTCCATGATCCCCCGCGGGTCGGGCTTGCTCGGCCGGGCTCCGATCCTATAGAGACGGC
The DNA here is from genome assembly GCF_004348415.1 of Streptomyces hainanensis. Lineage (GTDB taxonomy): Bacteria > Actinomycetota > Actinomycetes > Streptomycetales > Streptomycetaceae > Streptomyces > Streptomyces hainanensis. The sequence continues at coordinate 1,245 of NZ_SMKI01000809.1, forward strand.
CGGACCGGGCTCAGGGCTCGTCGCCCTGGGCGTTCTGGGCGCCCTGAACGCCCTGGGTCGCGGACGGGGAGGGGGTCGCCTGGCGGCCGCCCGAGCCAGCAGAGCCGCCCGAGCCGCCCTGCTGGCCCTGCCCGTCCTGACCACCGGCCGACGCGGGGGTGCCGGCGCCGTTCCCGTCCTCGTCCTGGCCCTGGTCGTCCTCGTCGGACAGGGTGGTCGGGGGCTGCCCGGACCCCGGCTCGCCCTGGCCCTCGCCCTGGTCCTCCCCCTGGTCGTCCTCCGC